>MNIJ01000198.1 GCA_001919715.1 Acidobacteria bacterium 13_1_20CM_58_21
AGGGTTTCTGGACCAGCAGCATGCCCTGGGCCAACACACCTCGATGAGCGATCACGTCGTCCGTATAGCCTGACATGTACAGGACTTTCAGATTGGGACGAAGTGCGGCCAGTTGGCTCGCCAATTCGCGGCCGTCCAACCGGGGCATGACGACGTCCGTGAGTAACAGATCGATTTTGCGCTGCATGTCCTTCGCCGTTCGGATGGCATCCTCGACCGCCGAGGATTCGAGAACCGTATAACCGGAGTCTTCTAAGAGTGTGCATGTTAGTTCTCGCAGCGCGGGTTCATCTTCCACAACCAAGATAGTTTCTGTGCCCCCAACTATTTCCATCTCCTTCTGGTGGACCGGGAGGGATTCTTCCGTGCTCGGAAAATATATCTTAAAAGTCGTGCCACGGTCCGGTTCGCTGTAGGCCATGATGTATCCGTTGCTCTGTTTGACGATCCCATAGACCATCGAGAGTCCTAGGCCAGTGCCTTTTCCTGTCTCCTTCGTTGTGAAGAACGGCTCAAAGATATGCGACAGCGTTTCTGCATCCATGCCAATGCCCGTATCGCTCACCGCCAGCATGATGAATGGCCCAGTCCTTGCACCCAAATGCTGGCGGGCGTAAGTGTCATCGAGTTCCACATGTGCAGTTTCAATCGCCAACTTTCCGCCGCTGGGCATCGCATCCCGTGAATTGAGCGCCAGGTTCATGAGCACCTGGCTCAACTGACCTGGATCAGCTTTCACGTAACCCAAATTACGGTCTAACCTGATCACTAATTCGATGTCTTCGCCGATCAAGCGGTGGAGCATCTTTTCGATTTCCAAGACCGAAGCATTTAGGTCCATAACTTTTGGTTCGATGACTTGCTTGCGACTGAATCCAAGCAGCTGCGCCGTCAGAGCAGCAGCTTGCTGTGCCGCATGCCGAGTGGCTTCGACGCTCTTCCTCAGGCGGTCGTTCGCACCCATGTGTTGGTCAAGAATGTCGCTGTGCCCGAGGATGACGCCGAGGAGATTGTTGAAATCGTGGGCAATTCCGCCAGCGAGGCGGCCAACGGCCTCCATTTTCTGCGACTGCAGAAGCTGTTTTTCGAGACTTCGACGATCCGTTATGTCCTCGGCGAACACCTCGAAATGAGCAAGGGAGTTGTCCTTTTCTAACACTGCATGCCCGGTCATTTTGACGGTGATGATCTGTCCATCTTTCCTCCGCCATGCGGCCTCGACTCCTTGAAAGTCCTTCTTGGGCCAAAATTCTTTGACCAAGCGCTCACGGACTTGCGGGTCGCAATAGATGTTGCGCTCGTCGTTACACCGAAGAAGTTCCGCCTCCGAATCGTACCCCAACATCTTCACAAGCGCTGGGTTCACCTGGAGGAGGCGGCCGTCTAGCGTGGCACGATAGATTCCGTAAGGCGCGTCATGCACAAGTGAACGAAAGTTTGACTCCGATTGCTGGAGGGCCTCCTGGGTGCGCTTCCGCGCAGTGACATCGCGGGCGATCGCCGAAGCACCCACCACCTTTCCGCTGGCATCTTTTATCGGCGATATAGTCACGGAAACATTGATCTTGTGTCCGTCTTTTCGGACGCGAACCGTTTCATAATGCTGAATTCTCTCCTCTCTCTTGATCCTCTCCAAGATTTCAGGTATCTCGTCCTGGTACTCAGCAGGAACCAGAATTGTGAGCGGCCGTCCGACCACTTCACTCGCCGTGTAGCCATAGACCGTCTCTGCGCCTAAGTTCCAGCTCGCAATCTTCCCATCCAATGTCTTGCCTACAATTGCATCATCAGACGACTCAACAATTGACGCCAAATGAGAGAGTGCGGCTTCGGTTCGTTTGCGCTCCGTGATGTCTCGCGTGATCGAGAGCATACATGGCTGGCCGTCCAGCATCACTCGCACGGCCGAGAGCGTAGCAAATCGGATCTCCCCTCCCTTCGGGCGGAATCGAAACTCCTGTTCCCGAATCTCTCCGTCCCGTTGCAGCTTCTCAAGAGTGTTCCGATGCCACTCCGTTTCCACGAATAAATTGATGTCCGAGGGAGTCTTGCCCATCACCTCCTCGGCCGTATAGCCAGTGAGACGGGTGAAGCTTTCATTCACTTCGATGTAGCGGCGCTCCGGGAGGCTTCGTAGAGAGATGGCGTCCGGGCTCGCTTGAATCATTTTCGCGTATCTGTCTTTTGCCTGGCGGAGCTCTCGATCTAGGCGATCGCGGTCAGTGATGTCGCGGACTATTCCAGTGAAAATGCGACTTCCCTTGTGGACATGCTCCCCCAATGAAACTTCGAGAAGAATTTCCCTTCCGCTGCGGTGAAGGCCTGTCAGTTTCAGAGCAGTCCGCGAATGATGTTTCTTGCCAGTTTGCACACATCGTCCGATAGCCGCCTGGTGCGCCTGACGCAGATAGTCGGGCATCAGCATAGTAATTTCTTGGTCCATCATCTCGGAAACGGAGTATCCGAAGACTTCTTGAGCGGCTTCGTTGACAAAAAGAATGATGCTTCGTTCGTCGATGGTGATGATGGCGTCGGTGGCCGTTCGAGCGACAACTCGAAAGAGTTGCGCTAGTTCTAGGGACGGCTTGCGGGAGCTGCGGCGCTTTGGGGCTTTATGGATCCTGCGCTGCGAATTCGGCATAGCTCTCTCACCCCTGGCCGCGGGGGCCGGAGACTCCGCGCCCTTGTGGCGTGGCTTTCAGACGGGGATTAACCACCACACAGACTGATGCAGTCGAATCTAGCACAAGAACTCTAGGACCGGCGCGCGCCCGCACGAGACTTGCCGAACTAGAAAACAGGCGGATGAACCGAAGAAAAAGTATGGCTCTCCTAACCATTCTGAGTCGGGGCTTCGGATTAGATAGAATTTTTTTCTGCCCGGGTAATATCAGCGAGAGGAGTTGATTTGCAGGTTCGACGATCTGACGGCAGCTGACACGAATGACGCCTGTGTACCAGCATTTCCTCGAAACTGGTCCGCTGCGCCTCTGGTAATGAATACTGCCACCGTCTCAAGTGACAGATTGCGACATAGAGCTGTGTGCCCAGCCGTTCGCTAAACGCTTCGGGGGTTCCGACGATCTCCGCGCTTACCGCGAATTGCTTTTTGTCGAGTTCCTCTTGGGCAGCCTTCTACTTCCAAGCGGTAACGGTGGGCAAAGAGGATCGGCAAATCAGGATGCTGCCTTGATAGGAATAATTCACGGGGGCCAGTTTCCCTTCCCTTGCGATGCTGGCCCCCGGGAATCTATGGACTCTAAGCAGGTGAAATATATCCTTGGGCAGGTATTAGCGTCTGTTCCATATTGTACAGATTGGTCTTTTTTTAATTCTTGCGTGTGGCCATGGAATCAAAGGCGGGCGGAGTTTTAGCAACGACAAGGCGGTTGCGGTCGGACGACAGGACATGCTGTCCAAGAGTGCCAACGACTATACTCCGAGGCAAACACTCGCATAGCTCTCGCCCACTTCAGCCGTAGTTAAGGTTCTCCGAGAATTCCACAACGCGGATATCGTGAAATTCGTCAGAGCACGTCGATAAAGCCAGTCCAACGCCAGAGCCTGCAGCCGAGCGATCCGTGGCAACCTGTGCGTCGGGCTGCCAAGCTCAAGGACTATCCGTTTTATCCGGCGGCCCAGGCGGAGTTTCACTCTCTTGCAGGCCGCCCGGCGGAGGCAGCGAAACAATTTGAAAAAAAAGCCATGAAGGTGGCCCGCAGCCGGTCGGAATCGAGTTTTTTCGAGCGCCAGTCAAAGGCTTGCCGGCAAAGTGCCCGGAAATCAAAAATTAGAGAGCATGCCGCATGATTTTATACAGAGCGAGCCGCAACGTCCCTCTTGCCCACTTTGTCAGTGTGGCCGCTCCCCTCCGCCCCAGATCTTAGGCGGCCCTGCTGGTAGCGGCCCCGGCTCTTCCTCTTCCCGCTCTTTGACTATTCTGGGCGCTGCTAGGAACACGGTTTCCCGATTCTTCACCCTGCCTTTGCCCCTCAGCTTTTGTGCCAACGCGTTCCAGCGTTCGGAGCAGATATCGTATTCCTTGCTGTCAATTTCCTTCTGCAGACAGTCTCTTGCTTGGCCGCAGAGATCGCAAATAATCATGGATTCCCCTCCTTGAAACTCCGTGCCGCTGTTCTTCATTTCTTTTCTGTAGCGTACACGGGAACAGCCATGCGGTCCACCAACGTTAGTGCTGCGCACATGGCCGTCCTTCGCGTCAGCCGTAAACGCCTTGCCTATTCCCAAACAAGGAGTGTTGCCAACAAGAAGTCCCTTCGCTCTGGTCGCCGTCAAGGGGCAAGCCCGCTGCTCTAGGCCCACTCTTGACCCCGGCTTCGCTGCACGAAGAATGCGGCTAGGAGAGGAGTGGACCTCTCTGGGCCCTCGCGGTGATGAGCCAGGCAAACTATCTCGGGCATTGTCGGCGGGATTGGTTAGGTGTATGTTGGTTTCCCGGCCGAATATTTTTCTGGCGAAATATGCGTGCCACGCGGAACCCGGCCCGCCTGCTGGCCTGCCCGACTTAAAATTCAACGCCGCTTGACTGGGGAGACCATTTGCCGTGAAAGCTCTTGCCGCATTTTGGATGCGCTTGCTGGCGTTTACTTTGCTTGTTTTGACTGCCGGAATCTTACTCATGGAGAAGCACGCTCCGCCCAAAACTGGCGTCGGAGCCGATGGCCCCCCATCCGCTCGCACCCTTGGTTCAGTTTATGCCGCGCTGACCCAGGTCAAGCTTGTGGACCTCATCCCCGCAAGTCTCAGCGGCGAAACCAATCAAGATAGCGAACCTTTTCTCGCTGTCCAAACTGCCAACCCACAGGTCATGGTCGCTTCGGCATTCACTCCCAATCCCGTTTCGAGCAGTAGCAATGCCCCCATCTACGTTTCCGAAGACGGAGGCAACAGCTGGATCCTGAATGCCATCACTCCCGTTCCGCGCATGACCTGCGACATCACCCATGCCATGCCCACAGGAGAGAACCATCCGCGCGGGGACCTCCACGCTGGCACGCTGGCTTGCGCCGCATCCATCACGCTCGACGAGTCGGAATCCAATGACGTTTCTTCCAGTGCGGTTATGAACGTACAGTCCACCCGCAGCAACGTGGACCAGCCCTTCGTTCGGGCCCTGGCCATTTCCAAGACCGACCACATCTATGTGGGGGTCAATGATTTCAATCAGCCCAGTGGCCGTACCGCAACGGTGGACGTCTCGGTCGACGGTGGGGCGACCTACAAATCCTTTTCCATCGAGGCCCGCCATACCGCGGGACAGGATGGGCCTTCAGTTCGTCCGGCAGTCGCTCCGGACAATACCGTTTACGCGGCTTTTTTCGGCTGGCGCAAATTTAACGGTACAAGCGCCACGAGCGACGTCGTGGTGGTGCGCGACGATGCCGGTGGCACCGGCCCCCGTCCTTTCCAGGCGCTTAGAGACCCGTCCGATAAACTTCCGGGCCGTCTGGTCGTGAAGCGCACCTCCATTCCGTGGTCCAATGCGCCCACACTGGGTCAGGAACGAATCGGTTCCACGCTTTCGATCGCCGTCGATCCCCATAACAGTTCCACGGTGTACCTCGGTTGGGCCGACCACGGACAGAAGGGGGACATCTATACGCTGCATGTGCGTCGCTCGACCGACCGCGGGCTGACCTGGTCCAAGGCAGACCTGCCCCAAACGACGATCAGCAACGCGACGAACATAGCGCTGGCGGTGGCCAATAATGGCGTCGTCGGTCTTCTCTACCAGCAACTTTCTGCCGGCCGTTGGGTTACACATATAGTGCAATCGCACAATGGCTTCGCAACCGCTCAGGACCTCATTCTCGCGAGTGTCCCGGCGGATACGCCCAAGCAGCAGTTCTTGCCTTACTTGGGGGACTACGACTATTTGCTTTCTGTGGAGAACGAGTTCCGCGGCGTGTTTTGCGCCAACAACGCGCCAGATCGCACCAATTTCCCGCAAGGCGTAACCTACCAACGCGCAGTGGACTTCAGCGCCAAGACACTCACGGATGGCTCAGGCAACCCCGTGGCGGTTTCTATCGATCCATTCTATTTTAGCGTTCCCGTGATTCCCTGAAGCGCGTTTCGAACCTTGACGCGAAAAAGGAGAGGCGTACATGAATTGCTCGCTAAGCTTCCTTGCCGGTATCCTCTCGACGGTCTGGCTCGTACCGTCCGCCGCCGCCTTCCTCGAAGGGCAGGACAACCAGGCTGCTCTCGCCAAACAATCGAGCATCGTCTTTTCGGGCACGGTAAGCCAGCTTGGCACAGTCTCCTTTGCGGGCGTCCCTCAATCGCCGCAGACGATAGTCGTTCGCGTGGACTTCGTCTTGAAAAAGCCTGCTGCCGTTTCGCTGAAGAAGGGCGACAACGTCACCGTCGAGGTGAAAGATCCATCCGCCTTCCAACCAGGGACTCAAGCAACGTTCTACACGGAAGGTTGGATCTTTGGTTCCGGTGTGGCCGTCAAAGAACTGGGACATGACTTCAATCCGGGCGGAGGAGCTCCTGCCGAGGGATCCCCTACGGGCCAACCGGCCCTCGCCCAGACGCCAAAGCAGATCAGCGACCAAGATCTCCAAAACCGCGTTGCCTCGTCTGATTTGGTGGTCATTGGTCGCATTACGGATGTCCACCGCTGGAGCATACCCAAATCCGCCGCCGCGCGTTATCACGTCTCCGAACACAGCGCGGATTGGCATGAGGCTGTTCTCCAAATCAAGTCAATCCTCAAGGGAACAAAACCCAAGGGCAACAAGATGGCGGTGCGCTTTCCGCTCTCAAGAGATGTAGCCTGGGTTAACTCCCCCAAGTTCCAGAAGCAGCAGGAGGGGATTTTTCTCCTGAAGAAGGATCAGGTTTCCGGCGATCCCACCGCTTCTGTCGGAGGCTACCAGGTTGACGCTTACACCTGCCTAAAGTCCGGCGATTGGCTCCCGCTGTCGGACGAAGCCCGCATCCGCTCCCTGCTCAAGAATTAAGGACCGAAGAAACGAAGCGCCAGAACCGCACACCCGGCGGGGCATGCAATTGGCTGAATCGATGACTCAATTCATATGATCCCAGTGGCTCCATCTACGCGCCGGATACGCTGGTTACCTTGACCTCCTACTGTAAATGTGTAAGTTTTGAACCACGCGCACCTACTCACAGTGCATCGTTGGCACGGCGTTGGCCATGGTGTTGAGGTTAGCCAAGTAAGCCGTCGAATTGCTAAACGCCAGTGACCTTCCAGTGCATGTTATGGGTTGCAGGCGAACAAAGTTGAAGCTCAACATTGGCGCCAGCTTGGAGCCCTTCGGTTCATCCATCGCCGTATTCACGGTCACCACGAGATCGTTCACGGCCTTGTTGTATGTGTTTACGCTTTCGACCAGCTTGTTGTAGCGGTCTACGTCTTTGCTGTGCGATGCTCCACTCTCTAAAAGAGCTTTTATCACCACATTCTGGCCTTCCATAGCAACATCTGCCAACAGACCTTCCGCCCGCGCAATCGTCATCGCGTCTTGTAACTGCCGGAGGTTGTAAATCCCCGCGTATCTTTCTTCTCTCTCCCCTAATTCCGTGGAGCACTGGGTGTTGGCTGCGTCCATTTGCCCGCGCCCTCCCTCCGCTGCGTACCAACGAATGAACTCAGCGAGCTTGTCTCGCTGTAACGAAATTCTTTGGTATTTGTCCTTGCCGCCGATGAAATAGTCCACGCCCTCTTCCGCTGTGCCATTCTTGTACTTTCTCATGCCCTCGTCGTAGTCGGTCTTGCTGATTTCCTCGCTCTTGTAAACGGCATCCAACCGAGTGGCCATCCGATTAAACGCGATGCACGGCAGCGGCTCGTCAGGAACAAACGTCCTTTGCACAATGGCAGATTGTTTCCTCTGTTGGGCCAGCATCGGGCCGCACATTAATAGAATCGCTACGGAGATTAGAATCGCCCTCATGCTCCGCCTCCTTGACTATTACGGAATTGTCTCGCAGTTTGGCCTCTGACTATACCGGGCTTTGAATAGGGATCGGAACTACAGCAAGCATAGTGGGAACAGGTTAACCGGCGTCTAGAGGGAGCCAAACGCGCCTACCGGAGATGCGGAATCGCAGGTGAGAGCGCCTTGGCAAGTGTCCGGTAATTTTTGAGGACGCTGGAATTTGCCGACCCGCCGTTTCGCCAAACCTGAACTGGCCCTCAACTCAATGCTTTGCGGAGACCTTGCGGCTGTCTTGTTCGATTAGAGTTACACTCCCAAATTCGCGCTGCGCAGCTTCTTTTCTGGACCTGCCGCCCGAAACCAACTCCTCGATCTTCTCTGCGAGGTGTTCCTGAATCTCGTCTGAGAGATCGTTGTACAAGCGGCGACGCGAGAATAATCGCTTTAGGCCATTCATGATTCACCCGGCGCTAAGCTGTGTAGTCCCATCGAGCTGGCCAGCGGCTTCTGCGGGTAAGCTGGTCCATGCCAGGCCAAGAGCAACATAGCAGGGACTGGCGTCAAGCGGTATTTGTGAATCGAGTCGGAAGCACACTTAGCTTCCCATGGCCGATGCCCAGGCCGTCCGCAATAGGAGGATCTAGACGAAATGCGAGATAGAAGAAACAGCTTTTCAGCGGATTCTAAAGGTTGGCAATACTCGGCGGCTACGCTGAAACTCCGGCTTCGGCGGCACGGCGCACAACCAGAAGCGTCAAATCGTCGGTTTGCTTTAAACCCTCCCCGAAGCTGACCAAGTCCTCGAGACATTCGGAGATCAGCCCGGCAGGCGCTATCCCGCCGTGCCGCGCCGCGAGCGCGCGAATTCGGTGGAGACCATACTCTTGGCCAGCGCGATTCCGTGCTTCCGTCAACCCGTCGGTATACAGAAGAACAGCGTCACCATGAGCCAATGTGAGTCGCTGGACCGGGAAGCGCGTGTTACAGAACATCCCCAGAGGCACGCCGGTGGAATCCCTCGGTGTTGCCCCGTCAACATGGATGTGCAGAAGAGGGAGATGGCCCGCGCTGACAAACTCCACCGAACCGTCGTGTGCCGCTCGTCCTACGACCAGAGTCGCGAATTGTCCGGCAAGAGTGCTTTCGCAGAAAATGCGGTTGGCGTCCTCCACCATCCGATCGAGCGGGAGACCGGCCTCGGCGAGGCTGCGAAACGTAGCATGGAGGTGACTCATGAGCATTGACGCGGCCACACCCTTGCCGGCGACATCCCCCAACATAAACAGCAGCCCGTCGCTTGTTTCGAGAAGGTCGCAGTAGTCCCCGCTCACCATGTTGGCGGGTTGATAGTGAAAGCGCACGTCCCACCCTGCTGGTGCCAAACCCGGTTTCGGCAGGAGTGCGCGCTGGATGCGTGCGGCAAGTGAGAGATCACTCTCCAAGGCACGCTGTTCAGCACTGGTAAGGTGGTCGAGGCAGAAGCGCACAAGCGGATCGGCCAGCAACCGTTCCGGTTCAACGGAGTCATGGCACGTCTCGCAAAGCCCGAATGTTCCTTGATCGATGCGCCCGAGCGCGGCATCCACAGCCGTAAGCAGTTGCGAAAGAGAAGCATCAGCCGCGGGCGAATGCACCGCCGTGTGAAGGCGCTCGCGGCGTTGTTCGAGCTCGGTGCGCAGATACTTTTGTTCGGCAGTGATCATACGACCTCCTGCGCTAGGTTGCTGTTTGGCGGCTGAACTTTCCATCCGATTTCCTCCTTTGAATTGAGGAGCACGGGAGGAGGCTTAACGCGACGCCATTGGCCCGGCGCCTCCATTCACCCCTCGAGCATCGAACCAGCAAGCGGTTTTGCCCAACCCGTCGGCGATTTTCATTTGATGCTACAAACGTGCGATACGGTGCAGGAATTTTTGCGCTGGTCGAGGCGAGATAAACAGTATGTTTGTGAAGTATTCATAAACGAGCCATTCCTCTCTCATTCAGTTGTCATTCTGCGCGGCTAGTGTTTCCGGAGCCAGCCTGAAATTCAGTCACTTCTTGTCTGAGGAGATCACCTGATGCGACTAAGAACGACCGCTTTTTACCTAAGCACAGCGCTGCTCATCCCGTTGTCAGCTGCCGCGCAGGAGCATCCCACATACCAGGTGGGGCCGCAGGCCGATGGAAGCTTTGTAACTCCAACAAATCAAGTGGTCACCCCCGCCGGAACGCAAGTCAATTTCAACGGACGGCCAGTGGCCGTTGCTGTAAGGCCGGACCAGAAAACTGCCGCGGTGTTGGTCACCGGGGGCGGCTATCCCTTACCCACCTTGCCCATCGTCATCGTCGACTTAACTACCGGGACAGTAAAGCAGCAGTTCAATCCGGGCGAAACCAATGGCGCTTACGACGGTGTGCTGTACTCCAAAGATGGCACACAACTGTACTTTTCGCAGGACAACGGGCGGGTCGTAGTCGCCAATGTGGCCCCCGACGGCACACTTTCTGTCAATACCACCATTCCGCTTCCAACTACGTCAGGCGCGGTCAATAACGGCGGTCTCGCTCTTTCTGCCGATGGCAAAACTCTTTATGTCGTTCTGAACATGAGGAATTCGGTCGGCGTCATCAACCTCATCAGCAGTCAGTATGTGGGCACCATTCCAGTGCAGAATGCTCCGAAGAGCATCGTCGTGATGGGCCAGCACGCCTATGTCTCCAACCAGGGTGGCCGTCCTGCCAATCCTGGGGAGTACACGGACCTCTCCGCCGGGACTCCCATTGTCGCTGATCCGGAATCTGCCTTTTCCACTACCGGGACAGTAAGCGTCATCGACTTACGGACGAATGCCGTAATGAAGAACATCGCCGTCGGGCTTCAGCCGACTGCGATTCTGGCGGCGCATAGTCTCGTTTTTGTCGCCAATAGCAACAGCGATTCCATTTCGGTGATCGATCCTTCCAGGAACGAAGTCACCGAGACACTGCAAATCCAGACCTTCCCGGGTGCCCCGCTGGGTAGTTCCCCGAACGGGCTTGCGCTCACCTCGCGCAACGAGCTGGCGGTTAGCTTGGGCGCAAACAACGCCATCGCACTTTATCGCTGGGGCCAAGACCGTGACTTAGTATTTGAGGGATTTGTCCCAACGGCCTGGTATCCGTCGTATGTGACTGTTGCGGATGCGCAGACGGCGGAGCAGTCCGGTACAGGGAGCAGCCTGCCTGAGCGCTTGATCGTTGCCAACACTAAAGGAACGGCCGTAGGCTCAGCCGTCCCCAATACCGGCAACCCAAGCGGCAAAAACACGCACAGCTTTGTCGGGAGCGTTTCCATTGTTCCATTACCCAACGCAAGTGGTTTCGCCACCTACCATGCCCAGGTGGCTGCCAATAACGGCTGGAATCGACCCGCCGAAACTAACCGGCCACTGGTTTTCGGTGAGCACCATCCCATCAAGCACGTGATTTATGTCATCAAGGAAAACCGCACCTATGATCAGGTTCTTGGCGATGTGCCGCTTGGCAATGGTGATCCGTCGCTCGTGCAGTTCGGAGCCCAAGTCTCTCCGAACCACCACGCTCTTGCCGATCAGTATGTGTTGTTTGACAACTTCTATGATTCGGGCGTCCTGTCTGCCGACGGCCATCAGTGGGCGGACCAGGCTATTGCGCCGGATTATATCGAAAAGCAGTTCACCGACTTCAATCGCAGCTACCCCTACAATGGGGGTGACAGCCTGGTCTATGCACCTACCGGATTCCTCTGGACGGATGCTTTGGCGCACGGTCTGACGGTGCGCATGTACGGCGAATACGCGCCTTCTTTCGTCGGCCCGGCCGGCCAGCCGTTCGGAACCTGGACGGACTGGTACAACGATTCTCTGATTCTGGAAGGCAAGAAGATCGGTTCTTTGCATGTCCCGGTCGGCACCTTCCATGCCGTCGCTGATGTCCCCTCCGTGGCGCAAAACATCAATCCGGCCTTTCCCATTTTCAATACCGGCATTCCAGACCAATACCGCCTGGATGTCTTTCTCGCTGACTTCCAACAATACGTAACCAATAAAAATCTTCCGAACCTGATGGTGATGACCTTGTGCACCGATCACACCAGCGGCGGCAGCGTCGGGGATCCCACTCCCGCGTCGCAGGTTGCCGATAACGACCTCGCCGTTGGCCGTTTAGTGGACGCGGTCAGCCACAGCCCGTATTGGTCAGAAACGGCGCTCTTCTTTGTGGAGGACGATCCGCAGGCGGGTGTCGATCATGTCGATGGTCACCGCTCCTTGGCTTATATCGTGAGTCCCTACATTCGGCGCGGTCAGGTGAATCACACTTACTACACGCAAATCAACATGGTCCGCACCATCGAGGAACTCCTCGGCCTTCCCCCCATGAACCAGCACGACCAGCTGGCTGCACCCATGAGTGACGCCTTTACGGACAGGCCCGATCAAACTCCTTACAGTTTTATTCCCAATCAGATTCCGCTCGACACACTAAACGCCGCTGGCGGCAACAAACTGCAAAAGGCCTGGCAGAAGGAAGTCGCACGCTACTTCCCACAAGGACCTGATCAGAAACCGGACATCGCCGACCCGAACCTGCTCGACCACGCGATCTGGTATGCGAATACGAACTTCTCCAAACCGTTTCCTGGCGAAAAACGGATCTTGTATCCCAGGGAGCTGCACTTGACCGCCGCCCCGGGAAGATTGGATCTGGATTAGGACCAGCCATCCGGCACAACGGCAAAGCAGCGCCGGCAGCCCATCTCAACCGGGTTGCCGGCGTTTTCTTGCATGCGCACCTCCAGGCAAAGTAGTTTTGACGCCCGCGTCTCCCTGGAGGGAGAGGCTTCGGCGGTTCCGGACATGACGCTCTTAGTTCAGGCGAAGACAACCAACCGGCTCGGAAAGGCCTGCCCTGCCTCGATCGATGGGCCTAGGACCACGGGCCGCAGAAATCAGGGGAGCTTATATCCCCGGCCTAAAAACGTCAGGCTTTAGGGGTGGTAAGAGATTCGCGAAACTGATTTTGGTTGAGGCGGGATGAGCAGGATGTTAGCGAAGAATTCATGGATCGACCGTTTAGTTTCAATGGACGCCCGCTGGCCATTGCAGTCAGGCCGGATCACCGTCGGACGGTTTGGAGAAGTGCGTGTCCGCTACCAGATCGCGTGGTTGAGCAGGTTCGGATCGCCGATGTTCGCTTCTTGGTCCCGGCACTTTCCCTTTTTCTTAAACTGGGCTCCGTGGGGTCCCCTCGGCAGTTCCAGTTAGTCCGTTGGCCGCAGCGCTCTTCAAATTGAGGAGATCGCTGTCGAGGAAAAGGTTCGAAGGAGAATGACCTCCGCTGGCCAGGCAGGCGTCTTCGCCCAGGTACTCCGGCGAGCGTGGCTCCACGGGTTTCTGAACGGCGACGGCATCAGCGTCCAGCGAGATTTACTCCGTGCGAACGCCAGCGGCGGCCCGATCCGTGTCAGTGGCCCCGGACACATTGTCGTCAAGCTCTTGCCAGTCCGGCGGTTTACTGACCGCCCTGAGACTGACAAAGAGCTCGATGAGGAAGGCTGCAACGACGGTACCAACGACCAACCAAGACAGATCTGAAAGCAACCGCATATTGTCTCCTTAGGATGATTTCTTCAGCCGAGTGGTTCTTACTTAAAAACTGCGCCAGCGTCTGCAGTCGGGTCATCGATTTCACTTTTCAATTCACCGATGGCTGCGTCTCTTTTGCGTCTGAATGGAACAATCTTGTTGCCACGGGCCGGGGGACGATTGCCGGGCGGCACAGGCTCGAAGGTAAAGCAATTGGCAGAGCGGGTTTTTCCTGGCGAATGGTTGTTTTGGCCTTTCTGAGGCAGTTCGCGGAGCCGCCGGCTTTTGCGCGGTTGCGACTTTGAAGTGCCCGTCGAGCGCCCGCGCCTATCGGCAATCTCCTTGTGTGCGTAGCCTTCCTCGCCGTAGAGCACAAACCTCGGCTTGAATCCGGGGGGCACCTGATCGACAGCCCTCTGCAGACCGAGGCGATCATTGGTGCTGTTCAAGTACAGGTCGGCATCGCACAACTCCACACCACCGGCTTGCGTTTCCTCCGTCCTGTCTGTGGTTTCCTTCCGAGACGTTTCGGCGACTATCTTGTTGTGAATGTGTAGGAGCACGACAGTCACGGTTACCAGATGCAGCCAAGTGGAAAATGAGGTTTCGCCTCGAAAGGCATGAATCCTGCGGAAGACAGTCAGAAAGGTTTCCTGGGTCAAGTCTTCGGCTTCCGCCGAGTTTTCCAACATGCGAACACACAGAGCAAAGACTCGGCGCCTGTGCAACCGATAGAGCCTTTCAAATGCCGTATGGTTGCCTTGCAGCGCAAGTCGAATGGCCTCGGCTTCAGGCATGTGGTCCGCCTCAGATTGTGGCAGTTCTCTCACAAAATCCTTCCTTCCACACCCGTGAGCAGTTCTTTGAAAAGTTCCCTTGAGTTGATGGCGGTTAGCCCCTTGGCTAACTGCGTGGAGCCCGAAAGAAGTTACCGACGATGAAGTGTGGCAAGTCTGCTGCCACGTTAGACACTTTTTGATAAGAGCTTGGGCTGCGGCAACTTAGTAGGGACTTTCCAACTCCGTCATCCGGTTATTCATCGGTACTAGGCCATGAAAAGTATGCTCAATGGAATCCTTTTTTTCGTGCTGGCGAGTTCGAGAGGATAGCATCCAGGTAGGTGGCCAGACACGAATTGTGGAAGGCCACATCAAAGCAAAGTGGACGAAATTATCGACGAGTGGTGACGCGGTGAATCTCGATTTGGTGCGGAAAGTTGTGGGCAAGATCACGACTGGCTAGCGGCGCGCTGGTCTGTCATACGCCGAACAGTTTCCACTCGTCGATGGATTCCGCCTGCGTTTCAACTACGATGAGTTCCGGCTTCCTGAGGGCAACGATGAATCACCATCAGGAAGGAGGCAACGCAGCTGGAGAATCTCCCAAAGACTCTTGCCAGTCCTGGCTCCCGGGCAGATTGTCTTCGTTGACTTGCCTCGGGGCGCAACCTAAGATGCCAGACTGAGTTTTTCCGCATCCCGCCAGAATCGAGGCACCATGCAAGTCTTGTCTGTCCCAGCCTGTGTTCTAATCTCTGGTGTCCTGATGGCGCAGACCTTCCATTCATCCGGCAATGCTAACGCCAAGTTCGCTAAGCTCAGTGAAGAGTTCATTCACGAGACGCTGGCGCTTTCGCCTTCCAGTGCCTCCCAGGCCGGGTACCATCAGCACGTCGATCCCAAGACCGGCAAGACCATTGCGCTCGATGCCCTGCTCGACGACGTGAGTGCCGCAGGCGTGGCGGAACAGCGCCGCGTCAATGCGCAGTGGCGCGAGCGCTTCCGCACCGAGACCCCCATTGCCTCACTCGGCGTCGAGGATGCCGCCGACTGGCAGCTGATCGATGACCAGATTGCCCTCACCCTGCTCGAATTGGACCGCATCCAGAATTACAAGCACAACCCCACGTTCTACGTGGAGCTCCTGGGCGGAGCGCTTTTTCAGCCGCTCACCGATGACTTTGCGCCAGAGGACGTCCGCCTCGGCTACATCCTCTCCCGCATTGCCGCGAGCCCGCACTTCCTCGACCAGGCGCGCAGCCAGCTGGTCGATGCCGACCCCATCTTCATCAAAGTCGCCATCGAGGAGAACGACGGCAATATCGATCTGATCGAGAAGACCATTGCCCCCGCCATTCCCGCCGGGTCGAAATTGAAAGCCCAGTTTGATGAAGTCGCGCCTCGGGCTGTCGAAGCGCTCAAGAATTTTTCCCGCTGGCTTCAGGACGATCTGGCGAAGCGCAAGACCGATCGTACCTGGCGCCTAGGCAAAGAGCTCTATGCAGAAAAATTCCGCCTGGTCATGGAAACTCCGGTCAGCTCCGGCCAGGTCCTCGCCGATGCGGAACACGAACTCAAGAAGACGCGCGCCGAAATGCTCCAGATCGCCCTGCCCCTGCACAAGCAGTACTTCCCCGATCACGACGACCACGCGAGCCTCAGCGCACAGGACCGCGAGAACAAGGTCATTGGTGAGGTGCTAGGGAGGATTTCCGAAGATCACCCTAAGCGCGACGATTTGATGCAGACGGTGAAGGACGATCTGGCGAGCATCCGGCAATTCATCATCGATAAGAAGATCGTCTCGCTAAAGTCGCGCGACAACTTAAAGGTTATCCCGACGCCGCCCTTCATGCGCGGCATCTACTCGGTCGCGGGGTTCCACTCTGCCCCGCCGCTCGATCCCAACGCCGAGGCCCAGTACTGGATTACGCCCATCGATCCGAAAACGCCCGAAGACAGGGCCGAGTCGAAGCTGCGCGAGTACAACAACTGGGTGCTGAAATGGCTCACCATTCACGAGGCGCTCCCCGGCCACTACGTGCAGGCCGAGCACGCCAACGAAATCCAGCCGGTAACCCGCCGCCTCGCCCGCGGCCTCTTCGGCAACGGCGCATACGGCGAAGGCTGGGCCGAGTACATCGCCCAGGTCATGATGCAGCAGGGTTTTGCCGACAGCGATCCGCGTTACCGCATCAGCTACCTGAAAATCTGGCTGCGCTGCGTCGGCAATGCCATCCTCGATGTGCGCATGCAGACCATGAAAATGACGGACGACCAGGCCATGTCGTTCATGATGAACGACGCCTTCCAGACGCGCGCCGAAGCCGAGGGCAAATTGCAGCGGGCCAAGCTTAGTTCTACGCAGTTACCGACCTATTATGTGGGTACCAGCGAATGGTGGCGCCTGCGCCGCGCCTATGAAGCAGCCAGAGGCAAGGACTTCACGCTCGCCGACTTCCACGACCGCGCCTTGGACCAGGGCGCATTGCCGGTTCCCTGGCTGGGAAAGATTCTGCTGCGGAAGTGACATGATCTTTTTGTGGCGATGACGGCACGCACTGGGCTGGCGGGCCCGTGCGAGGTTTAGGGTTGGATTTACAATAACGACCTGATTGATTTGGCCGTAGTAAGCGAAGCTGGGTTCGGCGTGCGTTAGGGAAGCTTGAAACCCGGAAGCCGCAGTGCCTTGCGGTCGAATGTCAGCGTGCAGGAACAGCCCATTCTCGCACCACGGGCTGCGATCACGGCGTCGGCGAACGAGCCTTGTCCATCCTTCAGTCCGATCATGGCGGTGAAAACCTCCTGCTCGTTCTCCACAACGAGCACATCGGTTTGCAACATGCGTTCGACGGCGGCCACGATTTCATGGGTTGTCAATCCGTAGCCACGCTCGAGGACCCACACGGTCTCGAGCATCGCCACAATGCTGACGAAGCCGGGCTTTTCCTCAGTTAGCCGGCGCTCGATTATCTCCCTTGCCTTCGGAGACTGTATTGGGTCGTCTTGGGTGAGATAGCGGATGAGAATGTTCGTGTCGAGCCCGATCATCGACGTCCAGCGCGTGGCGCGCCGCCAGCAGCGCCCTCAGCAGCGGCCTCGGTCATTTCCCCGATTGTCACAGGCCGCCGACGTCTGGATTTGATCATGCCTCGTAAAGCCGCCGCAGGGAGTTTCGGCAAGAGAACCACGCTGCCATCGGGATGCACGAAGAACTTGACCCGATCCCCCGGTTTCAACCGGAGATGCTCGCGAATAGCCTTCGGGATTGTGGCCTGACCCTTGACGGTGATCGCAGACTCCATGGGTGATCTCCATTACTTTTATATATATGTAATACCACGCGATTTCACCAGCGTCAAGATAGGTTTGACAAGCTCATGAAGCGGCTTGGCGGATGACCGCCGGAGAGGCTTTCTAGGTGAGCAGGTTTACGGCCCCAAGCATTGATCCACGCGAATGCCAAGCGTGGTGAGACAGCAACAATTAATTCAATGGGAACCAGGTTCTCGCTAACCCAGCCAGGAGTCCTGCTCACGGTCGGAGTGGTCGCTTTGGCATCAAGCTGGTTCGACCAATGGCTGCCGGAGAATCTTTTGCAGTGTTCTGCACCGCCCCGAGTGGCGGCGGATCCAATGACTCACCGATCTTAAATCCCAGCTTTTCCAGCAAGTCGCGCACTTCGCTCAAATGATCCTCGCGAATCAAGAACCATTCCGGCGGGATGTGCCCGGCCAGCAATGGCCGGAAAGTCGCGCTGTGAAGCAGGGCCTCCTTGGCCTGCGGTTGCACTATCCGCAGCAACGGGGCCTGACTTAGCTTGACGCCCTGGCGGCCCGTCCAATTGCGGACGGCCACTTCCAGCAAGGCCGGGACTCCCGCGGTCAGATGCCCGCCCAGCCATTCCAGAATTTGATCGGCCGTCATTCCACTCGCGCGCGCGCGGGCGACGGACTTTTGCGTAATTTGCCAGCCGGTCGCCGTGCGGTCCGCGATCGAGGCGAGGCGTATTTGTGAAATGCTGTGGCCACTGTTGGTTGACAGGCTGCCAAGCTCATCGCTGGTCCACGTTCGTTCCGGCTTGTCCTCATGGTCCAGGATCGTCCATCCCGCAAATTCTTTGGCAGCTATTTTGACGGTCATGGAAGGCAGCAGAAATACGTTGTCATTCAATGCCCGGCTCCGAGTCTGCGTTTCCGCGGGTCCCAAAGCCAAGGCCACCTTCGTCCGCAGCACCAGCGACTCGCGTCTGACTGCCCATTCCGACAGCATGCGATTGACGTTCGCAGGCAGTTCGGTTTTCCCATGTTCGGCCAAGAAACCGCGAACTTCGTCAAATGTCATACCGGATTCCAGAGCCGCGTAGAGGGATTCGCGGCGGAGCGCGAAGGTCTGGACAGGGCCAGTGGCCCTCGGCGCGGCGGCGGCAAAGCGGTTTAATCTGCAAATCTGCCGGGCATCGGCCGATTCCAGATACGCCACTATGTCCAAATTTGGCTGCACCGTAAGAAAACGCGCCTCTGGCTCCTTTTGAACAGCCGCGATTTCCGGCGCGCCGAACACAACGCGCCCCAATTCTGTCAGACGAAAGCACGGGCGGATTTTACCGCCGGCGGTCTGGCCGCGTTCGACCAATCCAAGCGTGACCAGCGTGACCATGATGGCATTCGCCGCCCAGACAGCCTCGTCGGCGAGCCAGAATGCCAGCATGCGGTCGTTCCCCGCGGGATATTGCTCCCTTTTTCGAGCCATCTCGAATTCCGGATTCCAGGCGAAGCCATGGCAGTAGAAGTGGATCGCAGTCTTATTCGATGCGCGCCAGAGGTCCCGCAGAAAGGTCTCCAAGTCGAGCCAGCAATTCGACGCGTGCGCCACCCCGCTCAGCGCCCAGGCGAGCAATTCACGAGCGTGAGCGAGCTTGGACGGCTCGATGCGAACGAAAGCGTAATCACTGTCGCGGTCGGGAACAACACCGATGCCATCCTGCCACAGCGACATGTGGAGCCAGGCGCGCACCCAGTGCCACGCCTGTGTGGTGGGAGGTTGTTGCAGGTGTCGTTCCAGTGCTTGCTCGTGGATCCATGATGGCTTGGCCCCAAAATTCAGCAAACCCATGCCGTGGAGCAGTTCGTAGAACAGCGACTCCGGATCGGGCGGCGAAAACGGATCTTTTTCGGCATCCCGCAGACCCACCTCTTTTCGCATCCGGGCGCGCGTCGCCTTGGAGGGCGACTCGCCCTTGACGGTCGCCCAGGCCCCCATCCTGCGCATCGCCGACGCAACCCGGCACAGGTCGAGCGCCACCTCCGCGGATGAGCGACGCGCGGTTCCCACGGCCTCAGCACATACGCGGGAAGCGCTCCAGGGCAACGGAGCGGCCGGCTTGACCGCCTTCATGAGCGCAGGATGAAGGGATAATCGAGGATAGCTGCAAGTATAGGAACTGGAATAATACAAGTCGTAAGAGTTGCCGACCAGTACGAGCTTTTCAGATAATCGGCGGATGAGGTCAGTTTTTTTCTGTTCGCAATAAGAGCGGTAGAAACTTTCGGAAGCCTTGTCCTCGGGCGGCGACTGGACGAATCCGCGGGCATACATTTCCGCGGTCAACACACCACCGGAAACTGTCGGACCGTAGCGTGTGAAGATGGCCAGAACCTGCCGCTCTTTCTCCGACAAAGCGGTGTGCACGCGCTGGGTGGCATCATCACTGTTCATAGCCTGGGTCAAGGCGGCGATGCACTTTTCTTTGTTAAAGGAGCCCGCTTCCTTGCCCACCCAAAACCGCGCCGCTTGTCTCAATTCATCGGAGCGAAAGCCTTCGAGTTCGACGTTCACCTTGGCCATGGATTGGAAGACGGGGCCGAGTTTCATTCGAAATCTCCTCTGAGCACCTTGGGCGTGTGACCGGCATCCAGGAGCGCTCTCTCTAAGTCCCGGGCATGGCCGGGATCGACCAGGACGACAGTGTCGGAAAGGCGCGCCAGCAGATACCTGCGAATCCGGGGATCGGCGGCCAATTCCGCCAGTAGTGCTGGCTCGGCCACCTCTAAGACGGCGGCGTTGACATGCACTTCCGGGCCATCCGGTTTGAGCAACGGCAGAAGAGAATCCAGGATCTCATTCGTGGCGATCATGAGAGCCGCCCTCTGTCCACAGGAACGGAAAACCGCGCGTTATTCATTTGACCCGCGCCATGTCGGGAAAGGAAGTTTCGGACAACTCTCGTCGGCCAGCTGCTTTTGGTGTTTCTGCTGGATGTCGTGGATTTCATACTCATAGCCCTGCTCGCAAAGAAATAGTTGCCGCTTTAGCGCAAAATCCTGTTCGACCGTGTCCTGCGAGACCAGGGTGTAGAAGTGCGCCTGGTTCTCGCCCGGCTTAGGACGCAGAATGCGGCCCAGCCTCTGGGCCTCCTCCTGACGAGAACCGAACGTCCCGGAAACCTGGATGGCCACTGACGCGTCGGGTAGATCGACCGCGAAGTTGGCAACCTTCGAAACCGCGAGCAAGCGGATCGCGCCGGATTTGAACTGGGTGAAGAACTCATCACGCCGGCTTTGCCGGGTGGATCCCGTCAAAAGCGGGACCTCGAGCTCCTCCGCCAGTTCGCGGAGCTGCTCCACATACATTCCGATGATCAGGGTCTGGGCATGCGGGTGATAGGCGAGAATCTGCCGCACCATCTCTTTTTTGAGCGGGTTTTCCGCGGCGATGCGGAACCTGTCGCGCGGCAACGCCACGGCGTAATCCATACGCAACGGCTCAGGCATTGCGACACGCACTTCGTGGCACCGGGCTGAGGCAATCCAGCCCTGGCGCTCCAGTTCCTTCCAGGGCAGGTCGACCTTTTTCGGTCCGATCAGCGCGAACACGTCATCCTCCCGGCCATCTTCGCGCACGAGTGTGGCCGTCAAGCCCAGCCTCCGGCGGGCCTGCAGCCCGGCGGTCACTTGGAACACGGGCGCCGGTAGCAGATGGACTTCGTCGTAGATGATTAGCCCCCAATCGCGCTGATCGAACAGCTCCAGATGGGCGAACCTGCCGGTCTTGTCCGCGCGCCAGGTGAGGATGTTGTAAGTCGCGATGGTCACCGGTCGAATGTCCTTCGTGTGGCCGCTGTATTCTCCGATGGCCTCTCCGGCCAGCGTGGTTTTGTCAATGAGTTCCGCGATCCACTGGCGAGTTGCCGTGACACTGGTAGTCAATACCAGGGTGGAGGTCTGCAGTCGGGCCATGCACGCCAAACCGACGATGGTTTTCCCGGCCCCGCAGGGCAGCACGATTACCCCACAACCGCCGCGCGCCGTTCCCGCTGCATAGAAGGTCTCGGCCGCCTCTCGTTGATAATGCCGCAGTTGAAAACTCAGCCCCCCGCGCGTCTCCTTGCGCAGGTTGAGCTCAAGCTGTTCGCCCTCGCGGTAGCCTGCCAGGTCTTCGACGGGATAGCCGACCTTGATCAGGGATTGTTTCAACCGGCCTCGCTCTGCCGGTTCGACAAGGAACTCCCGCGATCCGATACGCTCTGCCACGAGGGAGGTCACCGTTTGATGGCGAAGCAGTTCCTCGGCGAGCGCTGCATCCG
>MNIJ01000033.1 GCA_001919715.1 Acidobacteria bacterium 13_1_20CM_58_21
CACCGGTTACGTAAGTGACCTGGCGGGAGTGATCAGCCCGAGCGCCAAGTCACAACTCGAAGCATTATGCGCGGAGGTGGAGCAAAAGACGGGCGCGCAGATGGCGATTGTGACCGTCCCATCGCTCCAAAGCGAAAGCGTCGAGAACTACGCGGTCAACCTCTTCAAGCAGCTTGGAGTCGGAAGCAAGAGAGACAATCGCGGGGTGTTATTGCTTGTCGCTCCCCATGAGCACAAGTATCGCATTGAGGTGGGCTACGGGCTCGAGCCGGTGATCAATGATGCGCGGGCGGGTGATGCGGGTCGCGCGATGGTGCCATACCTACGGCAGGGCGACTACGGCAAGGCAACAGAGATTGCCGCATGGCAGCTGGCAAAGTACCTGGCGGACGATTCGGGGGTGACACTGACCGGTCAGCCTCCGGCAGGAGGGAATCGAGACGGCCGAGCTGACAACACAAATTGGGGAGTTTGGCTCGTGCTCGGCTTGATTCTGTTGTTCGCGGCGATCGGGAGCCTATCTTCTCGCAGCGGTGGCCGGCGTGGAGGCGGATCGGGCGGAAGCGGCTTGCTTTGGTTTCTGCTGGGGGTGCTTGCGGACAGCGCTGGAAGGCGCTCGGGAAGGGACTGGGGAGGCGGAGGCGGAGGCTGGAGTGGGGGAGGCTTCGGCGGAAGCGGCGGCGGCGGTGGATTTGGCGGATTTGGCGGCGGCAGCAGCGGAGGCGGAGGCGCTTCAGGAAGCTGGTAGGGCTGGGATAAAAGGAACGGAGCTGAAATGCACTCCAAGGAAACAAAACTGACAGAACTGGTCAACAGGCTGAAGGAATTCGCGGCAGTAAACCTCGAGTCCGTCATTTTGTTCGGGTCGGCCGCGCGCGGTGACTTTCACGAAGGACACTCGGACCTCAATGTGGTTTGCATCCTTCGTTCGCTGAGTGTCGAGGAGTTGGGACGCCTCGCGCAGGTGGTGAAATGGTGGTGCGTGGAGCAGAAAGAACCTGCGCCTCTTTTTTTCACGAAAGATGAGCTGAGGCATGCTGCGGATGTCTTCGCCATCGAGATTCTGGATATGAAGCACGGGCGACGTGTGCTCTATGGAGCGGATGTCGTTGTGGACATAGAAGTGCCAATGAACCTGCATCGCGTGCAGATTGAGCATGACTTGCGCACCATCCTGCTGAAATTGAGGCAGCATTATCTGCGCGCGCCGGGGGATACAAAGGAGCTGGCGCTCGTTCTGAGAAAATCGTTTTCCGGAGTGTTGACACTGCTCCGCCATGTGGTGATTGCATTTGGAGAAGAGCCGCCGGTGGCCGCGCATGATATCGTTGCGCGAGCGGCAGAGCTGACGGGTTCAAACACGGTGGCTTACGGCGCCATGCTGAAGCTGCGCGAGACGGGCGAATTTCACGGCGAAATTGTTGCGGTGTACGGCGCGTATCTAAAGGCATTGGAGAAAACCCTGGATGCGCTGGAGCATCACTTTCCCAAGCGGGAATGGCAGCGTGTGAAGAATAAACATGCGTAAATCCAGCTGATTCGAGGTGGATATGAAGAAAGGTCTGATAGTCTTAATTGTTTTCGTGGTCGTTGCACTGATGCTGGGGAATTCGTTTATCAGCCGCAGGAATCAGATGGCTGTGAAGCGCGAGGCGGTGAATGCCGCATGGGCCCAGGTGGACGTCGTTTTGCAACGGCGAGCGGACCTGATCCCCAATCTGGTGGAGACCGTCAAGGGTTTTGCGGCGCAGGAGCAAACCGTGTTCGGAGATATCGCAAAGGCGCGTTCCGCCTTGCTTGGCGCGCATTCTCCAGCTGAGAAAATCACGGCGAACGGACAATTGGATTCCGCCTTGGGACGCTTACTCGTAGTAGTTGAAAACTATCCCCAGCTGAGATCCAACGAGAATTTTTTGCGTCTACAGGACGAGCTGGCGGGCACGGAAAATCGCATCGCCGTGGAGCGCCGCCGCTACAACGAGGCAGTGCAGGATTACAACACATTTATTGCGCTCTTCCCGAACAGCCTAGTAGCGAGCCTGAGCGGCTTCACGCGTAACGACGCCTACTTTAAGACGGAAGAAGGTGCCCGGCAGGTCCCCAAAGTGGATTTCGGAACCGGCAATGCGCCGGCGGCCCCGACTACGACACCCAAGCCAGCGCCTGCGAGGCCCTAGAGTTCCAACGCCAGCAACTTAAGATAATCCGAGTACCTTGCGGATTTCTGCGACGATTTGCTCGCGGGGCTGCGCGGCGTCGATCGTAATGGCATCGGTGGGTTCCTCAAGATCCGCGAATTGACTGGCCAGGATTGGCTCGCCGGCGTAGTGCCCTTTTCGCGAATGCAACCGCTCACGAAGGAGTTCGTAGGACCCCTTCAAGTAGACAAACTTTACATGGGAATTGATTTGGAGCAGCTCGCGATAGCTGCGCTTCAGGGCGGAACATGCCAGAACGAGGTTGCTGCGCTCCGCCTCGCACCGAAGCATGGCCTCGCGAATGGAATTGAGCCAGGGGATGCGGTCGTCGTCGCTGAGCGGTAGGCCGTGAGCCATTTTCTCAATGTTGGCGGGCGAGTGGAAATTGTCGCCATCGCCAAATTCCCACTTGAGCTGTGAGGCCAGCACTTCGCCTACGGTCGTCTTTCCAGATCCCGCAGGGCCCATCAGGAGAATGATCACGAGAACTTCATCGCCGATTACGGCTGCCCCAGGAACTCGCCGAGTAGCATGTGGAAATGGTGAACGCCGTTTTCACGCTTGACGGAGTAGCGCCCGCGGTCATAAGTCGAAGAGCGCAAACCACGCTGAACATTTTCGCAGAGGCCAATATCTTCCAGCTGTACTTCGTCGCTGAACGCCACTGAGCGCCTGATGCGCTCCAGATTCTTCTCCGAAGCCACGTCGTGGAAAAACCATTCGAAGATCGTAAGCGTCTTTTCGTGGGAGAGAGGTACGATCAAATTGGTCGAGATGTTGTCCGGATAGATGTTGAGCATCAGGTTTGGGAAAACCCAGAAGTAGAGAGCTTGCTGACCAGTGCCGGGCGCGTAGAGGCGCTCGCCTGCGTCTTCTGCCTTGAGGGCACGGATCGGAGCGAATTGCTGGGAATAGAAGCGGAAGGTGTCCGTGCGATACTGCGCGTAATCGATCTCCTTCATCAAGCCAGGATGGGCAATAGGGATATGATAGCCCTCGAGATAGTTATCGACATAGATCTTCCAGTTGCAATCGATGACATAGTCGCGACGCTCGGCAAATTGCAGACCATCGAACTGGAAACCGCGCGCCTGCCGGGGAATCTGGCCGAGGTAAACGGAGAGCGGCTCGGCCTTCAGGTCGAAATTCACAAAGATAAACTGCTCCCAGGTCTCGCAGCGGAGCGGCACCATGCCCATGATGCTGCGGTCAAAGAACTCAACGCCTTCGACATCGGGTGTGCCGATCAAGCGGCCATCAAGCGTGTACGTCCAGCCGTGATACTGGCAACGGAGGACATTCTTGCAGCCGCTGCCCAGGGCGATGGGTCCGGCGCGGTGGCGGCAAACGTTGCTAAAAGCACGCAACTCTCCTTGCTTGTCACGGACGACGATGATCGGCTCACCAGCCAGATCCGCGGTGAAAAAGCTTTCCGGGTCAGCAATCGTCCGCTTCACCCCATTCTCTTCCCCGCACGACCGGCTAAGGGTTCCGACGAGCTGCCAAGTGCGCCGGAAAATGCGCGACTTTTCGATCTCCAGAATCGCGGGATCGGTATAAAAGCGCGATGCCAACGTGTGTGCGCACTCGATTTGCTCGTGCACGTCCAGATGAAGGGGTTTGCTTTGCATGAGAATCAAATCACAAATTTCAAAGTAAAGTTATAAGTTCAAATTCAAAGACTACGACCAGCTCTTGATACCGCGCCTGCGAGTCTTGTGCACAAGCGCCGACTTGCAGGTGACCGCCACAAAAGTGGGAGTAATGCTCTCGTACGGCAAACTAAAACTTGCGTGTCTCCTGTCGCGACCAGCGCTCCACGACGATCTTCGATTCGGTGAAGAATTCAACGGAGTCGCGCCCTTGGCCGTGAAGGATGCCGAAGAAACTCTCCTTCCAGCCGCTGAAGGGGAAATAGGCCATCGGCGCGGCCACGCCGATATTGATTCCGATATTCCCTGCAGGCGCTTCGTAGCGGAATCTGCGCGCCGCTGAGCCGCTTGTGGTGAACAGCGACGCCTGGTTGCCATAAGGACTACGGCGAAGAAATTCCATGGCTTCATCAATGGAGCTGGCGTGAATCAGGCTGAGCACGGGGCCGAAGATTTCCGTATTGGCAAGCTGGCTGGTGGACGGCAATCTGTCAAGGATCGTGGGGGTGAGAAAATTTCCCGATTCGTATTTCGGGATCTTCGCGTTGCGCCCATCGACGATGGGTCGTGCGCCTTCACCAACGCCTGCTGAAATGAGCGATTCAATGCGCTGTTTGCTCTCCTTGGTGATCACCGGGCCCATCTGAACGCCGACATCAAGGCCATTGCCGACGCGAATTGTGGAAGCGGCGTGCGCAATGGAGTCGCGGAAGGATTTCTGCGCTTCGCCAATGGTGACGGCAACGGAAACAGCGAGGCAGCGCTGCCCGGCGCAACCAAATGCGCTGTCGCTGATGACCTGCGTCGCCAGATCCATGTCCGCATCCGGCAAAACGACTACGTGATTCTTGGCTCCGCCCTGGCACTGCATGCGCTTGCCGCTGGCGGCGGAACGCGTGTAAACATGCTTGGCGACCGGAGTCGAACCCACAAAACTGATGGCACGAACTTGCGGATGGTCACAAAGTGCATTAACTACATCGCGTCCGCCGTTGACGAGGTTCACCACTCCTTTGGGCAGGCCAGTCTTTTCCAAAAGCTCAAAGGCACGGTGCATGGATAGGGGGACGCGCTCGGATGGTTTCAGGATGAAGGTATTTCCGCACGCGATGGCATACGGAAGGAACCAGTACGAGACCATCGCCGGGAAGTTGAAGGGCACGATGGCCGCAACCACTCCTAGTGGCTGGCGAATTTGCATCTCATCAACGCCGGGCGTCACGTCTTCAAGGTTGTAGCCCTGCATCATTATGGGGATGCCGCAAGCGACTTCGACGTTTTCGATGGCGCGACGAAGTTCGGCCCGGGCTTCGGCGAAGGTCTTGCCGTTTTCGAGGGTAATGATTCTTGCAAGTTCGTCGAGTTGATCTTCCAAAAGGTTTTTCAGCTTGAAGAGGTATTGAACGCGCTCACCGGGAGGTGTGCGGCGCCAACCTGCAAAGGCATCGACAGCGGCTTGGACAGCAGCATCGACGTCGGCGGATGTCGAGAGGGGCGTGCGCGCCAGCACCTCCGCAGTAGCGGGGTTGGTAACGTCTACGTACTCGGTCGCGGCCGCTCGCTGCCAGGCGCCATTCACGTAGTTCTGGAGTTCGGATATCTGGGTGGTTACGGCACTGCTCATACTCAGCTCCTTGGCCTCGATGCAGAATGGCGGAAGTATCCCGCACGGCCAATTCTATGAACAATCGTATCAATGTAGTTTACCAAGAAACTGTAAGGATGAGAGGCGAATCGCGCAGACCGGGTTACCCAGCAATCAGGATGGCCAGGGTGGTTTTGACGCCTCGCCATGGCGAACGCTGTTGACCAGCCAGATCATGGTGGCGAGCATGCCAAGCCCACGGTGCGCATGATTGTGCCGATTTTTTGGTCCTCGGCGAGGAGTCCCCACTGGCCAAAGAGAATGTCCAGTCGCTCTCCTCCGAGCCCACGAGGGGCAATGCCGCACTGCGTGCGTCGGCCATGTAGGTGCCCGATGTAGGAACAATTTTCGAACAACCCGTAGGTGCTGAATGCGAAGCCGGTGGTTCGCGTTGGCAGAAGAAATAGATGGCGCATAGAAGGGGGACGAGGAGTTCGCCGATAGTTCCGCCGAGAATCATGATGGTGTTGCCAAACCAACTGAAGAAGAAATGGCCGCCTTCGTGGATGATCATATTGACGTAGTTGACGATGAGGAATCCGGAGCGGTCGGCGAAGGCGTAGAGGAGGAAAAGGGCGTAGAAACAGAGCCAGGCGATTCCTGTGAGGCGTGAAACCGGCTTCCACTCGCCTAACTTGTCTTCGAGGAGGGCCATTCACATCGTGATACTGGAAACTCGAATACTCAGTCGTCACTGAAATACACTGGGTCACAAAAACTCGAGGATCAGAGCGTGTGAAGTGTTCAAAACCTTGAGAATAGAACCGATCATTCAGCGCTGTTCGAGGTCCATTGGTGTGCCGAAGGAAATCCTTCCGCCGGAAAGGCAGAGACCTACGCTTGCTTCGCTTCCAGCCCGTGAGAGTGGGCTGAGAAGGTCTTGCTTGAGGGTGGCGCCCCTAAGGACGATAAGCCCGAGATTCATTGACGAAAACGAATCTAGCGATGCTTGGCACCTGGGAATGATGGCATCAAGAATCCATGGGCACGGAAATGGCTGCGGCTTAAGAACAGTAAAACGACATGCCGGGCTGGAGCCCGCGCTACTTATCGATAGCGGCCAGCGCCTCGTACGCGGCTCCCAGGAGCGGGGCGGATTCGTTGAGGACGATGGAGACGGGGATATTGCTCAGGAGGCCTTCGAATTTCCACTTGTCCTTGAAGGCGTGAAAGAAAATGCCGTCTTTCATTTTTTCGAGAATTTTGACGGCGATGCCCCCGGCAACGTAAACACCGCCGAGAGCCAGAACTTTCAGCGCAAGATTTCCTGCTTCTGCTCCATAGATGGCGGTCCAGAGATCCAAGGTGTCGGAACAGACCCGGCAGGACTTCTCCAAGCCGCGTCGCGTGATTTCTGGGGCGGGGTCAGCATCGGGATCCTCAAACGTAGCGTGTATAACTTTCGGCGCGAGAAATTCATGAATGGTGCGGAAGCCGCGACCGGAGAGAATGAGTTCCCAGCTTACTTGAGGATACCGACGGCGCATGAAGCGCAGCAGTTCAATCTGTTGTTCGGTGTGCGGCGCGAAGTCGGAGTGCCCGCCTTCGGAGGGCACAACGCGATAGCGTCCTCCGTCCCACACTAGAATTGACTGGCCAAGACCAGTGCCCGCCGCGAGCAGCGCGCGAGTTCCACCCGGCTCGGGGCTGCCCGAATTCAAGACGCAGAAATCTTCCCACGGAAGATGCTCGATACTATGCCCCGTGGCGCCAAGGTCATTCAAGAGTACGACGTGGGGGACATCTAGCTCCTTTATGAGAGATTTGGTATCCACGATCCACGGAAGATTCGTGGCCCTCACCGTGCCATTGATCACCGGCCCAGCGATGCCAAATCCAGCGGCAACGATGCTTTCCTTCCCCAGATGTTCAGCCGCCTGGCGCGAGAATTCCTTGACGATGCGCTCGAATTGGGCGAACTCTTTGCTTGCGAAGCGCTGCTTGAAGACGGGCGTAAGTGTGCCGCCTTTTTCCGAAAAGAGCGCCAAATTACACTTCGTCCCGCCAACGTCCCCTGCAAGGATCACCTGTTCCCCCTACCCCAATCTATATCTTTAGTTGCGTCAGGTGCTGCGACTACGGGTTGTACCACTGTCTGCCGTCACGTTCGAGCAGAACATCGGATTCTCTTGGTCCCCAGCTCCCCGCTGGATATTGTGGCACGGCCGCGCTCTTGGCAGCACTCCAGACGTCGAGGATGGGGTCCACAAGCGACCAGGCGGCCTCGACGCTGTCACCGCGATCGAAGAGTGTGGCATCGCCGCGCACACAATCGTTCAAGAGTGTCGCGTAGGCGCTACGCGTCCCCTCTCCAAAAGCTTCGCGATAGCAGAAATTCATGGTGACGTTTCCGATGCTCATTTCGGTTCCCGGGCGTTTTGCGCCAAAAGAAACGGAAATGCCTTCGTCCGGCTGGATATTCAAAATCAGACGGTTGGGCTCAATCTCTTTCTCGCGAAAAACGATGTGCGGGGCACGGCGAAATTGAATCATGATCTCGGTGCTGCGCTTGGCGAGGCGCTTGCCCGTTCGAAGATAAAACGGAACGCCGGCCCACCGCCAGTTGTCGATCAATAATTTGCCGGCAACAAAGGTCTCAGTCTTGGAAGCTTGATTCACGTTGGGCTCTTCGCGGTAGCCGGGTACCGGCTTCTCCCCGAGTCTTCCGGGAGCATATTGTCCGCGAACCACCGATTGGGCCACCATTTCCAAATCGAAGGGGCGGATGGACTGCAGCACTTTCAGTTTTTCGTTGCGCACCGAGGTGGCATCAAACGAAGCGGGAGGTTCAACGGCGACCAGAGACGTCAATTGCAGAACGTGGCTTTGAATCATATCCCGGAGCGCGCCTGCCGTTTCATAAAAACCGCCGCGCCGTTCGACCCCGAGCGTTTCCGATGCGGTGATTTGCACGTGATCGACATAGTTCCGGTTCCAAAGAGGTTCGAATATCCCGTTGCCAAAACGCAGCACGAGCAGGTTTTGCACGGTGTCCTTGCCCAGATAGTGATCGATACGGTAGACCTGCCTTTCGTCGAAAACTCTGAGGACAATTTGGTTCAAAGCCTTCGCCGACGCCAGATCCCGCCCGAAGGGTTTCTCAATGATGATGTGCACCCAGGAGTTCGGAGCGGAAGGGCGAGCGAGTCCTGCCCGGCCCAACTGCTCGACAATGTCCGGATAAACTTCCGGCGGCGTGGAAAGATAAAACAAACGATTGCCGCCAATGTTTTTTGAAGATTCCAGTTCCGACAGGCGCTTGGCAAGCTGTGTGTACGCTTCGGAGTTGGCGTAATCCCCGGGACGGTAATAAAGGTTGGAGGCAAACGCGTCCCACTGTTGCGGATCGATTGGCCCGACTTCCGAGATGCTTTTGGCCGCGTCGCCCAGAGTGCTGCGAAAAGCGTCTTCGGACATGGGCGTGCGCGCAAAGCCAGCGATGACGTAACGTGGTCCCAGCGCACTGTGAATCGCCAGGTCATACATGGCAGGAATGACTTTGCGCTTTGCCAGATCTCCCGAGGCGCCGAAGAGAACCACGGTACAAGGCTCAGACGCTCCCCCGTACACTGAACCGGAACGACCCGTGTCCCCCGCCATCGTCTCTTCCTCCATCAAGTTGCGCCCTGTTCAGGATCCTGTTGCAGCGTCCAAAACTATACCTCAACCCCATACTTTCCAAGCTCCGAGCGCAATTGCTCCGCGTTCTGATGGTGAATGGTGTTCATCCCCAGGCGCCGCGGGCTTTCCAGGTTCAGCGGCCGGTCATCAATGAAAAGACACTGCTCCGGCTTGCGCTGTGTAACTTCCAGCGCGACGCGAAAGATCATCTCTTCGGGCTTCCGGGATCGGACATAACAAGAGCTGAAGAAAACCAGAAAGTTTCTTCGAAGGTCGAAAGCCTCTATCCTGTATTGGTTGAGCTCCAGCGGCTCGTTATTGATGGCTCCAACAAAGTATTTCGTGGAGCTCGCGAGTTTATCAAGAATTTCTCGTGTCTCCGGGTATTCCTTTGACTGCGCGAACATGAAGCCAGTGAATTCTTCGCGCGTGAAGCCGCGCTGGCGATAGAACAACGTCCGATCGAGATATTCATTCAGAGTGATCTGTCCGGAGTCGAAAGCCGGGAATGAGAGATCGTGGCGGTCCTGCAATTCTTCCCAATCCAGGTGAAAAACTTTTGCGGCCTCTTTTCGCGATCCACGGTCCCAACCATTTGTCAGGATGACGCCTCCGATGTCCCAGAACAGCGTGGTGATCTCAGCCACGGGCCCAGCACCTCCGGTCTTTCCTTTTATCTTCCGGCCATACTAATCGATGAGCGAGAACGTGCAACGTGAAGAGATCCCAACCTACGGCGCAGCAAATTGACTCTTCCCCAGCACGTTGTTGAGGATGGTTTCCAACTGTATCAGGCCTTGTTCAGCCCACGCACCAGGTGCAATCGTATTACGGGTCTTCGCTGGCGGCCAAGAGATTCGAAGTTACCCCGGGTGAGCGCGAGCTGCAACTGCCCGAAGGAATAGTCCGCGCCTGGAATGACCAGATCCTTCGCAGGGGGCGGTCAACAGCAGGAACAGTCCTCTCGCCGGGCCGCCCGCGTGAGGTTTGTCCGCACTCCTTGCTCCTGAATTTTCTCGAAAGACTGAGAATGCTGCGGATCCATTCTCGGGCGCGTCACTTCCAATCTCCTGCACTGACCGTGCGCGTGCGAGAAAGAGAAATCGAGCTTCTACGCTTGCGGTATGGAATATTCCCATATCTCCCTCAATAGCAATGAAAGGCTCTAGGTCTAAGAACACCCGACTTGCGTGGATCCGTCTCCGAAGAACAGTATCCAACTAGGAATTTCGTCGAAGTTGCAGTAAGGTGAGAAGGAAGAACGCGCGTGAGGAGACGAGCATGGCGAATGAATCTTGTGGTCCAACACCGGCACCCAGCGAAGCGGCGAAACCCGGCACGCGCATGGTACACTGCGTGAAATTTGACAAAGAGTTGCCCGGTCTGGATCGTATCCCGTGGCGAGGAGAGATAGGCAAGCGCGTCTACGAAAGCGTTTCGAAGGACGCCTGGAAACTCTGGCTGGAGCACTCCAAGATGGTGATGAACGAGTACCGGCTGAATCCGCTCGATCCCAACTCGCAGAAAATCATGGAAGAGCAGATGGAGCAGTTTTTCTTCGGCGAAGGCGCCAAATTGCCCGAGGGATACGTTGCTCCCAAAGCAAAAGGTTAATTCCCGTGGTTCGTCATTCGGTGAGTCGCGGGATGTTCGACCGGCAGGCCTGGCGTAATCGTGAACGATAATTTTTCATGGGCCTCGCGGAGCGCCTGCTCGACTTTCTCCGGCGTGCTCCCCCGAGCAAAAAGAAATCCTAGATAGCTTGCGCCTTCAGGCCAGGCAACGATGGCATCGTGCAACCGGGCGGTGATCGACAATTCGGTGATCCCCGGAATCGAACAAGCGGCGCCCTCGCCGGAGACGCTCTCCAGAATTCCGCTCTTTGGAACGGGAATCATCATGACGCCGGAGGCAATTCGTTCACGCGGCGAATTCCATCCGGGGAACTCCAGCGCATGTCGAAAAAGCAGCTCTTCGAGTCCGATTGGGTCGCTTGCCCCGTCAAGGCAAAATCGCAGGGCCCGAGCGCAGAGCCCGCCGATCGGCCGGGGCGCGACTTCCAGAGGCCACACGGCATCCTCGTTGACCCGAAACTCCGCGTGGATTGGTCCATGCGACAGACCCAGAGCGCGCGCTGCATCTCTCGCGCATCTCTCGATGGCGCGCTGCATGGATTCGGGAAGGCGTGACGGTGTGATGTAGATGGTTTCTTCGAAGTACGGGCCTTCGAGCGGATCGGGTTTATCAAAGGTCGCCAATATGCTCAAAGTACCATCCGTGAGAAGTCCTTCGACCGCAACTTCCCTCCCTGGTATGTAACCTTCCACCAGCATGTGATCGAGATGGGCCTCGCGAGTAGCAAGAATCTCCGGGGATTTGAGCAACCGCCGGATACGTGCGGCTGCCGCGAGAAACTCCTCGCGATTGTTTGCGCGCACGACGCCCTGACTAGCCGAAAGGCAAAGCGGTTTCAGCACACAGGGATAGGAGATACCCAGCAGCACCGGTTCGGGAGGAGGATCGATGGGAAGATGCCGAAACCACGGAACACACAACCCGGCATCTCGAAAGATTCCTTTCATGCGCAGCTTGCTCCGGCAAGCTTCCACTGCGGCAGGATGGCTGTAACGGATTCCCAGACCGCGCGCGGCGTAGGCGGCCGCGGCCGCGGGCCGGTCACCCAGAGCAAGAATCCCGCTGTCACCCTGGCCGCGCAGCGCCTCCATCACTGTATACGCGGCTACCTCCGGGTTTTCGAAATGCACGGCGATGGCCTGATCGCCCCACGGATCCTCCAACTGGTGGCATCGATCGGTGACGTAAAGAAGCGGCACGCCCAGCTTGTGCGCGGCATCCTCAAAACTTCGCGTTTGGTAACCGAGTTTAGCGGTGAAGAGCAGCAATCGTTTGAACGGATTCGTCATTTGTGAGGCGTCTCTTTGTCGGGATCAAACAAAGCCGTCGGCGCCGGCGACGGCTTTGTTCACCGGTGGCTTTTGAGCGCCGATGGAAACCAACTGGTCCCGGGTCGGCTCGGCACAGCAGTACCAGGGTTCGCTGAGAAACGGAACACGCGTTTGGGATGGCGATATTTTGATCTGTGGCGCGGGCCATCCGGCTGCGGCGTGCGCAGCATTCCAGATGCGATCGAACGTAGCCGGCCGCGATTCTTTTTGCCGTTCCGCCGCCGCCGCGATCTCCTGTATCGTTTCGCTGAGAGTGTCCAGACGCGGGTCGGCGTTTTTCCACGGATACGCCAGCGACTGCGGATCGAACGACCCAACCAGACCATGCACCTCTTCCAATTCCAGCATTCGCGAGCCCTCCGGGATGAGCAAACGAATACCAAGCTGAATGGGCGCAACATTTTCGATCACGCCCTGTTGCTCGATCACGCGTAGCAAATCCAGGTAGCCATGCACTGTGGTCCACGGTGTAAAGGGCACGAATGTCGGATGAAGCGTCATGCCAAGCCCGCGGAACGTCTTCACGACACGGAGAAAATCCTCGCGCGTGTGTCCCTTGTCGAGGAACTTCAACACCGCATCATCCACGGATTCGACCGCACTGGTCACAAAGAGACATCCTGTATCGCGAAGAGCGGGCAACTGCTTCTCATATTTGAGCAAATGTTCGATCTTAATGGTCACATCGTACGTCACCGCCGGAAATTCTCGATGAAATGCTTCAGCGAGTTCCATCGCGTGACGAATGCCGTTAAAGAAATCCGGATCACCAAAGGTGATGTGCTGCGCGCCCGCTGCTACCTGGCGACGAATGTCTTCGCACACTACATCTCGGCTAACGATTCGAAAAACGCCCTTGTAGACTGGCACGATCGGACAATGCCGGCAAAGATGCTTGCAGCCGCGGCTCGCTTCCGTCGAACCAACGATCCGGTACCCGTCTCCGGGAACAATGAGATGCGCGTACTTCTCCATCGCGGGCATTCCTGATCGATCCGGCACTTGGAACTGCAATCGGGCCATGGAGATCCGGGATTCCGCGGGCTGCAGGATTGCTTCCTGCCCAGCTGTGGCCAGCCGCTCTGCCAGGTGCACGAGCCCCTCTTCAAATTCGCCGCCCAGAATCGTGGCCACGCCGAGCGCGCGAAGATAATCAGCGTTCATAGGGGCGTACAGCCCGTAACAACAGAGATGCGCGCTTGGATTCTGTTTCCGCAGCCGGGGAAGGAGTTGCGCCGCCAGCCGCGTGGCCGTATGCATGGGCAAATAAATCGCGATTAGCTCGGCCTCACCGATGGCCGCCTCATCCAAGGACTGCCGGGCAAGGTCAAGGGTCACGACTGGGTGGCCGCATTTACGCAGCCATGCCGCAGGCGAGGCCAGCCCGAAGGGCTGCCTCCCCAGTTCATAAGTCGAAATGAGAACGATGTTCACGGCCAATACTAGTATAGCTGCGCGGCACTGGGATTCAATTTCGGTTATCATAGGGGGTTGCAGCTCATCGCCAAAGGACTGTCAGAATGGCCATCAACGCGGGCAATTCTTTCCGCACACGCGACAAACTGAACGTGGGCGCTCAGACTTTCGATATTCACCGTCTCGAGCTCCTTGAAAAGCAGGGCGTTGCCGACCTGGCAAAGCTCCCCTTTTCACTGCGCATCCTTCTGGAGAACCTCCTGCGCTGCGAGGATGGCCGCTTTGTCCATGCCGAGGACATCCGCGCGCTGGCAAGCTGGCGGCCCGGTGCTTCGGAAAAAGAGATCGCGTTCATGCCCGCACGCGTCCTGCTGCAGGACTTCACGGGGGTACCTGCGATCGTCGATCTCGCCACCATGCGTGAAGCCGTGCAACGCATGGGCGGCAACCCGAAGCGAATCAATCCGCTCTTCCCTGCCGAGCTGGTCATCGACCATTCCGTCCAGGTCGACAATTTTGGCAACGCCAACGCCTTCGGCCTAAATGCGGAGTTGGAGTTTCAGCGTAACGTCGAGCGCTACGCGTTCCTGCGCTGGGGGCAGACGGCGTTTCAGAACTTCAAAGTCGTTCCACCAGACACCGGCATCTGCCACCAGGTGAACCTGGAATACCTCGCGCGAGTCGTCTGCGCTATGCCGTACGGCAACCGGTTTGAGGCTTATCCCGATTCGGTCGTGGGCACGGATTCCCACACTACCATGGTTAATGCCCTGGGCGTCTTCGGCTGGGGCGTCGGCGGAATCGAAGCAGAGGCCGCCATGCTCGGCCAGCCCTCTTCGATGCTCATTCCCGAAGTCGTTGGTTTCCGTCTGCACGGGCGCTTGAGCGACGGCGCGACCGCGACAGATCTCGTTTTAACAGTTACAGAAATGTTGCGCAAAAAAGGGGTAGTCGGAAAATTCGTGGAATTCTATGGCTCGGGTCTGTCCACGCTGAGCGTTCCCGACCGCGCCACCATTGCCAATATGTCCCCTGAGTATGGCGCCACCATGGGCTTTTTCCCTGTTGATGCGGAGACACTCGCTTATCTACAATTCACCGCTCGTTCAGCGGAACAGATAGCTCTTGTCGAAGCCTACTGCAAAGAGCAGATGCTCTTTCGCACCGATCAGACGCCTCCCCCACTCTTCAACGACGCCCTGGAGCTGGATCTGGGAACCGTCGAGCCCACTGTCGCTGGCCCCAAGCGTCCGCAGGATCGCGTCTCGCTGCGCCAGGCCAAGGCTTCGTTTACTAAAGTCCTCGAAGGAACGCCGGCCAAGCACGTTGCCGTCCGAAACAACGGCGACTCGTTTGACCTTTCGAGCGGCGCCGTGGTCATTGCCGCCATCACCAGCTGCACCAACACATCGAACCCCTCGCTTATGCTGGGCGCTGGCCTGCTGGCGAAGAAAGCTGTCGAGCGCGGTTTGCACGTCAAGCCTTGGGTCAAGACCAGCCTTGCGCCCGGTTCGAAAGTCGTGACCGATTACCTGCTCGCCGCAGGGTTGACACCTTATCTTGAGAAACTGAACTTTCACCTTGTGGGCTATGGGTGTACCACCTGCATTGGCAACAGCGGTCCTCTCTCGGACACCATCGGCGCGGCCATCAAGGACAATAATCTGATCGCCGTTGCCGTCCTCAGCGGCAATCGCAACTTTGAGGGACGCATTCATCCGTTGGTTCGCGCCAATTATCTAGCCTCACCCCCACTCGTAGTCGCTTACGCGCTTGCCGGGCGCATGGACCTTGACCTAACCAGCGAACCGCTCGGCAACGATTCTGTGGGCAAACCGGTCTATCTGAAAGACATCTGGCCGACTCCGCAAGAAATCGAATCAACCGTTCGTTGTTCTGTTTCTACGGCGCAATACAGCAAGCAATACGGCCAAGTGTTCGAAGGCGATGCGCACTGGAAGTCCATGCCCTTTCCCAAAGGCGATATTTACAAGTGGGACCCGAAATCGACGTACATCAAGCTGCCGCCGTTTTTCGAGAATATGCCGAAGACGCCCCCCCCGCTCGCGGACATTCGTGGCGCCAAGGTGCTGGCCATTCTTGGCGACAGCGTCACGACCGATCACATTTCGCCGGCCGGATCAATTCCTGTCGACTCACCCGCTGGAAGGTACCTCATTGCCAACGGCGTGAAGCCGCATGAATTCAATTCCTACGGCGCGCGCCGTGGCAACCATGAGGTCATGATGCGCGGCACCTTTGGGAACATTCGCTTGCGAAACCAGCTCGCCCCGGGCACCGAAGGCGGCTGGACTCTTTTCCTTCCCGATGGTGAGAAGCTGTCGATCTACGACGCCGCCGTGAAATATCGTGAGGCCGGTGTGCCACTGGTCGTCATCGCCGGAAAAGAATACGGTTCCGGCTCTTCGCGCGATTGGGCGGCAAAAGGCACGCGACTGCTCGGCGTCCGCGCGGTCATCGCTGAAAGCTACGAACGCATTCACCGCAGCAACCTCGTCGGCATGGGTGTGCTCCCGCTCGAATTCAAGGCGGGAGAAAACCGCGAGTCCCTTGGTTTGACTGGACACGAAGTATTCGAGATCGATGGCGTAGCGTCGCTCGCACCCAAGAAACCAATCACTGTGCATGCTAAATCGGGAGACGGACGGGTAAAGACCTTCTCGGTGATCGCCCGTGCTGATACGCCGGAGGAAGTTTCCTATTATCATCACGGCGGCATTCTGCAATACGTCTTGCGCCAGATGCTCTAGAGTTCGTCAAGTCTCCTGTCCCGCCGCATGTGCGTCAGGCTCCTCAAAATTGAACTACACCCTGCCGCGGAGTATGATGCGCCAGCACAATCTGAAAAACGTACGGCCTCAGGTTCATCCCGCATCCGCGAAAGGACATCCGTGCTGAAGCAACTCGCCTTTATCGCCTTGCTGCTGATCGTCGCGGCGGCGGTTTCCCCAGCCCAGCAAACCCCTTCATCTCCGCAAGTTACCGTAATTCGCGCGGGAAGGCTCGTGGACGTGGATGTGGGCCGGGTGCTGACGAGTCAGATGCTTCTCCTGCGCGGCGGCAAAATTGAAGCGATGGGCGAGAATTTGCCCGTTCCCGCAGGCGCAACAGTGATCGATCTTTCGAAAATGACCGTGCTGCCGGGACTGCTCGATTGCCACACCCACCTGGCCGATCTGGGCGACGCCGAGCCGCTCCTTGTGCTGCAAAAATCCGCGGTCGAAAGTGCTTACGCCGTCATTCCCAACGCGCGCGTCACACTTCTCGCCGGGTTCACCACCGTACGCGACGTGGGCGTCTATCGCGCTTTCAATGATGTCGCCCTGCGCGACGCGATCGCCAAAGGTATCGTGATCGGCCCACGAATGTTCGTGGCCGGCGCCTACATCACCATCAGCGAGGGCGCGGGCGCCATGACCGGGCTCGCGCCGGACATTCAGCTTCCCTGGGACCTTCACTTCGGCGAGGCCAACAGTCCCTGGGAAGTCCGGCAGAGAGTCCGTCAGCTTGCGCATCGTGGCGCCGATCACATCAAGATTCTCTCCACAGGCGCCGTGCTCACCCATGGAAGCAATCCGAAATCGATCGAGTTCACGCCCGAAGAGCTGCAGGCCGCCGTAGACGAAGCCCGCAACTTTGGGCTTCGCGTCGAAGCCCACGCGCACGCGGCGGAGGGCATCAAAAACGCTATTCGCGCCGGGGTCGCCTCGATAGAACACGCGACGCTGATTGACGACGAAGGTATTGCCCTCGCCAAGGAGCACGGAACCTATCTCGACATGGATATTTACGATGAGGAATGCATTCAGGACACGGCCAAGAAGAGCAAGCCGCCTGCGGATTTTCTGGAGCACGACCGCGACCTGGGTGACATTCAGCGCCGGAACTTCACGAAAGCCGTTCGTGCCGGCGTGAAGATGTCGTTCGGAACTGATGCAGGAGTCTGCCCACATGGCATCAACGCCCGCCAGTTTGCATACATGGTGAAGTACGGCATGACGCCCATGCAAGCCATCCAGTCCGCCACTAGCAACGCCGCCGATCTCCTCGGTAAGTCAAATCTCCTCGGCTCCCTCCAGCCTGGAAGATATGCCGACATCATCGCGGTTTCGGGCAATCCGCTCGAAGACATTCGTCTGCTGGAAAACGTAAAGTTTGTGATGAAAGAAGGAAGGATTTACAAGCAGGAGCCGTAGGCAATCAACAAGAATCGGTTCGGACTCGACTCTCGTCGAAAAAAAAACGAGCCGGATCCGGCCTACTTTCATTGTCGGCATGATTCTGGCCGCTAGAATCGGAACTTCAATCCAAGTTGAATGTTCCGCGGCCCGCCCGTTCCTATTACAGGGTTCGCCGCCGCCACATCAGGCGTGTTGAAGATGAAACCAAACGAAGTGGGATCGGACGGGTCAACAAGACCCTGTGTATTGGGATTCGCAAAGTGCGGATGGTTCAGTATGTTGAAGAACTCCCCGCGCAACTGCACACTTACCCGCTCGTTCAGATTGGTCGTCTTGACAACGGAGAAGTCCAAATTGTCCAGCCGCGGGCCGCGGAACGGATTCCGGCCGATGTTCCCAAACGTGCCAAACGCCGGTGGCGTGAGGACCGAGGATCCCGCCACATAACATCCCAGGCTGGCAAGCTGGTCCTTCGCCTCCTGGCTCCCGGCGATCGAAAAGCAAGTATTCGACGCGGCATTCGTTCCCCCGATGACATGCCCTGAATTTGTGTCAACCGTGAAGAAACTGGGATCCACAAACGGAATTCCAGTCGTCGAAGGTTTAAAATTCGCCGGACTGCTGGTGATATTCCAGCGGTCGGCGAATTCTCCAGTTCCGCTGCTGTCGCTTCCGTTGATGTTCCCGTCGATGAGGTTCCACGGCAAGCCACCCTGAATGGTCAGGATGGAGTTGACCTGCCAGCCTTCGAGCAAGTGCCCGTAGCCTTTTCTCGAAGGTACCTCGTAAGTCAGCGCCAACGTGAAGCGATGCCGGAGGTCGCTGTCCGAGTTGGCGCGCTCCAAACCAGGACGCGTGCTGTCCTGCGGCTGTTGGGCACGATTAAGTGATACATCATCGATGGAGTGCGCCCACGTGTACCCGGCAACGAAATTCAATCCCTTCCATGCGCGCTGTGTCACAGTCGCTTGCAGCCCGTGGTATATGGATGTGTACCCGTTGTCGAGGAAGTTGACGAATTCAAGGAAGGGGAAACACGGTCCGCCAAGCCCCAAGCCGCCCTGCGCAACAGGGCAGTTCGCGGTAAAGGGCCGGCCGAGCTGTTCACTCCCGTCGTCGTTCGCAAAATTCACTTGGTTGATGTCCCGGACTCCGTAGAGCTTCACGCCACGATTGGCGACATAACCCGCCTGCAGCGACGTGGTGGGGGTCAGTTGTTGTTGTACGTTCAAATTCCAGGTGATCACGTAAGGTGTCCGCAGGCTCCGCGAAACGCCGAGGATGTCGCATGGAGTGCCCCCAGTTGCTGGATCACAATTGATCGCAGGCTGGAAGACGGGTCCGGCAACCGACCAGTTCAATAAGTCGCCAGTTAGGTTAACGGCGGAAGCCGCGATTGTTCCGTTGGCACCAGGAATCCCCGTCGAGGGCGCCGTTGGGATTACGTTCAGTCCCGCTGTGGAGGCGTTTTCCACTCCGTTCTGTCCCAGGAACAGCGAGAGGTGCGGAATCTCATAGGTTAGGCCGCCACCGGCACGGACCACCGTCTTGCCGTGCCCCCACGGATCCCAGGAGATTCCCAAACGAGGTGCAAAATTATTGTGATCACCGTTG
>MNIJ01000003.1 GCA_001919715.1 Acidobacteria bacterium 13_1_20CM_58_21
ATCGTCAAACCAAAACATTTCGGGGGGGCACATGAATTGGGACCAGATCGAAGGCAAGTGGAAAGAAATGAAGGGCCAGCTTCGCGAAAAGTGGGGCAACCTCACGGAAGATGATTTGGAAATGATCGCAGGCAGGCGCGATCAGCTTATCGGCCGACTGCAGATTCGTTACGGCATCGCCAATGAAGAAGCCTCAAGACAGGTCGATGAGTTCGTGAGTTCGCTCAAACCAAAAGTCAAAATGATGAAGCGCGTGGCGCATCATTGACGCATCCTCACCACGTGAACGACGTGGATTAATGTGGGTGCCACCTTCAACCGTGCCGTCGCCGCGGGCGCCAAGGTAGACACGCCGCTCATGGATCAGTTCTGGGGTGACCGCTACGGGAAAAATCACTGACCCGTTTGGCCACCAGTGGAGCCTTGCGCAGCACGTCGAAGACGTCGCTTCCGAGGAGATGAAGCGCCGTTCTGAAGAATGGATGGCGAAAAGGGCCTTAGCCGCCGGCCAGAGCTGACACTCAAACCTGAATTCTGGAAACGGCCTCGCTGTTTAGAGAACACCTGTTGGCGATCGCGCCTAACGCTTCTGGAACAGGCAAACACCGGACCATGGGCGGTTTCCCGCGGGCCCTTTTTGCTCCGGCAAGCGAGCCAGCAGTCGGAGGAAGAACGGAGGTCGCTTGAATCGCGTCGCGGTTTTCAGCAACCCTTTCACATCAATCGGCTCCCATGCATGCGGCAAGAAAAAAGCCGGCCCCTCCGCCGGACCGAATTTGAATGGCGCGCCGACTGCGCTGAGTTTTTTTCCAGTTGTGCGCTGCATCATGCGCAAGAGTCCCGGCGAGGCAAGGTCCATGATCCAGCGCTGAAAATGAGCGCAGGCGGCGAGGTCCTCGGCAAGGGCAGCCACTTCTTCGGCGCTGAGATAGATGAGCAGACCTTCCGTGAGAATCAGGATTCTGTTGGCGCGGCGATCGAGGTCGGCAAATAGTGCGCGCCGGGCGCTGCCGTCAGACAAGTCCGTGCGAACGCGCTCCAGAGCGCAAACCGGCTTCTCGTTCGCAAGGATTCCCTCTTTGTAAGTAAGAATTTCCGGCAGATCGACTTCGATCCACTGCAACGATGCAGGCAGTGCCATGCGGTACGGCCTGGCGTCGAGTCCAGCGGCGAGATTCACCACCATGTCCGTGCCTTGCTCGATCTCCTGCGCGACGAACTTATCGAACAGATAAGTCCGGGCCACCCACGCCCACGCGTGACTGTTTCCCTCCGGCAGTGTGTTGGCAATATCCACGCCCATCTTCCCGGCAAGGCGTTCTGCATAGGGATCGCGGAAGATGGCATCAGCGCGCTCGGTCTCTCCGGCGCGAAAGACTGCCGCCCATCGCGCCGTATCCGAAATGTTTCGAACGACGGCTTGCCCGCCTGTTGCTTGAGCCTCAGCCATAGCGTTGGTCCTCGTGGCAAGACCCACTGGTGTGTCCCGCCCGCAAGATGATCCCTAGTTCGGCCAGAGTTAAGTCGTTGTATCTGAATGTTCATCGCCGCCACTCGATCCGGCTACAACGGCCACAGCCAGGCCGCTCCGCGTACTCCACTGGCATCTCCATGCTTGGCCGCAAGAATCGGCGTGTCCGCTTCCTTGCCGAAAACGTACTCCTTAAGACGGGCTGGAACATTATGGTAGAGCCGCGGAACCTGCGAAGCACCTCCGCCCATCACTATCACATCCGGATCCAGAAGATTGATCACTTGCGCCAATCCGCGCACGAGCCGATCCTCGAATCGATCGACCGCGGCAAGCGCGGCGGCTTCGCCCACGCCGCTCCGCCCGATGATCTCGTGGCCCTTGAGAGAAACGCCCGTCGCGCGTTTATAATCCGCCTCCAGGCCCGTTCCGGAAATCCACGTTTCGATGCACCCGTTCCTCCCGCAATAACACGGGGGACCGGGAAACTCTTCCGGCCGCATCCACGGCAAGGCGTTGTGACCCCATTCGCCCGCCACTCCATTCGAACCGCTGTGCACGCGGCCGTCGACTGCAATTCCCCCGCCGCAACCAGTGCCCAAAATAACCGCGAAGACCACATGCTTGCCCGTTCCCGCGCCGTCCGTCGCTTCCGAAACCGCCAGGCAGTTGGCGTCATTTGCGCATCGCACCTCGCGCCCCAGCGCACGGCTCAGATCCTTGTCGAACGGTTTCCCGTTCAGCCACGTTGAGTTGGCGTTCTTCACCAAGCCCGTCTTCGTCGAAATCGTTCCGGGGATTCCGATGCCCACGGTGGCGCTTCGGCCGAGCACTTTCTCGATTCCTTCTGCAGCGTGCGCCACGGCGAGCACGGTGCCTTTGTAATCAAACCGCGGCGTAGCAATGCGGTGGCGGTGCAACTCCCTTCCGTGTCGTTCGAGCGCCACAAATTCAATCTTGGTGCCGCCGAGATCCACGCCAATTCGAATGTGCTCCTGTTTTTCTCGAGCGATCGACATCGATAAAGCCTCCCGCGAGGGCGAGGACGTAGTCTACCCCACGGCGTTGCGCTGTAAATGGAAGTGTCTTTGAAATTTTCGTTCGATCGAAGAAGCCCTTGAGAGTATCGGCGCTACTCGTCACCGCGGACCTGCCACCATTCAAGGCGTTCGAACTCCGCCATCTTTTCGGAGCCGTGTTCCTGATACCATCGGCTCCAGATGATCGCGTCCGCGGGCAGAGTTTCATCGGTAATTTCCTGCAGTGTGAGGAAAGTCCAGCTTCGCATTTGCCCCGTTGTGCGGGGATTCATCGCCAGATCGAGGAGCTTCGGCACCATCCTCATGCGCTGCTTGCGCGTGAAAATTCCGCAATCGGAGATATTGCAGCCTGCGCGGTCCCGCACGCTGGGAGCGGGATCTTCCGTGAACGAAGTGAACAGCTCATCGAGAACGTTTTCTTCGCGCAGAAAGCGCATCCCCTCGACGGCCCACCGCCGTACGGTAGCGTCCTGATCGTATCGGGCGTAATTCAACAGCACGCCGTGGATGCGCTCGTAGTCGACACCACGACCCGCGAGCATACCGAGATAGTAGACCGCCGAGGCACGGTATCGCGGGTCGGTACTCCCTCGCTCGATCAAGAGATCGGCCGCCTGCTTGTTCTTTTGCCAACCTTCCAGCGCAAGATTGATGTCCACATTGGCGTAGCGCACGCGAAGGTCCTTGGAAAACCGCGAGCGCTGCTCCAACTGCTTCATAAGGTCGCTCATTTGAATATGGCCGATCCACCTTCCAACTTGCTGATCGAAAAGGTCTAGTGCGGCTAGGTCGTGACCAATGGCGCGTTCGAGCAATTCCTCAGCCTGTGCCTGCGCGGGCAGTGCGCGCACGCGCCCCACGTCCGCATTCGTCAAAGGTGCCGAGAAAATGCGTCGCGCCGTGGGCTTAGCAGGCGCGGCCGCTGCGGTACGCGAGTTGTCCCGGTGGACAGAGAAAGGGGACATCCGCCACACCATAAAACCAATCATCCCCGTCACCATGGCAAAAAACACGCCCAGAGATGCCGTGGTCGACGTGCTTGACCGCGACGGAGTGAATACTTGACTTGATGTCGGCCTCAGAGGTTGTGGAGGTACGCCGAGAGGCAAATCCACTTCCACATGCGTATCCAATCTTAAGCCAGCCAGCGTTTCGATCTGCGTTACGACCCAGCGCGCTTCCTGGCGGCTGTCGATTTCGTCCGCGAGTGTGAATTTGCGCCCGTCCTTCAATCGCACTCGAATGGCATAGAGGTGGTTTCCGGAACTGGTGCCCTGCTGCATGCTGGCCACGGCCACGATGGAGGCGACGTTGGAAACTTGAATTCGGCGCGCGCGGCCCAGACCGAAAATTCCCATGCGCGATAGAATTTCGCCGCTGCCCATGCTGATGCGCGCGCTTCCCAACGTGACGTGAAGGGCTCCCGCGATCAAGAGCAAATCCACAAATCCAAAAATAATGAAAAAGAAAATCGGCGCATGAGTGTGATATAGCACGAAAGCCGCAGCACTCCAGAACACCGTGACCAGAAGCAGAATCAAAGCGCGACCGGGACTCCGAAAAGCCGGAAAATAAAATTCAGTGCCGCCTGAACCCATCGAAACCACCACTTTCGTATGCGCGGGCTGCGGGACCTCGCCAGAATCCGCGTCGCCGGTCTGCGGTGCTGCAAAACCGAAGTTGTCAGCTCCGGTGGTAATCCTCGTCCCGAAGTCACTCGCTGGCGTAGACGACGCTGCGCCCCGAAAAACCGGAATTTCGAAATCGTCCGAGTAATCGACGCCCGGCATGTCCGCCTGTGCATGGAGCATCCAAAGAATTTGATCGCTCGGATTGTCATGATCCGTGTTCGGACTCTCTGCGGAAATCGAGAAATTTACAGGAATGGCGCGGCCAAGCGGTCCGGGACCCACGGCCCCCGCGGGAACATTCTGCTCCGCCTGCCACATGACGATTTGATTGGTACTGCGGTTATTGCCCGATCCCGCGACGACTTTGCGCACGCATGAGAGTCGCAAGTTGATGCCGTGCTCAGCAAGAGTGTCGAGTTTTAGATGAATCCTTCCACGCACGTACTCGCCGGGAGAAAAGGGCAGCGCATCGAACTCGAAGTACGTGTTATCGAAACGCCGATGGCGAATGGTGGCGCGCACGGCATTGATGAACAGAATCGCACCAACCAAGTTGAACCCCAGGAGCAGAATCACTCGCGGGTCGCCATGGCGCAAGAAGTCCGGAACCATGCCGAAGAGAAATGGTAGGGTAATCAGGTTGCAGAAAATAGCCATGATCCAGGAGGCTATTTCGCTGCTTTTGTTCTGGCTTCCCGCACGGCGCGAAGCCCAATCCGTGCGCCACAACCAAGGCGATAGCGGGTTCGACTCCTCGATGGCCGCCTGCTTCTTCAGCCGGCCATAGCCGCTGATCGCTGCGTAGATGAGTCCTCCGCCCACCAGGACAAGAACCAAAGAAGCCATGACGCTGGTGATTGTCTTCGCAAACGGGGCGTTCGACCAGGTAGTAAGCTGCGCAAAAAGAACCAACAACCCTCCTCCTAGAAAAGGGAGCCCGAACAGGGCTAGGAAGACGGCCGCGCCCTTGGAAGGCTGGGTCATTTCTTGATTCTAGGAGTGTTTGAGGGGACAGCGCGGGAGCTATAAGCCGAATTGCTTTTGCAGTTACACCTGAACCTAGGGCCAGGTCTGCTTGTCCTGCGCAATTAGCGCATGAAGAAGGGCGAAGCCGGGTCGTGCAGATCCTCTAGTGAGTTGCCATCATCGGATTGGCGATCAAGAGGGCGTTTAGATCCGTGACGATTTCCGCAGCGATCTTCTTGAAGTCGTCATCCGCGGCGTTCCTATCCATCTCGAACCGGGCCGCAGGGGAGTACGAAGTCACTGTAATCACCGGGCCCTGCCTGCCGTCGTCGCTCGGAGGATTGGCAAGCTCATAGAGCGGCTGTTGTGGACGCGCCAGGTTATTCACGCCCACATATAGGAGCATCTTCGGCGTGATGGGATTGCTTCCGACTAGAAGGCGCCGCACGCGATTTCTCTCATCCGCTTCAGCAAAAACGCCGCGGATGCGCAACCCCGCGGCCGGGAGGACTTGTCCGGTCCGCAAACGACTCACCTTGTAACCGGCCTTCCCCAGCGCGGTCACCAAATCTTCAGCCATGATGTTCACAAGTCTGTCGGCCTGTTCCTCAGCAGTCTCCTCAGGCTGGGAATCTTCGGTAGGGACAGGCGCGCGTTTCTTCAACCTAGAACCTGAAGGAGCGTTTTTCTGCGTCGCTCGAGGGACGCTTGATGCCACTCCTGAAATCACCCTCGGAGAATTGCGGGAAGTTGCCCATCTCGGCTCCCTACCATGGAGAACGTCCAGCTCGAAATCGCTGACGTACACGACCATGGAATGGAAGGGGGATGCGTTTAAGACCTGCAGCTGGCGCGGTTCGGGCGCAGGCTTCGCCGGGCTCGGATTTGAAACAGCAAGAGCACCACAAGCGACCAATGGAAGCAGGGGAGCCAAATGGGAGACCTTCATGGGATACCTCGAGGGGTGAATGGTAACCCGGCTGGAACCTGCGCGAGATGAATTTTCTCATAAAGATGAGAGATCCCTTCCGGTTTCCGGAAATGGCCTTGCCATCGCCAGGAAAGCAAACCGGCTGAAGCCTATGCCGCGGGAGCTAGCCGACCCTGGCCCCATCCCGATTGTTTTGTGCAATGAGTGCGGGAGGGCTCGATAAAGACGCGCGTTACGATTTCCGCGGGGCGCAAACAAAAAGTAAGAGTAGGAAAATATAAGGATAGCCAAAGGGCGTGGAATGATGAACATGCGCAGCAACCGGTCGGAGGTGAAGACTTTGCAAGAGGCAAGAATCGGTCATCCAGCAGTTCGGCGCCTTCTGGCCTCTCCCACCTTCGAAGCTCCCCACTGTAAACCGATGGCGCTAGGGCGTTCAAGGTCACCCAGTGGGTTGTCATGAGGTGGCGGGCGAGCCGCGTCGGTTAAGCAAACGCGACGGGGGCGGGTGTCCCGCGCTGTTAAGCGGCGATCGATCTCGGTCCCGGCTTGCGACGAGGCTTGCCGGATTCTTCCTGCAGCTCGCGCTCGGCGCGGGTCCAATCCTCGAGGGCATTTCCGGGCCCGCCACCGCGCTCCAAGAAAATATGGTAGGCACGCAGCGCAATCTCCTCGGTTGTCGGATTGCTCCGGACTGCTCTCGGCTTTTCCGGCAAGGGGTTCTTCGTCTCACGCATGCTCTTCTCCTTTCGACTGCTGCTTCTATATTACATTTGGTGGAAAGCCATGGCTTCAGAATTTATTCAAAAGCCAATCGAAAGATTTAATGCATCAAATCGATGAAACGGGCTCCGCCGCAAGGCAGAGAAACTCGGGCGGGCTGTTCAGTGGGAGAAGAACTGAAGAATGCGCCGCGCGGAGAGAAGCCTAACTTCTATGGCGCGCTGGGCATCCAAAGAGGCCATCGAGGACCAAGATTTGCCTCCCTCGCTGGGCTATCCGAAATAGTTCCTGACGATTGACGGCACGACAAATTTTCTGGCCGCGCTGGGCGCTGCTGATACTTGGCTTCTTCTGCACAGGAATCACGTTTCTGACGATCGCGGCGGTCTGATCTCATCTGTCCGACAACAAGTCCCTGTCGACGTTAGTTACGCTGGTCCTGAACGCGGGTAGGCGGACCAAAGAACTAGGGGCGCGGTGGATTAGTAGCCGTCGGTTTCTGCCAGGATGGCGCGCGTCTTATGATCCCTGAGGACGAGCCGAATGCCGGGATATTGGGCGGCGAGGACGGATAGACGCTGCCGGGCAATCACCAGATCCTGGAGACATTCCAGCCAAAGATGACGGCCGTCCGCATCCCCGATCAGGATGTCGTAGACGGGCTCGAGAAGCAAGGACCCTGGTCCTACCATCGTGCATTACCTCCTGTCCAGTAGTGAGGGAAGCCTGAAAATCGTTTCAATGCGGGAATGTGGTCTGGGCGAGGCGCAGATCGCCCGTCCTAAGATCTTCGGCATCAGGGATTAGCGAGCAGTGGCGCCTTTGAGGTCACCGATGGCCGGGACAACGCCGAGCTGTTGCATCATGCCCAGAGCGTCATAATTGCTATAGGAATCTATTATTTTCCCGTTGGTGATGTGGTGGATCGTTATTCCGTCAACAGATACTTTCTTATTTGTCGCTGGAACTCCTAGGTACTCACCTTTGTGGGTACCGGACATGGACCAGCAAGCAACTACTTTATCCCCCTCGGCAATCAAGTCCTCGATGGTCCAGCACAGATCGGGGTAGCCTGCCAGGAAGCGCAAAACCTGTCGCTTGTAGGCTTCTGGGCCAACGGCAGTACCCGCAACATTGGGGGCTTGGATAGCGTGGCTGGGGGAGATGATTTCGTTTATAAGTTCAAGCTCTCGTTGGTTCCAGACTTCTTCATAGAGGCGCCGAATGATGGCTTTGTTAGCGGCTGACATGGGGTTCCTCCTCCTCGGGATCTTTGCGATCCAGAAACCGCGGAGATGGACCTGCCTCACAGGACGATGGCCAGAAAAACCGGGAGGGGTAAGGCCTTGCAGAGCGTACTCCCAAGGGGATTGGTTTGCAATCGATTCACTGAAGCTCAGTTCAGGCCGGGGTAAGCGATTGCTTATCTCTTCGACATGGCATATATTCCTCGCGTCCAAAAGACCTCCGGGCGGATAGCCCGAAAGTTAAGCCTCATCGTTGTCCGGCGCTGAAGTAAGGCGAGGAACCCACCGAAGAGATTCCCGCAAAACCAGCGGGGGACTCCGTAGGAATCCCTGCCATTCATGGCGGGGAGGATGCCAAAAGATCCGTCCCAATTTGCTTGCACAGACCCGTGGCTTCAGTCGGACCGGGGAGGGTGGTGAAATAACCACCCTTCACCGGAACCGTCAAGCCATTCGCGCAGAAGCGCTCAAGGCGGTCAGAACCCGCATGTTTGGGAATTAATTACGGAGCAACGCGGACGCTGATGGCCACGTTGGCGCCTTTTTCCTGGCGATACGTAACGTCGGCGCTGGCATCAACTTTCAGGCTGCCTTCTATGGCCGTATTCTTGTCGATGAGGAAGGTCATGGTCCTGGGACTGGCAGGGTCCTGCTGCAGGTTGTGTCTCTCACTTGACGTCTTCGACTGTCCCACAGTGAGAGTGAAGGAATTCTTCTCCACCGACGTAATCTTTCCAGATACGGATTGCTCTTGCGAGGCAGTCTGGTTGTTTGACAAGTCTGCCAGCACAGCGCCGTGAGTTGTGACTGGCGGCAAGCCCCAGACCGGCGCGATGAGAGTTAGACAGGCCAGCGTGGGCAGAAATACTCGGCAAGCGTTCTTCATTTTTGAATCCTCCTTGAAATTTAGGCCGAGAACAATTGTTTCTGCAGGGGATTTGCCATGCTTGCTGCGCAGTTTAAAGAATGTTGTATCCTCAACCGAATATTGGGCTTATGGAAGAATCTACAGTGTTCAAGCGTCCGGCAGTGTCAGTACTAGAACTGGAAATCTCTTCATCATGGACTTCCAATCTGGCTAGTTTCTGCTCGAACACACTTTGAAGACTCGATTGGGACTTGTGGCTTCGATGATCTTCGAGTTGCGTGAAGCTATATTTCGTCGTGATTTTCGAGCCAGGAGCAGGCCGAGTCCCAGGATCAAGGAAAGAGGGATTGAGAGATGCAGTCAGGTCGAATGACTTTCCGCGGTCGGTGAGTCCTGTCACTAGAAGTTCATAACGGAAACCATCCGGATGGTTGCGGCTTCTCAGAAGCACGAGCAAGCCTCGGACTTCCGCTTCGGAACGGACAATTACCTCCCCTTCCAAGAGGAGGGGAGCCGCCAGCAAGCCGCGAAACTCAGTGCCGTCGCGATCCGCTCCAGAATCGATGGAATCCAGGATTCTTACCTGCAGGACGGTTCCCTTCGGGAGGGCGTCCAATGTATCTCCGGCCGATGGATTAAGACGGGTTTGCAAGTGAAAATTCAGAATAGTCCCTGCGGCAACTCGAACCGGCGCTGCGATTGCATTCTGACTAGGAGTGGGACTTGCAAACAGACTGATGAGACACAGAACCACAATCACGGAGTGATGCATGAGCCGGGCCTTTCTACGTTCGAAAAACGAGACAGCACAATTCTAAGTTTGCCGGAGGGACACCGTCAACGCGAAACGCGGCAATGAGTGGCGAATCCTATACTGCAGGCCGGGCCGGCGGAATTGAACAGGTTCAAACTGTCGGTGGGAACAGAAAGGGCCGCCGATTTCTGGGCGGCCCGGAGACATTCACAAAACTGTCTTTCTTCTTGGCCCTTCGCTCAAAACGCGAGGATAGACCGGACACGCTCTGGCCGAATCTACCGTGACTCCACGGAAAGCGCCGTCGGAACATTCATACCTGTCACCACAGGAAGCGAACAGCCTCCCGACGGAGAAGCCCGTCCCTGCTAGAGAGCGCGAAGGACGGGCTCCCAGCCTTTCCGCGCAATCGTTTCTGAGGCCGACGTCCTTACTTCTTGCAGCTATCGCTGACCATCTTGAGGTTTGTCACATTGAGGTGGCCATGTTCAGTAGCATCCTGGTCCACGCCATGCTCTTTCATTTCATCTTTGACTTTCTCTTTGGCCTCGTGCAGATCGGCCGCTCGCACTTTGCCGGTCACGGTTACCGTGTGGCCACTGTGGGGCGAAAACTTAACCCTCTTGCTGTGGAGTTCCCAGGTGCCGCCATTCTCAGTCGTCAGCTTGTACTCGTGAGCGCCCTCGGCCTTCGACAAACAGCCTGTCAAGGTGCGCATTTCGGCGTCCTTGTCCTGGGCCAAGCCTACCGCCGGAACCATCAACAGCGTGGCCACGGCGACGATACTCAGCAACAATTTATTCTTCATGAAGTTCTCCCATTCTTGATTCTGAGGGCGCAAAGAAATGCACTCCTCTGTTTTCGCGGATTTGTTTCATCGTCCTTAGGTCCCAAACCATACCGGCAGCAAAAAAGACAAAAATTGAGTTCCTCCCGGGCAGTGTTGGCATTTCGCGACTATAAGTAGGACGCCCGGCATCTCTTCTTACTGAGTGAGACAATCAGGTGAGCTCATGTCGCGGAGCCAACTGATGTCTGCGGAGAAACAGATCCCCACAGCGGATGAGCGTAGTAGTTTCGGGGGAGGCAAGTCTGCTCAGTTTGGGACACTGTCGTGGTTCTGGATCCCTGCAATGCTGAGGATCCGATTGATGGACTTGCCGCCGTGGGAAATTGCGCGGCCCAGCAGTTCCCAATGAAAAGGGCCGCCGATTCCTCAGCGGCCCGAAAGGAACTCGCAGGATTGCTTTTCTCTTTGACCCTTCGCCAAAAACGCTCAGGATAATCCGACACGATCTGCCAGAACCTGCCCGAATCTACCGTGACTTCAGCCGGAGCCGAAGAAGGGTAGTGAAAGTAACTCGAAGCGTGCATCCCCGCGGCCCGTGAGAGCTTAGAGATGCAATGCGTGGCATGATCCGCACACC
>MNIJ01000169.1 GCA_001919715.1 Acidobacteria bacterium 13_1_20CM_58_21
CCGATGGAATCGCCTCCGCTCAAAACGTCTCCTCCGGCGGGACGCTCAGTTGCGATTTCGTTCTTCATTTCTTCAATTTCTTTGACTGCGTCTATTTCCAGGCCCATTCTAACATCCCCCCAGCTTTCTTTGCCCGCTCTCACCCATGCTAGCGCACTCCCACGGCTCAAACCGGGCGCGCGATCGCGCCTTGCAATCTCTTCGAGTTCTTTGCTTTCGAATTCTTCCGGGTATGGTGCGAATTCCCCGTTATAGTTCGCTCTCCGCTGGGCTACCTTCATCCTCTCCTATCCGCGCCGAAGAAATCGCCTGCCCGCAAGTACAGGCGGCGCAGAGGTAACGGGGGCCGGATGGGAAGACCAGCGACGTGAGCGGATTCGAAGACGGGGACACAGCGAGTAGCGAATCATCTACGAACGAGGGGGAGTGGAAAAATACCAGATTCGGATGGCTACAAGAAAACAGTGCCGGGGTAGCTTCGCTGAGGGGCCAAGGCACCCCGGCTTATCCTGCCCGCCTCCGCAGTGAGCGAGCAAGAAACTCGTCAAAAATGTCCCCCTGCCGCAGAGGCAGAAAGGTGTTCAAGAACTTTTATGAGCGCAGGGCCGTGAAAGCGCTCGAAGTTAGGCCTGCGGATTTTTTGCCGCCGCAAATTCTTGGGCGGCCGTGGACCAGGAAGCGAGGGACTTCCCTTCCCGGAACTCTCTACTTATCTTCGTCGCCGCGAAGGAATTCGTAGCGCTCAATGGCGGCAACCACGCCGATTGCGCCTTCTTCGCGAGGCTCGGTGCGCTGCACGCGGCCGAGGCAGCGGACGCGTACAGGTCCGGCCAGAGTAATCTCGTTGGGAAGGGTCAGAAGAATCTCAACGGGCGAGCCTTCCCGAACATCCTTGGACAGGAAGAAGTAGACGCCGCGGGAGCTGACGTCCCGTGACTCGGTGCTAGTCTCACCCACTGCGGCTCCCGTGGTCCAACGGACGGTGAGCGGCAGCCGCATGGAAAAGCGCTGGGTAGTGCGGCGTTCAGAACCAGTCAAAGAATCCTCCTGATCGAAGTAAAAGTGTATCCGGGTGAGACCCAGGGAACAATAGGACTCCGGATACAAAATGGATTCAATATTAAGAAGTACCGATGTACTAGAACGGATCCGAAAACCGGGACCAAGGATGTGCTAACCCTCTCCCGCCTGCGGCCCTTTCTGGACTCTCACTAACCATAACTAAACACTGGTATTTACCTGTGAACAGAGGTGGAAAAGTCGGAGCTTATTCCGACCGCGTCGGGGGACCCGTGCGGACACCTTAGCCGCTTGCGTGACCAAGACACCGATAAAGCCTCGGATTCAGGCTCAGCCGCAGATCCCGAGCCCGACTCACCAAATAGGTGGTCCAGAGTCCTTTTGGACGTGGCGAAGTCCTTGTGGCTTGTGCCAGGCGTCGACAAAACGGTCGGCCTCAGGCCGTCTTTGCGGCGTCCGTCCCGGGACGGGAGCCGCGGTTTCTGAGGGCGCTGACAAGACTGCCCACAGTGGCGGCGGCGCCGCCGAGGACGCCTACATATCCGAGGGCCAGATGAACCACCTGTTGCTGCGAATAAACCATCCATGCTCCCAGCACTACACCTGCTACAAGGAGCGAACTGCGCACGGCCCTCCAGGAGCTCAGTTTGATTTCCTGGTCCCAAGCAGCGACCTCTTCCGGATACTGGTAATCGAGAACGAACTGGCGAAAGCTCCTGTTCATAATGTGGAACCCGGAACTCCTGACGACCAACCCGCGGCGAATCAGATCCTGAATCGCTTTGCGGTTCTTGGGATTTGCCCAACCGTCTTTTGCCAGCTGATAGAGAACCAATCGCTCGTCCTGCGTGCAAGTGGACCAGAGAGAACGGTAGTAGGCATCCGCACGGTCGAGCACATCTTCCATAATCTCCTCCCGGAGGAAGGACTCCTTGGTTTCCTGGAGATTTTGCAACCGGGACAAGAGCAACGGGAAACCAATCCTTCGGAGGGTTCCGGTGTGATCGCATTCCTGGCGAACGACGTTGATCAGCATCAGCGCGAGCCGGCTTTTCCGATCACCCTGCCCGGGTTGGCATCGCTTCTTCTGCTCGACGCCCAGCCGCCTGCTGAATCTGCGGGTGCTTTTGTCCTCGAATCTTGCTTTGTGAAAGCCACTCAACAGCGCCGCCCAGCGATCCAGGATCTGGACGCTGGAAGCCCATTCATCAGGATTGGCGGAGACAACTCCCGGAAAGCCGGAAACGAGATAGAACATGGGATCAACGGTGGAGAGAAGAATAATTTTGCGGTGTTCGACGTGATCGAGCCTCTCTAGGAGTTCGAGTTTTTTCAGGTTCAGCGCGGGGTCAGTGATGCCACACTCGAAATGGTCGAGGATGATCACTGGAACCGATGGCAGGATGAGGTCCCACTCTCTCGTGGCAACGAGTTCGGCGATATCGATGTGATAGCCCTGGCTGTTCCTCACCGCCGTGCCGCTCTTCCCAGACTTGGGATGTCCAATAATGATGGTCGAGCTGGGAATGCCTTCGGAGACCCTAATGACTGCGAGTTCGGGGGCGTCTCGCCAATCGATAAGAAAAACTCGGCGGGTGACCAAGAGAATCCATAAGAACAAGAAAAGGATGGCAAGAAAGAGAAGGGCTTTTCCGCCGGCGCTGAAGCCGGGCCAGAGAGGCATGGCGGAGACCACTAGCGAAGAGGGAGGATCGAAACGCCGTTCCAGGATGATCAGTGGGGAGCAGGTGTTCCCGGAATCAGAAGTAATCTTCTCCGGGGATACGCGCCAATCGAATTCCCGGGGAATTCCCGCTCGTTCCAATTCGAGCATACCGGAGTACTCCTGGCTCTGGAACATTTCTGCGACGTAGCCCAGGCCCTCCTCAAGAGGGTTGTCCTGAAGCAACTTGCCGCCGGAAAGTGGGACATCGCCAGGGCCGAGACAATTGAGAAAAGCGAGGTCATGGCGGTCCAGGGTGTCGTCCCGACGCTGGGCTTCGAGAGTCTGGGCGTGGATGCGGTCATAGTAACGGTGAATGCGATCCCCGCGTTTGTCGAGCTGCCGGGACAGCTCAATCTGATCCACCTGTACGGCACGGCGCTCGACGGTCTCAAAGGCAAATTTGAAAAATCCGATGCAGGGACCCACAACGACAGAGAGAAGAAGGGAGATGGCAACAAAACTATAAGTGTGCTTTAGTGCGTTTTTCCAGTGAACAGGATCTTTGCTGAAGGAGCGGATCATGCTCGAGAAATACCGTGAAAAAACAAAACCAAGAGCGACGGCGAGAAAAATAAGAAAGCTCACTCGAAAAAGACCACGGACTGAGGCGGCCAGCAGGAGCAGGTAAGCGAAGGCCAAGACCCGTATTCCATAGACCCAGACTGGCTCGAGCGAAGCCACCTCGGCGAGAGGAAGGAGCATCGCCACCAATCCCAGCGGCAGCGCGAAAAACAAAGTAGCGTTCGTGCTCAACGAGCCATATCCGGAGAGAAATGCGAAGAAGAGAATGAAATTTGTCAAACTCACCCGCACGTACGGTTCCTGGCGCAGCTGTGTCGGCCAAATGCCCTGAAGGGGGTAGTCCGCCTTGCGCCAACGGAAGTAAACAATCACGATGACCCACAGGAACAAAATATGTGCCAGGGCAAGGAGACAATAGACCACCACGACCGCTTTGTTGCCGGCCGTGGCACGGTCGTCATCCCGAAACACGACCAAGGTGAGGGCCGGATGCTGAAACATCTCGAGAGGAGTGACGTAGAGCACCTGGGCCCTGCCGAGATAGCGAGCACGGAAGAAATCGGAACCTCCCTGCTGGAGAAGCGAGAGAAGCTCTGGATTGAACTGCGTTTCTTCCAGGAAGTCCTCGAGCAGATTACGTCGGGAAATAGAATGAAACTGAACTTTGCCGGCGCGATTCAGAACCGCGAAGCCATACCCGGGAGGGAGAGCGGGATCAACCAGGGACTCAAACTTCGTCACCAACAGTTTTTCCTGCAATGGCGAGTGGTAATTCAGTTTCGGAGAGCTTAAGTGGGGGCTGCTTGGGGCTGCAGACGAGAGAAACCCGGAATAGGGGACGGAAAGGATGGGGAGGAACTCGCCAGTATTCGGAGAAGTAGAAAGGTCAAGACGAAAGAGCGTGGGATTCGCCGGCGTTGAGGATTCAAGTCCTGTTGAACCGAAGGTGTCAAAATTTGAAAGACGAGCTTCCTGGAAATAGGTTTCTTGCCGGGAGTTTACACGCGGTGTGGGCCAGTCGGCCGTGAACTTGGCCCGCTGCCAGCCATCGACGTCGATCGAGACGGCATAGCGGAAATAGGAATAGGGCGGGGTGGAATTGTTATCACCTTTCAGGTAAGAAGCCGAGTATGTCTCAAAGTATTGGGCCACCTGCCAGGAGTCTTTTTTCTCCTTGGGCTTTGAGGTGTGACTGGGCAAGAGAACCGGCTGGGTCGAGAGGCGGTCCAATTCCCGCAGCGCTTGCTGCATCTCCAGGCGCACCTGGAATTTCATGCGCTCGGCAAGTTTAGTCAGGTGATCCCGCGAGATACTGTCTTGCCAGGTGGTATAACTCCAGTTCAAAGTCGTGAGAGTGATCACAACAGTGCCGACGAGAACCGTCAAAATCAGCGCGAGGAGGTCGCCCACTTTGAGACGCTCTTTGGGGCTCACATAAAAGACCTTGAGCAGCGGCCAGCCCAGGGCGAAAACCAAGGGCAGAAGCAGCGTGCCCCAAATCACCAAGGTATTGGAAAGAGAAAGACTATCCGCCTGAACACGCTTGGCGGTTCGGAGGCCGCAGAAAACGAGCCGGGACGGCCTGAATTTTTTCTGAATGGCCAGCGATGAAGGCTGCAGATACAAGCGAACCGAAGCGTCAGCCAACTGCAGATTCACAATGTTTCCTGAACCGCTGATCTGGGAAAAGGGACCAGTGGACTTGGCGGCGACCGGCTTCGCGTCGCTGTGCGGAACCGTCGTCTCATTCTGGGCCTTTTCGCCGCTACTTTTCTCGGCAGCGCTGCCCGACGCATCCGATTTGTCGGAGAGCGCAACGACCAGGGAACCGTCGGGCCGCAAGCGGACCAGATCATTCAAGTCTGAAATCTGCACTCCACCATTGGATTGCTGATAGAGCACCACTCCGTCGGCGTCCGCTATGAGCAAATCTTCGAAGAATCCCTCGTTCAATTCGCCAAAAAGCGAGCGAACGGAGGCTTGTGGATGGATAATCGCCGCGACTTCCAAAGGTTCGTCTTTCTTAGCAGGTTTGCAGTCGGCGGTTGTGTCCGGAAGTGTATAGACGGCCCGCAGCGAGAAACCCTCGCGATCTTCCAGACTTAGGGAAAGCTTGCCATCGCGAGAAGCCTCGCGACACTTCTGGGTCCAAGTGGCGTGCACTTGTTCCTGCGCGACGCCATATTCTTCCAAGTACCTGGCGATATACTGCGCAGCTGTGCGAGTATCTCCATCTCCGGAATCGTGGGGTTGGTTATTCTTCTTGAGAACCGTAGTAGCGGAAGGGGAGGGAGCCTCTTCCTGCCCCGTACTGGCAGGCCCTGGCTCAACGGCCCGATTGTCGAACGCAGCAGAAGCGCCGAGAACGCTCTCGATGGTTCGTACCTTGCCCGCAAAGGATTCGCTCAAGACGGATAGCACGCGAAAGGCCCGATCGTTGTAATACTTGTCTTCAGCAGATACGTACCAGAAGACATAGATCAAGAAAAGGATCAACAGGCCGCTCACGGTGGCTAGCGGGATTACAAAACTGTTGGACCGGACCGGCTTCTTGGGTTTGGGGAGGTCTTTGGCCATGGGCACTGTTTGCTAAGGCAAGCGACGGTGCAGAATTGGTTTTATTATTCGAAGCTTAAGAATGTTTACGAATACCATACACCGCGAGATTTGCGAATTCAAGGTGCTGGTCCGTTGCTGGTCCGTTGCGACCGATGCCTGCTATGTGTTCGAAGAAAATATCCCCTCCAGGGCAGAAAGATTAGGTGACCAAGACCGAAACAAGGAGGGGCTATCGAGGGATTGCATGCGGTCATTGACTTGTCGCACCACAATCAGAACCTGGATTTCTGGAGCATCCAGGTTGGTGGTGAGATTCTCGGGATCATAAACAAGGCTGCGCAGGGAGTGGGTTATGTGGACCCGACGCAACAATCCAATAAGGCAAATGCGCTCGCCAGCGGACGGCTTCGGGCGCCTATCATTCTCCGAACTGCAAGCAATGGCATCCAGCAGGGAAGCCCGCTCCCTTTCTTCCGGGCTCAATGCGCTTTGTGAGATCAGCAATACTCCTGCACGTGATGAATGAATTCTACCGATAAACCTGGATCCGGCCGGAATTCTGTGCGTCGTGTTGGAAACGCGGCCACGGCGAGTCCATAGGAGGAGAGCCAGCATCAGATATGGCGTAGGCGTAGCCCTTATCGGTAGTGAAGAAGATGGTTCCATCGGAAGCTATGGCAGGAGCGTCGCGAACCATTCCGTGGATTTCGATCTTCCATTTGAGATGGCCATCGGGAGTGACTCCAGTGAGAAAGGATTTGCGAGGGCCTTGTCTCTCCTCCGGGCCGTTTGTTCCTAGATAGAGCATGCCATCGGCGGCGAGGGCCGGACCGGAGTTGCAGTCGGACCGGAGATACCAGTGACTTTGGCTGTCCGGCAGAATGGCCTTGACGAAATCGGAATCGCAAAAATAAATAACGCCGGTATCGTCAACTACAGGAGAACCTCTTAGGACGTTGGAGGGCCGCACCATCCAGCGCTGCTTGCCGTCGCGGCCAATGGCGAACAACCACACCGGATTGTGGCCTTCGATGTAGATCGTTCCGTCTCCACTGATAGCGAGAAAATCGAGCTGCCCAATCGGTAATTGGATGAACCAAATAACGTCGCCGCGCCGATTGAGCCGGTAGAGCCACTCCTGATGGGCAAGATAGATCACGTCGTCCCCGCCGATGACGGGAGAGGATCTCCACCAGCCATCTCCGTACGGATTGCGGCCGAGCAAGATGTCTTCTTTTGAACCTGTGGGACTGTAGCTCATTTGTTTCCAATTGAGGTTGGGGCCCAGCCTCGGTGCAAACGCAAACAAATCGGTGTAGTCGTCGGCGACGTAGAGCGCGTCATCGTCCTCCAGGGCTGGTGGGGTGAGAAATTTGTGCTGCGTGCTGACGGATTGCCAAATCAGGTTTCCGGAAGCGTCGAGAGCAAAGAGCATGCCGGACTGGCACGCGGCATAGAGCGTGCCGCTGGGCGCGAGTGTCGGGGCGGCGACGACGGGACCTGATGGCAGCGGTGATTTCCAGAGCAATCGGCCCTCGGGCGACAGTGCATAAATACCGTCAGCGGCAGCGAAGTGGATGGTGCCATTGGGAGCGAGAGCGATTCCGGAAAGGGGGCTCGAGCCCGGAGTGTAGGTCCACCGGATGCGAGGAGCGCCGGCCACTGCGGACTGAATTCGATTGGCGCGGCGCCATAACGCGAACAGACTGGTTAGACAAAGTGCAAGTAGCAGGCCGGAAAGGACGAGAACCTCGGTGGGTTTCATGCTTGAGCCATTTTGCATTTTGCTGCCGAAACGGCTGTGCCGACCCGGCGATCACGGATCTTGATCATCGTCAGTGTCCGCGGTTGATTGCGAGACGTCGCAGTCTCGGTGCACCTCGTCCATATATTGATGGACCATTAACGAAGCTTTGAGGGGATCCGGTCTGCTACTGAAGCGGTAGGACATCACTGCTGATCCGGCCGCGCCGTAGTTGCTGGTGGGAGCCCGGCGAGGCTGGCTCGAGCGCGCTTCTTCGAGGATCTCGGCACGCGTGGGAGTGTGAGACGGGGAGTGGTCCAGTGGCGGACTCTCCTGCCTTGTGGCGCAGTAATCGACGTGCGCGGAAATCAATTCGAGAAGAAGACTCTGCCACTTGAGATCGTTTTGAAGCTCCTGTATGTCATTGGCGAGCCGGTCGTCCATCTCTTCACGCGTGGACCGGGGAAAAGCAGTGATGTAACCGAAACTTATGGCTTGTTTCTTCACGTCGTTGAAGCAGGCACGGTCGCATCGATTGAGCTGCTTGAGACGGCGGCGCGCGCCCGGAGCAATGGGAATATCGGAGCCCGGGGAGAGATCGTCGTTGGTAAAGACTCGATGCGCCTTGGGAGAATTCGTTTTCGAAGCGGCCGAATCGGATGCGGTGTTTGCGGAATTCTTCTTGGTAGGATTCTGAGCCGGCTGTTGCCCTGCAGACGGCGCGCCGGAGGTCTGCGGAGAGAGAGCCCGGGCACGTGGCGGCACGCCAAGAAGGGCTAGCAGGAAGAAAGACGCAAGAGTGGGTCGCGAAAGAACGGTGGCGGCCGCAGAGCGTGAGGCGGAGATCATGGGAGGGTGTAATCCGGACAAACTCTTGCGGTGGCTTCGTTCCACTGATACTGCATGACCGTGGCTCGGAAGGGTGCGAAGCGTTGAACTGTCTGAACGCGCTGGCTGAGGAGGCCCGCAGAATTCTTGTATTGCGTGATCAGGTTGCGCTCGCGCTCGGCGAAGCGAGAATTAACGCTGTCTCGAATCGGCTGCGACACGACGCCTTTGCTGAAGATCTGGGCTTTTTGGCGCTGGAGGTCGCAGAAAAGCCCCGCCGCCTGGAGAGCGGCCTGCAGCGTGGAATTCCATACTTTGTCGTCGCCGATTTCATGGCGGGCGAGCGTCAACTGATTCCGAAACTCAGCCTCGCGTTCGGGTCCGAAACCCATCTGCGAGCGGAGGTCGGCTTCGCAGGAAAGACCGCATGTCGGATTGTTCTCTTCTCCTTCGAGTTCGCCCAAGGAGATGACCATTGGCTTTGCGAGATCATCTTCCGTGATGACCTTTTTCTGATGAACAGCTTTCTGCAGCGGAGTGGACTCCGTTGACGTGTGGGGAGAAGGATTGGAAGAAGCCGCCGGAGGCTGCTGCGCGGCGGCCGCGTGCGTAGGTTTCGAAGTGGGATCCTGGGAATGCTGCAGCGACGCCGCGACGTCCACGCACGAGCCAGTGATCAGCAACAGAACGAAGGCGACAAAATAATGTGCGCCGCGTGCGGACGCAGGAAACATTCGCTCAGGAAAACGGATGCGGCAGACCTCACGGATCATCGGCATCATCAGTGTCATCGGGAGGCTTGGGGACATTAATCTTGCAGGTGGCATGAACGATTTTGTCGACCTGCATGTGCATATATTGAAACTGCAGATTGCCGGGAGAAGACTTGGCGATGTGCGCGTCGGCACGGTCCAGGGCGGCCTTTAGGCGGTTCTGAATCTCGCGGAACTTCGGTTCGTACTCGCGTTCCACGGCCAACTCGCTAGGTGTGATGCTGCGGGAGTCGGCATATCGCTCGATGTCTTGCGTTTTCTTGACTTGCGTCTCGCAGGCTTGCCCCTGGACGCCGATGATCTCGCCAAGAATTCCTTGCCAGGCAACGTCAGCTTTTACGACTTCAATGGCGTCGAGAAGCGCTAGTTTCCAGCGAGGACCGGAGCCAGCATTCAGTCCTGCGCGCTGGGCGACCTGATCGAAGCAGGTGCGGTCGCAGGCATTCAGTTGTTGTAGAAGGTCACGAGCGCCTTCGATGGTGATGTCATGAGGACGCGCGTCGATATCTTCGTTGGTGTAGACCTTGTGCGCCTTCGCGGGCGGCTTAGCCGGCGAATCGGGATTCGCTGTTGCAGGCTTGGCAGGCGTCTGCGGGCAGTTAGCCGTGCAGGGCGCGGGAGCAGCGCTGCTCTGCGGCGAGGCGCTCGAGGGATCGGACGATTGCGCAAAGGCGGGCAGCCCGGCCAGCAAGGAAAAAAGAATGAAGGCGAGAGTGTGCCAACCCACGGAAGGAATTCTCCTTATTCATTCGTCTTCTTTTATTTTATCGCATGCCAGCACAATGCATAGTGAGGAAGTCGTGCAGCCTTACCGTAAGCGCCATTAGTAAGCTCGGTGTCGAAAAATTGCCTGCCGGATCGACTGTCGGCCATCATCGCGGGTACTCGCAAATAGGAAATCTGTTCGGCGGGATCAGGGCTGAACGATGCCTCGGCGTACGGCGTAGCGCACTAAACTTGCTGTCTCGTGAATATCCAGCTTGTGCATGAGTCTCGTGCGGTGAGATTCGGCTGTTTTAACGCTGATGCCCAGCAGAGATGCCACGTCTTTGGTGGATTTCCCTTCGGCGATCAATTGGAGCACTTGTCTCTCTCTCAGCGTTAAAGGGCTCTTGGATTTCTCCGACTTGGAACTATACGCCTCCACGACGGCGTTAGATACGCCGGGGCTCAGATAGACCTGCCCACGCGAAACTTGTCGGATAGCTAGCAGCAAATCGCTGGCGACTTGGCTTTTCAGCACATACCCCTTCACGCCTGCTTCCAGCGCGTCGGAGATGTACTGCCCTTCGTCATGTTGTGTAAGAAGAATGGTCTTGGTCTTCGGAGAAGAACGGCCCACCTCCCGCGCGGCATTGAGTCCGTTCAGGGTCGGCATGCTGATATCCATTACGGCGATGTCGGGCTGAAGCGACTCCACTTGACGAAGAGCCTCTTGCCCATCGGAGGCTTCCCCCACCACTTGAAATCCTTCGCGTTCGAGCAAGGACTTCAAACCCTGGCGCACCAGGATATGGTCATCAGCGAGCACGATGCGAATTGGCATTCGAAATCTCCGTTGGAAGCTGCATCAAGAGTTTGGTTCCCTGTCCAGAGGCCGAATCGATCATCAGCGTTCCTCCGATGGCATGCAAGCGTTCCTTCATACCGGTCAGTCCTAGACCTCGTCGCTTGCAGTCCGACTGGACGGCCTTGACGTCAAAGCCCGCGCCATCGTCTTCGATGGAACAGCACAATGTGCGATTTTGCCGGTCGATTCGAATCCATACTCGGCTCGCCTTTGCATGTTTCGTGGCGTTGGTCAGGGCTTCCTGAACGACGCGATAGAGGGCGATCTCGGTGGTGCTGGGAAGCCGCCCGGCAAA
>MNIJ01000141.1 GCA_001919715.1 Acidobacteria bacterium 13_1_20CM_58_21
CACGCTATGCGGCAACGAGCAGGCGCTGGCCACCGCGGAGAAAATGGCCGCATGGACCGGCAAATACCTAAATCCGATTAGTGATGAACAGTGGGCCAAGATGCAGATGGTCGAGCACGGGGGGATGAACGAATCCCTTTTCAACTTGTACGCCCTCACCGGAAAGGAGCAGTACCTCGCTCTGGCTAGACGCTTTGAACATAAGAAGTTCTTCGACCCCCTCGCCGAACGCAAAGATGAGCTCAAGGGACTGCATGCCAACACCAATATTCCCAAAGTAATCGGTGCGGCTCGCGGTTACGAACTGACCGGCGACCAGCGCTACCATGACATCGCGGATTATTTCTGGCACCAGGTCGTTGCACAACGCACCTATTGCACCGGAGGCACGAGCAACGGCGAGAGCTGGCAGGGCGATCCGGGCCAGCTTGCGGATCAACTCGGCGAGGCGGCGGAAGAATGCTGCTGTGGCTACAATATGATGAAGCTCACACGGCACATCTTCAGTTGGACCGGCGAGCCGGGAGCGATGGACTACTACGAGCGCACGCTTTTTAACAGCCGCCTCGGCACTCAGGACACCGACGGCATGAAGATGTACTACCTTTCGCTCATGCCCGGACTCTGGAAAACGTTCGGCAGGCACTTCGATGCGTTCTGGTGCTGTACGGGCACGGGTTCAGAGGAATTTGCGAAGCTCGGTGACAGCATCTATTTCCATGATGAGCAGGGCCTTTACGTCAACCTGTTTATTGCATCAGAGCTGAATTGGCCAGAGAAGAAGGTCACCGTGGTTCAGAAGACGCGCTTCCCGGAAGAAGAGGGAACGACTTTAACAGTTAGATCCGCTGCACCGATGAAGATGCCGGTCCACATTCGCGTGCCGTACTGGGCTACGCAGGGCGTGACGGTTTCGATCAATGGAAAGAAACAGGATGCGGCGAGTACGCCGAGTTCTTATCTTGCTTTGGAGCGCACTTGGAACGATGGCGACCAGATCCAGATTGCCATGCCCATGAGTTTGCATCTCGCCCCGATCCCAGACGATCGAACCTTGCAGGCCGCCATGTACGGACCGCTGGTCCTCGCCGGACGGTTGGGGACCAAAGGCCTTACCCACGAGCTCACTTACGGACCCCTCGGCCCTGATGAATCGAGACCCCTGCCCGTCCCGGCAATTGTGGCTTCTGGGGATTCGCCGGACTGGTTGGAGCCAGTCAAGGGGCAGCCCCTGGTGTTCCAAACGATCGCTCAGAGAAGTGGACTCGAACTGGCGCCTTTCTACCAATTGTTCGATGAGCGCTACACCGTCTATTGGAAGGTGAATCGAAAGAACGCTTGATCTAGTGCTGTGATGGCACGCTGTTTGGCACAAGACTCCCTTGCCGGCAACCTGTGCGTTTCGTGCAACGCATCTAGGTCAAGTTGCTCCTATTGAGTGCAAACATGTCCGAGGGGATTCGATGATTGATTTTGCAAATCTAGAAGCTTGGTTTGTCACCGGCAGCCAGCATCTCTATGGGCCAGAAACCCTGAAAAAAGTCGAGGAGCATTCCACTACGATTGCCCGGGCGCTTTCGGCGTCCTCCCTGGTCCCCGTAAAGGTTGTAGCCAAACATGTGATGACCAGTGACGAGTCCATTCTCCAGTTGTGTCTGGACGCCAACAGCTCGAAGAATTGTATCGGGCTGATCACTTGGATGCACACCTTCTCTCCAGCACGAATGTGGATCGCCGGTCTCAGATTGCTCAACAAACCATTTCTGCACTTGCACACTCAATTCAGCGAAGAACTGCCGTGGTCAACGATCGACATGGATTTCATGAATCTCAACCAGTCGGCTCATGGCGACCGGGAATTCGGATTCATCGGAGCCCGCTTGCGACTCCAGCGCAAGATCATCGTGGGGTCTTGGCAGGACGCTCGCGTGCAGGGCGAGATTGGCGTTTGGATGCGTGCTGCCTGCGCCCGGCACGATGCTCAAGCGTTGAAAGTCGCGCGCTTCGGCGACAACATGCGGAATGTCGCGGTGACCGAAGGAGACAAGCTCGATGCACAAGTCAGGCTTTGCTATTCAGTGAATGGGTTCGGTGTCGGAGATCTGAAACAGCGTGTTCAACAGGTGACTGACGCCCAAGTCCAGAGGCTCGCTGCTGAATACGATGAAGCCTATGCGGTCGCCGAACCGCTGCGGGCCGGCGGAAGCCGGCGGCCCGCCTTGTATGAGGCCGCAAGAATTGAGCTGGGGCTGCGGTATTTTCTTGAGGACACTGGCTCCCAGGCATTCACCGACACGTTTGAGGACTTGCACGGCCTGGCGCAGCTTCCAGGAATTGCCGTGCAACGTTTGATGGCCGATGGATATGGATTCGGCGCGGAAGGCGACTGGAAAACGGCGGCGCTTGTGCGGGCCATGAAGATCATGGGTCACGGTCTCCAGGGCGGAACGTCGTTCATGGAGGACTACACCTACGATCTGAGAGATGGCGGCCGGGTCCTCGGCGCCCATATGCTGGAAGTTTGTCCATCGATCGCCGAGGGCAAGCCGTCGGCTGAAATCCATCCGCTTTCGATCGGTGGTAAAGACGATCCGGTCAGGTTGGTGTTTACCGCGTCTTGCGGGAGCGCCGTGAATACTTCAATCGTCGACCTGGGGAACCGTTTTCGTCTAATCGTCAATCAGGTGAACCTCGTGCGGCCCGAGCAGCCTTTGCCCAAGTTGCCAGTCGCAAGGGCCATCTGGATACCCGAGCCTAACCTTAAAATCGCAGCAACATCCTGGATCATGGCAGGTGGGTCACATCACACCGCCCTGAGTCGCGCCTTGACTTCTGAATACTTACAAGATTTTGCGGAGATGGCCGGCATGGAATGTTTGCTGATCGACCACAAGACCAATATCGCGGACTTCGGGAAAGAGCTGCGTTGGAACGATGTCTACTACCACATGGCGAACGGACTTTGAATGCGACGCCCCAAGGTTTCTTCTGCCCGGTCAGCACCATCAGCCGCAGGCCCGACATGATTCCCGACGGCTGAATTTGCGCTGCCGTTCACTTTGATGGAAACCGCCTCTTCCTCCGCTGCAGGTCCAGCGAAATATGACGACGGCATTCGCAGTCTGAAAAAACAGCTGATCTTGGGCGCCTTCGAACAATCCGGCGGTCGCTTCACCGAAACGGCAAAGCTTCTGGGAGTCCACCCCAACTACCTGCATTGGCTCATCCGCAATCTGGATCTGCGATTGGCGCTGAAGAAAAGCACCAGGGTCTAGCGCGAGTCTTTCCCCTTGGTCTCACGAAATACCATCCCATCCGATCGAGCGCGCGACCATGCGCCACATAGGCTTTGACCTGGTTTAGCGGGAATAGCCGGCAACGGGGGTTGTCCGGGGTGGCGCCCTACAGTGAAACGCACCTCATGCGGCGATCCAGCGCTTCCAGAAGACTTTAAACCTCGATCGCGTGGGACCCGCCGGGCTTCAGGAGTTAGCGGCAGAACCAAAGGGCCCTTGGCCGTTTTGATGCTGGGACACGGACTCTACGGACTAGAGTAAGTGGAACTGTTTCTGGAAGTTCATTGCTTAGTCGTCCATCAAGAGGAACTTGGCAGCGAGTTGTTCCCTTACCGCGGCCGGGATTGCCATTTCCACATATCGGGCAGTCAAACACTTCGCCCACCGCAGGCTGCTTGCTGCCGATGATCCGGGAGTTTGCCTTCCTAGCGTTGTTTGACGGCGGCAATTCCGCAAGACGAATTTATGGGTTCAGCAAACCAGAGCGGGTTCGTCACAATGGAGAAACCACCGATCGAGGATGACGCGCCGAGAGAACCACTGGTTTGCCAGGAGAATGCGGGCCAGGGAACTCACCAGTCGCGTCGGAAGATGACAGCCAATGTTGAAAGCCCATTCTTCCTGCGCTTTTCCGAATCGCTGTTCGAGCAGGCCGCGATATGTTTCTGAGAGTGCCGGACTATTGGCTCCGCCTGCGGCCAGGATGGCCTTCGATGCAAGGAGTCCCGACTCGATCGCTGGCCGTATGCCTTCGCCACTCTGAGAATACGCCAAGCCGGCGGCATCGCCGATCAGCAGCACTCCGTCTCCGGCCACGTTTCGTTTGGCACGTCCGTAAAGAAGATACGAATGCCCCACCATCTTCCGAGGCAGATCAAAAGCAATCTTCCCCGTTTTTTTAAGAAAGTTGCCGAGGGTGGCAAGATGATGGGGCAGAACATGGGGATCGAGTCTCCCCAAGCCGATATTGAGAAAGTTCTTCTTACGGACGCACCAGCCATAACCCTTCATGTCCGGACAAAAATAAAGCTCGGGAATCTCAGGCCGAATCGAACATTGATCGCGCTGGGTTTCTGACATCTCGAATTCAATTTCTTGCGCAGCAACGCTGACTTCATTACGAGCGTTGGCCCCCCGCAATCGGGCAACAGGACAAAAATGTCCCCCGGCGCCAATCACGAGCCGGGCCTTGTACTGGCCGTTGACAATCCAACGATCGCCCGATTGTTCCAGGCGGGCTAGAGCAACGCCTTGGTGAATGCGCGCACGGCAGCGCTTTAATAGAAAATCATCGAACTCGCAGCGGCGAATTCCGTAACTGATTGGTCGGCCATAATCAGTTTCTATTTCGCGGCTACCCATTCGGCTGGTGCGGAAACCCTGGAAGTTCTGCAAAACATGGCCGCGTGAATATTCCTCCAGATCGATTTCGAGCTCCGCGACGACGGGCGGCGTGATCCATCCTCCGCACACCTTGTCACGGGGAAAGTTCTGGCGGTCCAGGATCACGACGCTCAAGCCCGAATCACGCAGTTTCCAGGCGCAGGAACTTCCGGCGGGACCGGCTCCAACGATCAGGACGTCGCATGCATCCATTTGGTCTCCTGTTCGCCGTGCTGTTCTTTTGTATACAGGTGCGCGCGGGTCCATGGAATTTGCTGGCAGGCAGTTCGCGCGAAAACGATTTGAAACAGTTGGAGCGTGCCAACCCGAAATCCAGCGACAGCTCCGGCGAGATAGAGCCGCCAGGCTCTCGTGAATTCCGGGGTGAACATTTCGGATATCTCTTGTTCGGACTTCTCGAATCGCGCCAACCATTGCTCCAGTGTTTTTGCATAGTGAGGCCGCAAGTTCTCGACATCCAGGACGGACAAATCCCAAGGTTCAAAGACTTGCATGACCTCACCGAGCGCCGGCGCGTAGGCACCATGAAAAATGCGTTTTCTGGTCCACGTGCTGAAGGGAAGCGGATGATTGCGCCCGACAAAGTGGAGGAGTCCGCGCCCGGTTTTGGCGAGCGAGCGGTGGATGATACTCCCCAGATCTCGGTAGTGTTCCCGTCCAACGTGTTCCAACATTCCTACAGAGACAAACGCATCGCACTCGCCGGAGATGTTGCGGTAATCGTCTTCGATGAATGCCACTCGGTGGCTCAGTCCCAGTTCTTTTGCTCGCCGGCGGGCGACCAAGATTTGCTCGCGCGAAATATTGAATGCCCGGACGATCACTCCATAGTTTTGCGCCATGTGCAGGGCCAATGCGCCCCAGCCGCAGCCTGCGTCCACGACTCGCTCCCCGGGCTGCAGTCGCAGCTTGCGGCATACGTAGTCCAATTTCGCTACTTGCGCCTGCTCCAGCGTAGCCGCCGAAGACGGATAGTAAGCGCAGGTATAGATGAGTTGCGGGTCGAGCCAGAGCTGGTAAAAAGCGGTATTAAGATCGTAGTGGTGCTGGATATTACGACGCGAGCCGCGCAAGGAGTTTCTCTGAACATATTCCATGCACTTCGAGACGAGTTTGACGTACCATCCGTGATGTTCGACTTGCGATATCGAGCGATAAAGGATTTCGAGGGCGGAGACGAGATCTCCCTCCAGGGTAATGCGCCCCTCGCTGTACGCATCGCCAAATTCAGCTTCCAGTTCGATTAGCAGGCGCAAGAGAGTCTTGCGGTCCTCAATGACGATGTTGGCCACTGGCAGCGGTCCCGTTGGCGAGACTTCGGCGCTGTTTCGGAGCTCGAGCCGGATGGAGGGCTGACCCGCAGCTCGATAGATCTTTTCGAGCATCCACTGGTCGATTCGAGAGCGCTTGTTTTGAGCAGACATGGCGACCCCCCCTTGCTGCGTAATGGAGTCGGATAGGTTCGACGATCATACCTCAGCAAGCAGAGTCTGGAGTGGCGGGCGCCGACGAACCGAGAGAATGAGCTGGGTGGGCGGCGACGGAGGGAAAAACCAGTCTAAAACTGGGGAGTGTGGCGATGGCGACTGAACCACGAGAAGGATAGAAGTTTATCGAGGCCTGAAGCAGAGGAGTCAGCGTGTGCCCCTGGGGATGGACCGCTTTCTCACGCTGGACGATTAACGCGTTTGAACGCGCGCAGACACACTGCGAATCGACGTTCGTTTTGTGAGCACGTCTGATAACAACATGGCCCGTTGACGCTGTGTGATTTAGCCTCTGATTTGAGTGAAGGAGTGCTTTCCCGAATTCTTCCCGGTCTGCCTGGCGAGTCTGTGCAGCCATGCGTCGATTGCGAAGTGCTGCTCGGCACCCAAGTCTCCAAACAGCACGCCCATGCCGAAAATTCCCAAGCCGCCGCCAGAATGCATGTAGATCACCTTGCCAGGCAGTTCGCATGTGCTCGTGCCATCGCAGATTTTGAGACGTAATTTTGTATGAATGGGAATGGGTTCGAGCGTATCGATATAGCAACCACGCGAGCTCAATTCGGCAAGCTGTGCGACAGACCGAGTCCCGTCGCGAAGGGTCACCTCGGCATCTGCGAAAAACGAGAAGCGAGGATTGGCGCGCTTTACTGCGTAGGGAGCTTGAACCATGGGTGTCTCTCCAGTCCGTGAAGGTCGCAATCCATCCTAATCCATTGTATAGAACCGCAGCGCGGCACATCCAGGCGTTTGTGCCGTAGATTAGCCGAAAGAGGTAACAGGCTTTCTGGGCCTGGTCCACCACGATGGTCTTGAAACCGACGTTCTTGAGTGCTTCGGGGGGAGCCTCCGCCGGATGACTTCCATTCACCCCCTTGGGGCCGTGAAGCCCTGGACTCGAAGGCCGGGGCTGGCGGTGAAGCAAGGTCAGCGTGAGAGTTTCCGGGTCCCAGAAGGCATCGGTAACGGGTGGATCAAACTGCCGAGGATCGATGGGATGCGCTACACAACTCGCAGCAGGTGTTGGGTGCAGCTAAGCATGTCACCAGCAGTCCATCCTGTTCTAGAATCGTCTCGCGTCTGGTCTGCGATTTGGCAGGTCTTGCTTTGAGACCGCTGGGGATGAAGCGGAGGAGTTCGTGACTTCGAATGATCGATTCGATCTCATCGTGATCGGCTGCGGCCCTGCTGGTGAAAAGGGCGGCGCCCAGGCCGCCTATTTCGGCAAACGCGTTGCCGTCATCGAGCGCGCCGAGCATATGGGCGGCAGCTGCATCAACACCGGCACTGTTCCCAGCAAGACTCTTCGCGAATCCGCGCTTTACTTTTCCGGGCTCAAGCAGCGCGGTCTCTACGGAATCGACTACTCGCTCAAGGAAAATCTCACCGTCCACGATTTCATGCATCACGAGCGTGAAGTAGTAGACATGGAGCGGCAGCGCATTCTGAAAAACCTCGCACTCCACCACATCGAACTCCTCCGCGGCCAGGCCGCCTTTCTAGACCCCCATACCATGGTCCTCTCCACCGCCCAGGGCGCGCGTCAGCTAAGGGGAGCAGTCATCCTCATTTGCACCGGCTCCAAGCCCCATCGTCCTCCGGAAATCGCCTTCGACGACATTCACACTTTTGACTCCGACACCTTCCTTCAGATGGACCGCATTCCTAAAAGCTTGGCTGTCATCGGCGGCGGCGTCATCGGCTGCGAATACGCTTCTATCTTCAAAGCCCTTGGTGTTGATGTCACGCTCGTGGACGGGCGCGACCGTCTTCTCCCATTTCTCGACAATGAGATTTCCGATCGTCTTCGCGACCGGCTCGCCGCCCTTGGTATGCATTTCTTGTTTAACGAACGCCCGGTCAAAACCGAAAACTCGGCCAGCGGCGTGCGTCTGACCATGAAAAGCGGCAAAACGCTCGAGACCGATGCCGCCCTGTTCGCCGCCGGCCGCCGCGCCGCCGTCGATGGTCTGGCTCTCGAGAAATCCGGCCTGGCCATCGATGATCGCGGCTATATCCCTGTCGACGAACACTATCGCACGTCGGTTCCGCATATCTACGCCGCCGGCGACGTCATCGGTTTCCCCGCGCTGGCCTCTACTTCCATGGAGCAAGGCCGCGTTGCCGTCTGCCACGCTTTTGGTTTGAAGTACAAGGAGCGTGTTGCCTCTCTGCTCCCCATGGGTATTTACACGATTCCGGAAATATCCGCTGCCGGTGAGACCGAAGAATCCTGCAAAGAAAAGAAAATCGACTACGTCGTGGGCCGCGCGCTTTACGCAAACAACGCCCGAGGTCACATCACCGGAGATACCGCGGGCATGCTCAAGCTCATCTTCGCCCGAGCCGATAAAAAACTCCTGGGCGCCAGTATCATCGGCGAAAACGCCACCGAACTCATCCACATCGGCATGATGGCCCTCGACAACGGTCTCACCATCGACGAATTCATCGAGCAAGTTTTCAATTACCCCACGCTCAGCGAAACCTACAAATACGCCGCCTACGACGGCCTCGGCAACCTCGCTGGGCACAAGCTCCGCGAAGGCTAATATGGAATCTGTCTCCAAGCCCTTTCCATCCGTTCTCGCTTGCCTCGCGCTGTTTGGCAGCGCGATTCTGCTCTTGCAGGCGGGCGTACCGCAGAGGTCTTCGACGCGCGGCGCGAATTCCTCTTTGCGTTCCCTCTATGCCCTCCGCCCGAACTCCATCCGACCACCAAGCACTCCCTCGGTGCCAGACCAATCGCATTCTTACCTTGGCTTCGACCGCAACATTTATCCCGGTGACCTCGCACTGCCGATTCTCCAGAAGACATTTGTGTTTACCAGCTACTGGCTCAGCCCTCCGCCCGGATAGAAAACAAATACGTGGCTCGGCAAGCGAGAATTTCTCCGCTCCCAAGGTTTCGGCTTTCTGATTTTGTACCGTGGCCGCGAGAGCGGCGAGCTCAAGAATGAAGTCGCGGCAAGAAGAAACGGAACCCAAGACGCGAGGAATGCTGCGGCCGCTGCGAAGAGGGAAGGCTTCGCTTCCGGCGCCATCATCTTTCTCGATATCGAAGAAGGCGGCCGTCTGCCCGCCAACTATCACACCTATCTCCGCGTTTGGTCCGAAGAACTCACCCGCGCCGGTTATCATCCGGGTGTTTATTGCTCAGGTATACCGGTCAAGGAAGCGCCAGACGTTGCTATCACCACAGCCGACGACATTCGCAACCAGGCCGCATCAGGCGACATCACGCTCTGGGCCTACAACGTTTTCTGCCCTCCGTCGCCAGGCTGCACTTTTCCACCAGACCCGCCTCCGCCTAAATCGAGCGGTATCGGCTACGCCGCAGTGTGGCAATTCGCGCAATCCCCCCGTCCGAGGGAATTCAGCGCGCATTGCCCTGCGAACTACGCTCCCGACGGCAACTGCTACGCACCGCGTGACGCCGCGCACAAGTGGTTCCTCGACGTCAACACGGCCACGTCACCGGATCCCTCCGGAGGTGCCAAATGACCCCATGGTGAGCGCAAGCCCCGGCGTTCAGGCCGGGGTAAGCGATTCGGTTCGGCATGGTATACATTCTTCGCGTCCAAAAGACCTACGGGGCGGATAGCCCGAAAGTAAAGCCTCTAGCGTAGTCCTCCGCTGAAGTAAGGCGGTTGTGGGAGGAACCCAGAGATTCCCGCGAAACCAGCGGGGACTCCGGAGGAATCCCTGCCATTCATGGCGGGGTCCCTGTTAACCGCTCGAGTGATTCAGATCTGCCCCATTCCGCCGTCCACATTGATTTCCACGCCGGTGATGTACGACGCGTCTTCGGAAGCCAGGAACGCCACCGCGCCGGCCACTTCCTCCGGCTGGCCCAGCCGCTTCATGGGCACCTTGGCAACGATTTCCTTTGCGAATTCATCGATGGCTTCTTTCGGAAGCCCGGTTTTCCCAAAGATGGGCGTGACAATTGGCCCAGGCGCAACCGTGTTCACACGAATCCCCCGACCCACCAGTTCCGCTGCCGCTGTTCTCGCCAGAGAGCGTAGCGCTGCTTTCGTTGCCGAATAGGCACTGGTCCCCGCCGTGCCTTTTCTGTCTGCCACACTGGTATTCAAAATGATCGACGCGCCGTCATTCAACAACGGCAGCGCTTTCTGGATCGTGAAGTACGCGCCTTTTATGTTGATGTCAAATTGCTCGTCGTACAAGCTTTCGGACGTCTCTGCAAATGGCGCGAACTTCGCGACTCCGGCGTTTACAAACAATACGTCGATTTTCCCCAGTTTTTTTGAAACCTCCGCATACAGCTTGTCGATGTCTGCAAGCTTGGCCACATCCGCCTGCACCGCCAGCACGCCATTGCCGATCGTATTCACCGCCTCCTGCAGTGTTTTCTTGCTGCGGCCCGCGATGGCGACGCGCGCTCCTTCCTCCTCGAAGCGCTTGGCCGAGGCCAGCCCAATGCCGCTGCTTCCACCGGTTACTACCGCTACTTTTCCTTCAAGTCTCTTCATGTTGATCTCCATCCTCTAGCTGCATGTGACCGAAAGCCGCTCTCGGCGGCGAGCCCGCCCTGCCGCTCCCGGCGCTTTCAACCTTTCGATGTTTAGATGAATATCGAAATACTTGGTTGCATCGTTCTTGGTGGTATGTTCTGAAGAGTGAATCCTGGTGGTGGGGAGAAGGGAAGCCGGCTACACTCCGGGCAGACCGATGGATCGCCCTCACGTTGAAAAGATATCGAGAGCCCTTGCCGACGAGACACGCCTCAGAATTTTCGAGGCCATTTCAGCAACCAAGCACATGAACTGTGGCGAGATCGTCTCGATGCGCGGGGTGACCCCCGCGACCGTTTCGCATCACCTGAAGATTCTCAGCGAAGCCGGGCTGATCGCCTGCCACCGCGAGGGACAGTTTGTTTACAGCCAGGCTGTTCCTGAAGCCATCGAAGCGTATACCCGCGCGCTCATAAAAATCGCTGGCGGCAGGAAATCCGCGCGTGGCCGATGAGTCTTTGGATTCAGTTGGTCGGATTTCTAGGAAATTTGAAATATGGCAGCCGCACACCCTGATCCATAATTTGATCCGCTCGGGCATTTGTTGGCGCTTCGAATCCTTGGGTGCCGCCGTTCGTTACGTAATCGTCCTGATCCACGCCGTCGCCGCTCACCCCCAATCCGCCGGCCAGTCGACCGTTTCGAAACAAACCCGCGCTCCCGGGGAAGAATACGATTCCACTCTTGTTCGAATTGGCCGCACCACTTTGAAATCCCTGCGTGCAGGGACTCGCCAAATCCATCGTATACAGGTTGAAAAATGGCCCCGCATTCGAGCCGTCAATTCCCGGCGGATAGAGCGGCTGCGCGCCAAAACTGATCGTCCGGTTCGTGACCGCAGTGCCCATCGGCACGCCGTTCAGATCCGCGGCCGTTCGAATGGTGCCATTGAAGTAGACCATGTTCCTTGCTTTGGTAGCCGCCACGTCTATGCTGAACACCGTGGAATCCTGCATCCGGCGCAAGCCGATGATCGTTCCATCTAGGTCCGCCACGGCAATCACCATGCGCACCTTCGAACCCAGCGGCAATCGAATCGCCGCGCGCGTCATCTTCGCCGTCGCTTCGGCGTTATCCAAAATTTGTTTCACGTCCGCCGCGCTCAAACCACCCATCGGTCCCGCCCCAGCGGTAATCAAATCGCCCTCTGGTGGCGGCCCGGGGCTGTTGGCAGGCGCCACCACATAGCTCCCCGTTCCCACAACGGGCCCTGCGGATAAACCCGTCGGACGCGCGGTTTGACTCACAAAGGGCAGGGCAATGCCTCCGATAAAAACCACTCCCGGAGGCGCCGGCGATGGCCCAAACCTGTCCGCTGCCCCGCTGCGCGCCGCAGTCGATCCCGCGAACGCCGCGTACTCCGCAACATTCAGGTTGCTCGACGTTGTCACGACCCCAATTCCGCCAAGCACCGCATTCTTGTAGAAAATCGGCACGCCGCCCGGATTCACCACCGTCGGATTCGAATCCATCACGTCGGCCTTGCCGGTGAGCACCCCGAGTCCGAATCCACCGCCCAGGGCGAGAGCAGGAGGAATCTTGCTCTGAAACGTCGGGTCGTTGATCAGCGTGCAACCGCGATTGGTGTTCTCGATCCCGTACAAGTCCGCCGGCGCCTGATTCGTCACACCGGGTGGAAAATGAATCCCGCTGATAAATCGCACCGTTCGCGACGAGAGCGGCGCCTGATCGTTACTAAAGAACGCGCCCGTCCGCGCCAGCGCCACAGCCACATCGTTTGCGTCCTGCACCTGCCCGAAATTTCCGACCGCCGCCGCCGGCGCATTTTGCGTTCGAAACACGCCCAGCACAAATCCCGCACGGTCCACCACGGCCACGGCCATGTCGACATTCCCGGAATTCACCGCTGCCTGCACGATGTTCTGCACGTCGACTACCTGCAGGGCGTCGACCGCCGGAATTGGCGGCGTCACCGGTGTGCTATTCCCACCTCCGCACCCCATCAGCAGGAGCGCCAGCGCTCCTGCGACTCCCCGAGACAAGACTATGCCGAGTACCAACCTTTTCTGTCCTTGTCGATGTGCTCGCCGCGATTCCACCGGCTTCCACAATGTAAGAGTTATTTCCATCACCAGAGCACTTGCGTTCGTATCACACCCGTTTGCTGCCGCTCAACGCCTTTGCCAGTGGCCTGCCGCGAACTGGTGAACGTCTCTCGTTGCGTTATCGAATGACTCCACTCCTGCCGGAAAACTGTTGCTCGCGGCTCGTCGATATTGTTATCTAGTACGCGATTGCTGTTTCTTGCATCGACCGGTTCAGGCTGAACCCATGATCTTTTTCTTTCCGCGGCAGGTTCAACGCGCGTTCTGCGCGGTTTGCTGCTTTGCCTGCCTGGTTTCTCGACTGCCCGCCACCGCAACT
>MNIJ01000131.1 GCA_001919715.1 Acidobacteria bacterium 13_1_20CM_58_21
GATGTGATCCTCATGGGCCACGACGGACCAGCCCACATCGCCATTGCCCAGGGCAAGACCAAGGTTCGCCCGCTGAGTGTGTATCACGGCAAGGTCGGCCGCGGGCTCTCCGTTGAGATGTCCATTAAGCACGGTCCCGTAACATTGCTTTCAGTTGTTCAAACGGCGGACGGAAAACTTAAATTGCTGGTCGCTGACGCCGTTTCCGAGCCCGGCCCGATTCTCGAAATTGGTAACACCAACAGCCGCTACCGTTTCTCGATGGGAGCGAGAGCATTCCTGAATGCCTGGAACGCCGAAGGCCCAGCGCATCATTGCGCGATCGGCGTCGGCCATATATCCAGCAAGTTGAGCAAGCTTGGTCAACTGCTGGGGATGGAATGCACCGTCATCGGTTGAGCTCGTGGGGAGGCCAATTAACGGATTAGGAGTGAGGCAAGCGAGCTGACGTTTTATGTGTTTGAGGCACAGGGCCGAATGTGGCTCGATCGGCGACGGTGGACCACTTCGACTTGCCCGATGAAATGCAGGGCGCACAGGCGCGATGATGATGACACGGTATGCCATCGAACGACGAAAGGCTCAGCGTGCCGCGGCCATCGCTATGACTCCCGCCCTTTCCGGCGACGGCAAGGCCACACCGTCGCGAAAAGCAACAAATCTGCCCGAGGTGGACGAGATGCGCTCGCCTGGCACCAGGATGCCCGCCAGATTGAGCGGGTCGGCAGCGGAAACGGCGATGGTCTCGCCCGAGGGCGGGAGGTTGCGCAACGTCCTGAGGGATTCCACTGCCACCGGCAGAGCGAATTGTTCCCCGAGAAAGCCACTGACGAATCTTCCGCCGCGGACTTCTCCGCGATCCTCGAGCCGCCGCAAAGTGATCAGCAGTTCGCGCCAAGCGGGCAGCAGGGTCTCGCGCGCGAGCACGTCGCGAAAGACGACGCCGTTGCGGCGCAAGAGCATCCAGCAAATCGCTTCCAGAGCTCGCGAGCGATCCACTGGTTCGCCGGCGTACAGGAGCGACCAGCGCCCCGCGCTGTGCCGGGGACGCGCCTTCCGCCCCCTCCCCCGTCCGGCGCGGCGCTGGGGATCGATAAGGGCCCGGAGATTGTCAAAGCCATCCGCAGTCAGCACGCCCGCCGCGACAAGCTCCCAGAGCGCAGTCTCCACCTCCGCCTTCAGCCTGCCGGTGCCGCGCACGATATCGGTGAAGAACGATGCCCCATGGCGTCCGAGAAACTCCACGACCGTCTGCGCATCAGGGCTCAGCCCGCGAGTCTCTTCCTGGCCTGCCTCGCGGTGCGGGAGCATCCAGTCGGCATCCTCGCGCACGAAGAATGTGATGGGCGCGACGCTGGTAGGCACGACACGGCGTTTGCCTTCCGTCGCAGAATCGAGCGTCGCCGCATGAGGGGACAGCCTTCCCCAGCCAACCGCGCCTGTGAGGCAGAGCTGGTCGAGCGTCCTTGGATCGTATCCGCCGATGCGTCGTGCCAGGATGTGGCGTTCCCATGTATTTGCGGGCGCCTCGTAACCCTGAAGCTGCCGCAGCGCCTCCAGCGTTCCCCGTTCGGCCAGAAGTTGCGTGCCCGGCGCCACATGCTGCCAGCGGAAAAGCCAGCGCATGAACTCTGCCGGGGTCACAGGCGCGATCTGTTTCCGCAGCGCCCCGAGCGTCAGTCGATGGATGCGCGCCAGGAGGCGCCTATCACACCACTCCACTTCGCCGGCGGCAGAATCCGTGAAACGCCCGCGCAGAACAGCGCCGCTCGCCTCCATTCTCAGAAGTGTTCTCTCTATATCTGCCACGGGAGTTTGCAGCGTCTCTCCTAACGCGCTTGCCGTCAGCGGACCGCAGTGCGCCATCCAGCCCGCCGTCAGAGCCAGCAGCACATCTTCGCGCGAGGATGCTTTTGATTCTAGGTCGGGCAGTAATGATTCAAAACACGCGGCAGGAAAAACCTGCACGAAGTCCTTGGCGCGTTCCGCGCTGACCCAATACTTCAAGCCGCCCACTTGGGCGAGCGCGGCACGGCGTCGGGCGGCAAGCTGTTCGGAAAATTCAGACCAGGCGGGAATTGACGCTCGGAGCTTCTGGTCCAAGTGATTGTTCTGCGGCAGCCCGGCATTTGCCGAGGCGGGCAGCGCCACCAGGGTCAAGAGTACGTCATGCAGTTCCTCCGCATCTCGAACATCAGGCCAGGCCTCTTCGCACACTTCCGCAATCGCCGCAGGGTCCAGTCGGCCAACTTCGGACAAGACCGCGTCGGGGAGCGTGCGGCGCATTTCCACTGCCCGGGCGCGGCGCTCCTCGAGAGGAGCATCATCCAAATAAGCGTAGGGATTGGCGTTGAGAATCTCGTGCGAAAACGGCGAGGGCACGGGCGAGTCTACCGCAACGCAGCGGATTCGTTTCTCGACAAGATCGCCTAGTACCCGTTCGAAGCCTTCGACGTCCATGGCCTCGCCGAGAACGTCTTTCATCACCTCGCGGACCAATGGATGGTCCGGGATAGTAATCGGCCCGGAGACATTCTCCTGGCAGGCCTGGGCTTCCGGGAAAACCGCTGCCAGCAGGTCATCTGAGCGCATGCGCTGAATGGGGGGCGGAACTCTCCTCCCGTTGCGAAAGCGAACCAGTGCCAGGGCACGTCCCGCGTCCCAACGCCACCGCGATGTGAATAATGGCGACGCCAGGGCCGCCTGTTCCAGCACTTCCCGTGCCGACGCAGGGTGCAGAAAATGAAAAACGTCGGCCAAGGGGAAGCTGTGCTGCTCCGTGAGAGAAATATTCAGCCCATTGTCTGTCGCGGCGGCCTGCAGCTCGAAATTGAATGCACGGCAGAAGCGCTTTCGCAGCGCCAGCCCCCAGGCCTTGTTGATCCGGGCGCCGAACGGGGCATGAATTACGAGCTGCATGCCCCCGCTCTCATCAAAGAAGCGTTCGGCGATCACGGTTTTCTGGGTGGGGACCGCGCCCAGCACTGCGCGCCCGGCCACGACATAGTCGACCGCCTGCTCGGCGCCCGCATCGTCAAGGCCGCATTCGCTCTTGAGCCAACTCACCGCCGCTCGGGCGTGCGCCGGCTGTTCGAGCGAGTCGCCCAGAACAGCAGCCGCCACAAACGAACTGATTCTTTCGAGCAGGTCGGTGAGACATGCGGAAAGCTCAGACGTCCGTCCCGGTGCCTCGCCGCGCCAGAACGGCACATTGGGTGGCGCTCCCTGGGCGTCTTCGACCAACATCCGACCGGATTCCACGCGCCGAATGCGCCAGGAGGAGTTTCCGAGCAGGATGATATCGCCCGCGAGACTCTCCACCGCGAAGTCTTCGTCCACGGTGCCAACCAACGTGCCTTCGGGCTGGGCAAGAACCGCATAGAGCGCATTTTCGGGGATCGCGCCGCCGCTGGTGATAGCCGTCAGCCGGCTGCCCCGGCGCGCGCGGACACGCCCATTCACGCGGTCTCGGTGCAAGTAGGCGGCGTAACGTCCGCGGCCGCCGGCGATGCCCTCGGAGAGCATTTCCACGACGGCGTCGAAGTCGTTACGCCTCAGATTCCTATAGGGATACGCGCGGCGGACGATTCGGAACAGCTCGTCCTCGCTCCAATCTTCGGCAGCGCACATGGCCACAACCTGCTGGGCCAGGATGTCCAGCGGTGCTTCAGGTATCTCGATGCGGTCCAACTCGCCCTGGCGGATCCCTCTCACGAGGGCGGCGCATTCAAGCAATTCATGGCGAGTCGTTGCGAAGATGCGGCCCTTCGAGACGGCGCCGCGCCAGTGACCCGCGCGTCCAATGCGCTGCAGAGCAACAGAGAGGGACCGAGGAGAGCCGATCTGGCAGACCAGGTCCACCGAGCCAATGTCGATACCCAGTTCTAGAGAAGCCGTTGCAACAAGAGCGCGCACCTCTCCGGCTTTCAGTTTCTTTTCGGCCGCCAGCCGCAACTTGCGCGACAAGCTTCCGTGATGTGTGGCTACCGCGTCTCTTCCCAGGCGCTCTCCCAGATGATGCGCCACACGTTCCGCCAGGCGGCGCGTGTTCACAAAGACCAGTGTGGAGCGATGCTGCCGCGCCAGTTCTGCGATGCGGTCGTAGATTTCGCCCCACATCTCGTTGGTCACAATTGGTCCGAGCTCGCTGCGGGGGACTTCGACCGCCAGGTCCAAATCGCGTCGGTGGTCTATCTGCACCACTGCGGGGTCGGGACGATCGGAACCGGACAAGAAGCGCGCAACAACTTCGATGGGCTTCTGCGTAGCTGAAAGACCGATCCGCACAGGGCGCCTATCGGTCAGATATTCCAATCGCTCCAAGGAAAGCGCCAAGTGCGCGCCGCGCTTGTCATCAGCAACGGAGTGGATTTCGTCCACAATAATAGTCTTGACGTTCCGCAGGATTTCGCGGCTCTTCTCCGCGGTCAATAGGATGTAGAGAGATTCCGGAGTCGTGACCAGGATATGCGGCGGGCGAGCCAGCATGGCGCGACGCTCGTGGGCCAACGTATCACCTGTGCGCACCGCCGTGCGGATTTCCGGCATGAGGATCCCGCAATTGGCAGCCAGCTCCTGAATTTCGCCAAGAGGAATTTCTAGGTTTGTGCGGATATCGTTGCCGAGCGCCTTGAGGGGCGAAACGTAGAGCACTTCCGTGCGGTCCGCCAACTCGCCGCGTAACGCTCCGCGTACGAGGCCATCGATCGAAGCCAGGAACGCTGCCAGAGTCTTACCGGAGCCTGTCGGGGCGGAAATCAGCGTAGTACTGCCCGCCAGAATGGGAGGCCAACCTTGCTCTTGTGGCTCCGTGGGAGTGCCGAACCGGCCGATGAACCAGTCGCGAACCAGCGGATGGGCCCATTCGAGGCCCACAGAAACATTCTGTGAATTGTTGACTCTCATGGCGAAACACAAATTATAAACGATTCGAGCCAAACTCAGCGTCATGGATGGGTCTGCCGACAGCCGGAGCTTGAGCCCCTCGGCCACTGGCACAACGCTTCTCCCCGTGGACCTTCAGGGCCATGCCCGTCCCTTCTGGATGTGGGCGGTGTCGTCACCCGATAACCGCCGCGTTGCCATCCTGAGCGCAAAATGGGATTGCAACGCGTGGATGACCGAAAACTTCTGACCGGTGATCCACGCACTTGTCGGTTGCCACATCCTGGTTGCTCGGTCCCACTGCGTCCACCGCCGGAGGCAAAGCCTTAGGTCTTGCCCGCAATTGGGTGCAGCTAAAGAGGCGAGATTGGCTCACAAATTTTCTCCCCAAAAGCGCCCCGCCGCACAGCTCCGGAACGACTTCCTCACATTTGCCGACGGTTAGTCCAAGATTCCCAGTGAAATCTTTGTCCAACTACCGTTAAAATCGGGCCGTCGCCATTTGTCGAAATGAAAAAAATCACCATTGCCGCCGGCAGCAAGCGCGGTCCTAAGCTCAACGCCATCACCGAAGCGCTCCAGTCATTTTCAGCAGCGCTGGCTCGCGATACGCAATTCGAAGTCGTCGGCGTGGAAGTGGAGAGCGGAGTCAGCCACACGCCCACGTCTCGGGATGAATTGATGCGTGGTGCCCGCCAGCGCGCGGAAGCGGTGCAGCAAAGAGCGCGCCAGAGCGGAGCGGACTGGCAATACTTCGTGGGTCTGGAAGGCGGGCTCGACGTCGTGTACGAAGGAGCGAAGATCTTCAATCATTCGGGATTGCAGCAGAACCGGCATCGCCGCGTGTTCCTGGAAAGTTGGGCCTACGTCTCCGACGACGCTCGAGGCCACTTTGGCCGCTCCGGAAGCATCGAACTGCCGGGAGCGCTGGCTCACGAAGTTCTCGAAAATGGCGTGGAGCTTTCCATAGCGATCGATCGGTTTGCCGGCGCCGTGGGGATCCGCGACGCGCAGGGCGCCTGGGGTGTGCTCTCGAATAATTTCATCACGCGGCAGGAGGCATTTCGAGTTGCCGTGATTGCGGCCTTCGCGCCGTTCTATAATGCCAAGATGTACCATGCCGCCGTCGTCGGCTCCTCGGACCCATTTCGGTAGAGGCTGGTGGATATCGGCTCATATCGTTCCGAATCGAATTTCATTACTGATACTGATACTGATACTGATACTGATATTGATATTGATACTGATACTGATACTGACAATTGATTTTGAGGGAGCAACCGTGGACATCGTCAAAGGCAATATGGGCTGGATCGAAGTCATCGTCGGACCGATGTTTTCCGGCAAGAGTGAAGAGCTGATCCGCCGGCTGCGCCGCGCGGAAATCGCGCGCCAACGCGTGCAGATCTTCAAGCCGGCCATCGACGAACGCTACGCCGCCAACGAAATCGTGTCGCACTCCGGCCTCGGCATTCCTTCGGACAGCGTGTTCAGGGCTTCTGAAATCATGGAAAAACTGTTGCCGCGCACGGAAGTCATCGGCATCGACGAAGCGCAATTCCTCGGCGACGAAGTTGTCGACGTTTGCACCAAGCTCGCGAATCTTGGTAAACGGGTGATCGTCGCCGGCCTGGATACCGATTACCGAGGCCGCCCGTTTGAACCCATGCCGCGCCTCCTCGCCATCGCCGAAGAAATCACCAAGCTGCTCGCGATCTGTGTCCGCTGCGGCAATCCCGCGGTTCACACGCAGCGGCTGGTCGATAGCGAAGATCTAATTGTTGTCGGCGCGATGGGTGCCTACGAGGCGCGCTGCCGCCGCTGCTTCGAGCCCAATCCCGCTCTCGCCCATGAAAAGAAGGACGGCCCGCAACTCATCGCCAGTAACCGCGCCGCTTCTGCCGACGGTAGCTGATGCTTGCGTCTCTACCGAAGGCGCTCGTCGACCGGTGCAGAGATTATTGACTTTCCGTGGACAGCCCTTGCGGTCATTGCTTGAGATGGGGGTCTTATTCCGTCAAACTGACTGGGCTGACCATCCCCCTGAATCGAGCTAGCTTGCACGCATGATCATCGAGTCTAAAGCACCGACCCGCGTGGATTTTGCCGGGGGAACCCTCGACATTTGGCCGCTCTATCTGTTTCATCCGGGCGCGGTCACCGTGAACGCCGCAATCTCGCTTTATGCCTCCTGCGTCATCGAGACGCTTGCAACGGGCGACAAGCGCATCAAGTTGGTTTCCCGCGATATCAAGCGCGAAGAGAGTTTTGCCTCCTTCGCCGCACTCGTCGACGCCAAGCGCTACCGCCTTCCGCTTCTTGCGGAAATTACCAAGTTCTTCCAGCCGCGGGGCGGCTTTACGCTAACCACGGATTCGGAGGCTCCCGCCGGTGCAGGCATCGGCGGCTCCAGCGCCATGGCCGTGGCCATTTGCGCCGCGCTGGACCGCTTCACCGGAGCTGGCAAGAGCAAGATCGACTGGATACACATCAGCCGCGACGCCGAAGCCATCGTCATCAATGTTCCTACCGGAACCCAGGATCACTATCCTCCGGCCTTCGGCGGCGCGGCTGCGATCGAGCTCCCGCCCGGCGGTGAGCATCGCGTTGAATTGCGTGTGAATCTGGACGAGCTCGAGCGTCGCGTGGTCGTCTGTTATACCGGCAAGCCGCGCCAGCATGGCATCAACAATTGGGAAGTCTACAAAGCGCACATCGGCGGGAAGCGCGCCGTGCAGAACAGCCTTGAGCGGATTTCCGATGTCGCTCAGAAAATGCGCCTGGCATTTGAAAAACCGGACTGGCCTGAGGCCGGCCGCCTGATGCGCGAAGAATGGTCCTTCCGCAAGAGAAATTTGCCCACGATCTCAACAAAGACTATCGACCGCGTCATCGACAGCGCCCGTCGCAATGGCGCGCTGGCGGGCAAGGTATGCGGAGCGGGCGGAGGCGGCTGCGTGGTGCTCCTGATCGAGCCGGAGGCCCGCCCACGCGTGGAGAGGGCCATTGTCGATGCGGGAGCACAAGCCCTGCCCATGACCATCGACCGCCAGGGCGTCCAAGTCGTGTCCCGCTGGTAGTGGGCTACTTTCAAAGTAGCCCACTGACCTCCCAGCTCATTTTCCTGCCAACATCAATTGGCCCATCAACACGGGACGGCCAAAGGCTCTCGCTGTTGTTACGCCTTGCACGCCTTGCGGCTTCGGTCGATCGGACTCTAAAATGGTACTTACAGTAGGCTTCGAAAAGTGTCGCTGCGACGGAACTTCGCCGTGAGAGCAGGCGCGATTGCTTGGAGCTTGGACTGTGACTAAACACAGAAAAATAGCGCTTATTCTTCATGCTGCTAACGGCCTGCTATTCCTTGTGTTGGGATTCACGCTATTTGTCCTTGCTCAGGCCTTTACGTCGTGCACGACCTCCGCGATCGCGCAGAGCCCGTCACCGTGTGTGTACGCCTCGCTCGTGTGTTTCGGTGTGCCGATCGTGATTGCGCTGTTACCTATCATTGCGCTGACTACTTTTGGAAGACGGCGCGACGCTTTCTGTGGGGTTATTCCCTCTTTATCGCTGTGTTGTTCTTCCCCATCGGCACCGCAGTCGGCGTTCACACCCTATAACTGTTACGGTCAACAACCGTTGCTGGATCGTCAATTGTGGACTGAGCGCGCCCGATTCCGTCTCATTGTCTGCATGTATCTCCTCCTTGCCGAGATGAAGCGTGGCCAAGCGGGAGACAACTCGTTAACCAATGCTTGGCTTACGTGGCGGTGTCGCGTGCCCGATACGATGCGCAAGTTTACACCGAGGTGAAAGCGGAACTCACTGAGCCGCTCGTCCATGATGCCTCCCGCTTGTCCGCGATTGAACCAGCCGCCCGAAAGATCGCGCGCGACGTGTCGCACCGATCCGCAATCGAACCGAGGCGTGAATCCGTATCCCCGGCGCACGGGATTGAGCCGTCAACCGCACGAAGCCAGGTGCACGAGAAGAGATTCTCAGCCACCGCAAGCCGTGGAACCCGGAATAGTCCCCGGTCTTTCAGTGCGAAGACGATACCCCCACTAATACCCTCACTTAGAGTTTCTACCCTTACTCGCCTCGTTGCGCCAACGCGCGGCTGGCCCCTTGCCACTGCAAGTTATCTCGCCGGAGCTTCTCAGATCGACCAAGAGCTTTCGAATCCATTCGCGGCCAACACCGGGACACGCACGTTCTATATCCGCCAAGCGAAATTCTCCAAGTTGAGCGCGAATGGCTCCCAAGACCATTTCGGCTTTCGCCCCTTTCGGGGAGCCTACTTGACCAACACGTTCCTCAAATTCTCCATACGCATTCTTAAGAATAAAGAGGATGTAATTGATGTACGGCCAGCGATCGTGAGTACCTTCATGCCATCGCTGGGAACTTTGCTCCAGAGTTTTTCGAAGAGCATCCAAAAGAGGCTCCCCCGCTAGACTCCGCAGACTCCGCTAGACGGATGGCGCGAATCCCCGTTCCGGTGGTACAGTTTTAACCCCAAATGAAGGAGAGAGAGTTTGTCTCCTCCCCGAGCGAGCGAGGCACCTGTTCAGCGGCTCCGTGGCATCGTAGAATAGGGAAGACGGACCCGGCCAGGTCGGGGTCCGTTGTGCTTATGTCGAACTGGTTTGCCATACCTCTGGCGTTCTTGCTTTTGGCTGACGCGGACATCCCGCGGGTCGACAGCCTTCGTACGCCCACCAACGCGGCGCTCGGCTTTCCTTCATCCGAAGAGATTCCCCTCTTCCCGAACGCCGGTGCATCCTCGGACAACGCGCAGTCCCAAAGCCAGTCCCCATCGAAAATCGCATCCCCTTCGAAGAACACCACGCTCCAGGAGAATTCGAAGCTTGACCTGATCCGCTATGTGTCCGGTGAATTTGCCAAGGCCATCAAACCACTGCCCGCCGGCAAAGAAGGATTTCATGTCAGCGTGGGCAAGCCGCTGGAAGCGGAGATGCTCGATCGCGCCGTCGCAACACATGGCTCGGCCGTGAGTACTGGCGATAACGTACAGATTACCAAGCTGGAGTTCCGCGACCATCAGATCATTGTCGATTTGAACGGCGGCGGGCGCGGCAAGAGGCGCTGGCGCGATCATATTCAGTTCGGCATGGGAGGCGGTTATCCCCCGATGCAGACCACCTCGACGCAAGATCAGGGCCCGCCGGGGATACAGCCCGGTATGGGTAGTACAATTTTCCTGGAATTCAACAAACCGCTTCCGGATCTCAACCCCGACGAATTAAAGCAGCTCCTTTCGCCTTTCTTGAATTTCTCGAAAGAGCGTTCCGCTGCTGTGCAATGGTTCGATACGCTGCCGCCGGAAATGAAAAAGGCCATTCAGGACCGCCGGCCCGCGTTAGGTATGGACCGCGAGGAGCTTGTTGCGGCTATCGGGAAGCCCGACCACAAAGTACGCGAGCGCGACTCTGACGGCAACGATATTGAAGACTGGATCTACGGCCAGCCGCCGTCGAAGACGGTGTTCGTCCGCTTCCTGGGCGACCGCGTCACCAGTATCAAGCAGTTCC
>MNIJ01000137.1 GCA_001919715.1 Acidobacteria bacterium 13_1_20CM_58_21
TGGGCTATGGCCTCTGCAATTATTCGAGTGTCGAAGGCGGCATGGTGACGCATGGCCACGACGGCGGGATTGACGGATTTATTTCTTCGTATCGGTACATGCCGGAACAGAACTGGGGTTACGTCATTCTGCTGAACAGTGACAATTCCCAGCAGGCGCTGGAAAGCTTGAATCACCTGGCCATTGATTTTCTTTCGAAGGATTTCCTGAAACCTCAGCAGTCCGTAACGACTCTTCCCACGAAAGCACTGGGGATGTTCGCGGGCTATTACGCGCCGCGCGCGCCGCGAAGCCAACTGTTTGCGTTTGTGGATGAATTGACCGGCGGAACGCGTATTCGCGTGATCGGCGGCAACCTGACGCGCTCTGGACTTTTTGGCGAGCCCGAGCCGCTCCTTTACGTCGGCAAGAACCTCTTCCGCGGGGCAAAAGAGCCGGAAGGGACGACGGTTTTTTTCGTCACGCAAACTGGCGATTGGGGGGTCGTGAGCAGTGGACTTGATGGCATTTCTTACAGCGAGCGCAGTAACCTGGCGATGCCTTTTATTCGCATCGCGCTACTCTCTCTCTGCCTGCTTTTCATGCTGACTTCTTTGCCGTATGCACTCGTTTGGCTCTTCCTGAAGCTCGTCGGCGCCTTGAAAGATGTGCGCCACCTCTCCGTTCGCGTGGTGCCGCTGCTTGCGACGCTGTCTCTGCTAATCGTGCCTCTCTGCTTAATGAAACTCAGCGGCGCGCGAGTCGGCTCTTTCAATCTCTGGACTGCGGGCATCTTCCTCGGAACGTTTTTCTTCCCGTTGCTGTCGATCTTCGGGCTGGTCCTAGGCCTTCGCGTTCCGAAGGAGGAAATCCACCGCGGCGTGAGGATTCACTCGCTGCTGGTTTCCTCCGCTTGCTGCGTGCTTACCGGCTTTCTCTTGTCGTGGCACTTGCTCGCGCTGCGCCTTTGGGCAGCATTGTAGCATTCAGTCCGGCAACGAAGTGAAACGCAGCAGCGGATAAACATCGCGAAAGACCTTGGTGGCTTCCCGCGGAAGCGAAATGCGCGAAACCGCAGAGGGCGCGAATTTACGGCGGACGATCCACGCCAATATCCTTTTCCATTTCTCCGGGGCAGTGGGCCAACCGGAATGCTTCGTCCATTCGCCTTTCTCCATGGTGTACCAGTAGCTTTCGTAACGCCGACCGAGGCGCTTCTGTTGTTTTGCGACCCAGCCGGAATTCGCGTTTACGCGCGGCTCGGCAATCAGTGCGAGTGTGGACTCTAACGTAGAGCTGACCAGTTTCCCGCCTACCTGGCGCGGGGACGGAAAACTTCAAATACATGTGCGTTTTGTAAAGCGTCTTGTCCTTCGCGAAACGGATATCCCGGTTGATCCGCGAAAAATTCGGGCCCGTACGTCCGGAGGTGTCGAATCGCGAATCGAGTTCCAGAGCTGGGCACGTGAGTTCCTCCAGCAAACGCCGGAAGGGCTGAATTATGGCAGTCTGATAGCGGTCGCGGTTTGCGTCCATCCACTCCTTGCGATTGTGGCGGCCGAGGTCTTTGAAAAACTGAAAAGTTTCCCGGGTGAATAAGGGTTTCTTCGTTGCCATGGGGCCTCAGTTTCGAATGCCGATCCGGCACAGTGTCCCACAGGGTACACGATTCCCGTGCGTGGTCAATTCGTTGGCCAACCAGATTGGCTCTTGCCGCGGTGCACCGGCAACGGCTAGTCTGCGGGAATGAGCAGCTTTACTCCGACCGAAAGAACCAAAATTCGACGCAAGCCCGATCGCGGCAGTTACGACCGTGAACTGATCTACAGCATTCTCGATGAAGCGTTCGTCTGCCACTTGGGCTTTGTCGTGGACGGCCAGCCCTACGTCGTGCCCACAAACTACGTGCGTGTCGGCGACAGACTTTTCCTGCACGGCTCGATCGCCAGCCGCCTGATGAAAACGCTCGCGAGTGGTGCGCCTTTTTGCCTCAGCGTCACGTTACTCGACGGCATCGTCTTTGCTCCCACGGCCGTCGGGCATTCGGTCAACTACCGCTCCGTTGTCGTCATGGGCAAGGCCGAGTCAATCGAGGGCGAAGCGGCAAAGCTTGCGGCGATGCGTGACTTCGTCGAATACGTCAACCGCGGCCGCTGGGCTACGGTGCGTCCGCCGAGCGAGCAGGAGTTAAAGGGCACCATGGTCCTTGCCGTGCCGCTTGTGGAAGCTTCCGCTAAAGTGCGCACGGGCTTCGCCGTCGATGACGGCGAAGCCTACGCATCACCAGCGTGGACCGGCGTTCTGCCCATGAAGTGGGCCGCCCAGGCGCCAGTTCCGGATCCCCGCGGGAATCCCGAAACCCCTGTGCCGGCAAACATTCTGCATTATTCGCGGCCACAGTAGCCGGTGGCCTAATAAGTTCCCACGCCACACGGTCCGAGAACGAGGACTTGCCGTTCCGGAGGGAGTGAAATGTGATGTTGATTTCTCGCGCGTCCATTTGGTTCTCGATGTTGCTCGCGATCTGTATGTGCGCCGGCACCTTCAAACACACCTCAGCGCAGGTCTTGAAGAAGGACGATCTCGCTTTTCGCAAACAGGTGTACACCGACAAGCAGGGCAACAAGATGCCGTACCGCCTCTTCGTGCCTGCGAACTACGACCCCGGTCAAAAATATGCACTGATTTTCTGGCTGCATGGCGGGAACGGCCGCGGCTCGGATAACCTCAAGCAAATCTCCGGCGGAAATGAGAGCGGCACGCACGTCTGGACAACACCGGCGAATCAGGCGCAATTGCGCGCTCTTGTTCTCGCACCGCAATGCCCGGAGGAGCGCTTTTGGTCGGAGCCGGAGACAAATGGGATTTCACCGCAGCTCCAGATGGCCCTGGACATTCTCGCTTCCGTTCAAAAGGAATTCTCCATCGATCCGGATCGAATTTATCTCGCGGGGCAATCCATGGGCGGCCTTGGCGTTTGGGCGCTGCTGCAATCGCAGCCGGATCGCTGGGCTGCGGCGCTGGTGCTCTGCGCCTTCGACAATTTCACGAATCCAAAAGCCATGGCGCGCGTCCCGCTGTGGGTCTTCCAAGGCGATGCGGACATGGTCGTCCCGGCAAACCTGGTGCGGCAAATGGTGAAGGATTTGAATAAATCAGGCGTGCGGCTGCGCTACTCCGAATACCATAACGCCGGCCACGATGTCTGGCAGCGGGTTTTCGTCGAACCAGACTTGGTCTCCTGGCTGGCCACGCAGAAGCGCGGAAAATAGCGCAGCCTTCAGCCTGGGCAGATTCATAGTGCTGCAATCAAGCAGCCGTAAGCAGGACTGGCTCGCCCCGCGTTATAATAATGGTGTGTTCGTAATGCGCCGACAGACTCCCATCCGCAGTGCGGTAGGTCCAGCCATCCGAGTCCAGCGAAACATTCCCCGTGCCTGCGGCAATGATCGGCTCAATCGTGATGACCAGCCCCACGGTCAATTTGTGCTGCGCGGAGCAGTCCGCATAATTGGGCACCGACGGCGGTTCGTGAATCGTGTGCCCGATGCCGTGGCCGCCGAGTTCCCGCACCACATGAAACCCCCGCCGCCGCACTTCGCGCTCCACTGCGCGGCCAATGTCTCTCGTGCGATTCCCTGCTCGCGCGGCTTCCAGCGCCTGCTGGAACGCCCGCTCCACGCAACGCGCCAGTTTCCGCGCGTTGCCTTTTCCTGGCGTCACTTCGACGCTCACTGCCGAATCCGTGTGGTAGCCATCCTTCTCCGCCGTGAGATCGAGCTTGACCAGATCGCCCCTCTGAATCTTGCGATCCCCGGGAATCCCATGCACCACCTCGTCATTCACGCTGATGCACACATCACCCGGAAACCCGTAAACCATGGGCGGCGAAGACCGTGCTCCGTGCTCGGCAAGCACTCGCGAGCCAATCTGGCAAAGCTCCGCAGTCGTCACTCCCGCTCGCACTTGCACGGCCATGGCGCGCAACGCTTTCCCCACGATCATTCCGCACGCCCGCAGCTTCTCAAATTGTTCGCGACTATTAATGGACATGGCGCTTCCCACAAGCCAGGCCGCAGTTAGCCATCATTTCGATCGCACTCCGGAGAAAGCAGTAGCGAGACCAAGCGCAATGAGTGCTCCGCCGGAGAGGTTGCGCTGGGTGCGGCGCAGGCGGACGCTGCCGCGAATGCGCTCGGCAACAGTTCCGGCCAGCAGCGCCCACATTGAATCACTACACCAACCCATCAGAGCAAACAGCACGCCGAGCTGAAAGATCTGAAGCGTCGCGTGGCCGCGGGCCGGCTCTACGAACTGCGGCAGAAACGCCAGAAAAAACAATGCTGTCTTGGGATTTAGGAGATTCACCAGCACACCATGGCCAAAAATATGGGCGAGCTGGCGCTGGCCATTCGCCGCTTCGAGCGCCAGGGTCACGTCGCTTCGCAAAACACGAATACCGAGATAAGCCAAGTAGGCTGCTCCAAGGTACTTCACGAACTGGAACGCCAGCGCGGACGACGCCAGCAGCGCGGAGAGTCCAAGCGTTGCCGCCGCCAGATGAAACAGCGTACCCGCGGCGATGCCCATGGCCGACACCAGACCGGCAGCGCGACCGTGGCCCACGCTCCGGCTAACAATGTAAAACACCGCGGGCCCTGGAATCACTAGAAGGATTGCGGCTCCGGTCACGAACAGCAGCAAGGAAGAGTAGCTGATCAGCATGGCGGGGGACTCCCTAACACCTCAGTGGCAACCGCATCCGCCACCGCAGCAACTGCCTCCGCCTCCGGAGGACCCTCCGGATGATTTGGCCGAAGCGCCGTTACTCGAGCCATTCGCGGCGCTGAAAACCGAAAGCTGAATCGCGTTCTTCTTCCCCGCGCACGTCGGGCAGGCAATCTCCTGGGTTTTGTTCAGCACAATCTTCTCAAAGCGCGTCAGGCAATCCTCGCAAATGTATTCGTAAATTGGCATGAGTTCTTACCTCTTTCTCCGCTTCCAATTATAACCGGAAGCATGTGTTCAAGACACGCTGACCTAATTGCCGGGTTGTCTTACGGCGTCGGGCTAGGTTGCCAAGTCGCCTAGGGCGACTCCGCAGAAAGACTCGCAAGAATGGTGCCACGCTTTATGAACTATTGCATAAACCCAGAGGCCCACGCCGAAGGATAGTGATGAGAGCCCAATTGGAGCACGGTGCGACGCCAGACCTTACCAGGAGGAATCCGTCTTCGCTTTGACCATTCGCGCCAAGCCAACACATCGGACCGGAAGCAAGTATCCGCAAAGGGCCAGGATTAAGTTCAAGTCAATGAAGAGCTCCACTTGAACTTCACGGGAAAAGTCTGCTAATGAGAAAGCGCCTCAAGGAGTCCTGGAGGCGCCCAAAGCAGCATGGCCGTTAGTCGCCGGCGACCGCTTCGGCCGCTTTTTCATCCGTCTTGGTTGCGGCGCCGTTGCCGTTGGAGTGGCCATTGCCTTTAGCAGCAGCGATGGTGACCGGCTTGCCTGCGTTAGCGAAATTAGCAGGCACGGCTTTGGCGATGTCGCTGACAGTGCCGATCTGCACGACCGCCGGCTGAGGCTTCTTCAGCACCAACTCTTCATAAATCGCTCGGACCTTGGCTTGTTCTTCGTAAGCCTTCTTGCGGCGAGCGCGGTCCTCTTCGGCGGCGGTCACCGGAATATCGTGCTCCAGGTGCCGCACGCGACCCGCGTCCTCGGCGTCAATCTTCAAGGAATGCTCAAAGCTCTGCAGGTTGACGTTCTTGCCTTTCGCGTAGATTTCATGTTTGCCGTGGTTCTTGTACCACTCGGCCACGGTCGCGTTCTTATGCATGTTCTCGATGATCTGCCTCCAGCCCACACCGGTGTTGTACGCGCAGAAGCTGATCTCACCCTGCTGCGTCGCGTACGGAATGATGCACATCTCGGTGCGACGGAAATCGTAGTTGAACAGATCCTGGAACCACATCCCCGCGATGAACAGGAAGTTCCACGGATCGGTCTGCCGGCGCCGCATGGCGTCTTGGTAGGTGCGGTCCGGTGAAGTCCGACCGTATTTCTTCTCCGAGTCCTTGGTCAGCGCCCAGGTCTTGTCAAATTTCTTGAAGAGGTCATACAACTTCAGTCCCTTGGGGCCTTGGAAGGGCTTGTAGTTCTTCAAGAGGGCCATGGCCATCATGAAGTTCGAGAAATTCTTACCGCGGGCCGCATCGGTAATGTCGGTGACGTCTTTCGTAAGCTGTACGGCATCGAGGAAGCGCGGAACGGGAGCCCATTCCTTGGTCTCCTTGTTGATCATCAGTGCCGTACCCACCCCACAGTTGGGATGGCAACCGCAGGAAAGCGAACCCCATTGCGACTCTTGCCCCTTCACCATGTCCGAGAATCCTGCAAACGTGCTGACGAAGGAAATCGGGAACCAGTCGCGGGTCGGCTCGACTTTGCCCACCTGCGTGCTGACGTCTTTGGCGAGGTGCGAAAGCGTATAGCGCTGGCGCAAGCGGCGTTCCGGGGTAATGTCCTCGTCGCGACCGGTAAAGGAAACCGGCTGGAAACTGACAAAGGCGATCTTCTTGGGGTTCTCCATCGCAAACTTCACGACGGTCCCGACCTGATCGTTGTTCACGTTATTGACGATGGTCACGACGAGCACGATTTCGATCCCCGCCTCGTGCATGTTCTCGATGGCGCGCAGCTTCACATCGAACAGGTTGCCGATCTGCCGGTGGCTGTTGGCGTCGTTGCCGATACCGTCAAACTGCAGGTACGCATAGCGCATGCCCGCTTCGAACGCCTTCTTGCAGAACTCCTTACTCTTGGCAAACTCGATCCCGTTCGTCGCGGCCTGCACGCTGTTGTAGCCGATCTTGCGTGCGTAGGCGAGCGCATCAAAGAAATACGGGCTCATCGTCGGCTCGCCGCCGCTGAACTGCACGGACATCTGGCGGCGCGGCTTAATCTTCAGCGCGTTATCCAGGATTTCCTTTATCTCTTCCCAGCCAAGCTCATGCACGTAGCCGACCTGGTTCGCGTCCATGAAGCAAGGATCGCACATCATGTTGCAGCGGTTCGTCAGGTCGACGGTGAGCACCGAACCGCGGCCATATCGCACCGTCGAGGAGCCGTGCTTGTGAAGGTCTTCATCGTTGTGTGCGGGAATGTCACGGCCTGGGTACTGGCGTTCGATCCAGCTCAGCCACTTGGAATCGACAGCCATCATGTCCTCGTAGTGGCCGTGCAGCGCGCAATCCTTCACCATCCACACCTGCCCGTCGCGCTCGATGATCTGCGCTTTGATTTCTCCGACCTTCTCATGCATCAGGTCGCGCCAATCCTTCTTGCCTGCGATGATCGCTTCGCGTGCTTCTTTCACGCACGCGGGGCAAAGCGAGTCGGTCTGCCGCGGGAAGCCCAGTGTTGGCTTAGTCTTCTCCCATGATTTCAGCAGCGGCTTATCCGACCATTTCGGCGTGACCGAAGGATTGGGATTACGCTTGTTGAAGTACTGGATGGTATTAAAGGTGATTCCAGCCGTTTTGCAAACAATCCAATCGAACGTCCTCGCGAATTGCGTGCCTACCGTATTCGGCATAAACCTCTATCCTCCACTTTCAAAAATGCAAAAATGCGTGCTGCTTGGCCCTTGAGTTTAATGGAGCCCAATCAATCGTCGGAGCCAACCCCAACGACTGCCCCCGGGCTCACCTTTGTGTGCCTTAAAACCGTACCATGAACACCAGGTACGTCCAATAAGTCTTTGGACTCCTATAGTTTGACGGTTCCCTGGCGTGGATGCCAGCGGGTTGTGCCGAACGGTCGTTATTGAGGGTTGAACGGCAAATCGGGCCAGTTAACGGCTTCTCCTACAGCCCGAAAAAAGGGGGATTCGCAGCGCCCCTGGGCAGGAACTTTCCAGTGCTAGGGAAGATTCCTGCGCATTGCTTGGCGGAGTTTCCCTACTCGTTGAGGGCCGGCCGGAGGACGGCGATGACAAAATGCGCAAAATTCGACGCGCCTTCATCCAGCTGCAGCCAACGCACCACGCAGTGTTCGGCCAGATACTTCGCAACGCGCGTTTCCGGAATCCCCAGGTACTGCGCAAGCTGCGGCTTGATCGAATCCACCCCGCGCCGGCTTGAGCCACCTCGCAATAGGTTGCCGATGGCGACGCGCAGCGTCTGGCAAGCTTCCACGTAGTAATAGCTCGTGAGGTCCGAATCCGTGAGGACAAATACACCCGGTCCTGCCGGGGCACGATCCGCCTCTTCCAGTTTGGCCGGCGGGCAGGTCATCAGTCTGCGAAATTGCATCTCCAGCAGAGAAATGCGGGAAGAGAGTCCGGGATCGCCATAGCGTCCCTTCACGCTGGCTGCGCCCGGTTCCCCAATCGGCTCAATGGGCAGGCTGGGGATCGCGTGGCTGTGAGTCATTCGAGGAAGAGTCGGCTCGGCCGATTCTTCCTCGAAGGCGGCGGGAGGCAATCCGCGACGCGGGGCAGGCGCTTCCGTGGCGTGCTGACCGGAAGCAACTACTGCTTCCTTCCCGGTGTTGCTCTTACGCCGGTTCCGGCCCCCGCGGCGTCCCCGGCGACGACTCTTTCTCTCAGGCCCGGAAGAGGGCGGCGTGTTTAGTGAACCTTCCACGGCCTGCTGGATCTCGCTGGTGACTGCCACGGACGATTCGAGGGCTTCCGGATTCTGTTCGAATGGCAAATCTGGCTCCGGCGTCGGATCCGGAGACGGCGTCAAAGCAAACTCCACGGTCGGCGGCGTTCCCGCTTCCAGCGGAATCTCCCCCGGCGCGCCGCCAAGACGGACGGCAGCTTCTTGCGCCTTGACTTTCCAATCCGAGCGGCGAAATCTTTCCGCCGCCGCGGAATACCATTTCGCAGCATCGGCATTCTGCCCAGAAGTTTCGAAGAACTTAGCCAGTTCGAACGCCACCATCGCGTCTCGCGTCTTCTGGTAAAGATTCGAAAGTTGTCCCGCGGGATCCTTGCTGGTGCGCGCACGGCGGATACGGGCGGTAATCTGTTTCCAGTCGGTCATCTTTGGCTTGCATTGTAACAGCGGAACACCTCATCGGCCAGCAAACTCCTTTCGCGCTCGGAGGGCACGACTCTTTCTTTTCAAGAAATGTTTCCCGATTGACGGCACGAAGTTTACTCAGTATTCTTCCCGTGGCCCTCTTGGAGGCGTTTGATGACGCGCCTGCGCGCTGACCGTTTTACGGTCACCAGCAGAATGAGCTGCTTGGCAGTCACTAGTCATAATGACTGCCCGTCGATTACAAAAAGCATTCTCGCCCTGCTCGTCTCTATTGCGCTCCTGACCAGGCCTGTCTGGGCCGCCCCTTCCTCTTCGCTCGGCACAGTCGTGTACGCGGATCGCGCCCATGTTGGCGCCGCCCAAGCGTCCGTTGGCGCGACCGTTTTCAGCGGCGACAGACTCAGCACCGAACAGACCGGGAGCGTCCAGGTCCGCGCCGGAGCCGCCCGGGTGCTCCTCTCCAGTGCAAGCAGCGCCACGTTCGCCCAGGAGGACGTCAGTCCGGCCGCAACGCTTACTATCGGCTCGGCTACTTTTTCGACTGCCAATTCGAAAGCGTTTGCCTTGCACGTGGCTTCTGCGGTGATCCGCCCGAACACCAACCAGCCCACCATCGGACAAGTTACGGTCCTGAATGCGAAGGAATTGTTCGTCAAGAGCAGTCGAGGATCGCTGAGTATCGCCGTCGAAGATGATGTACGCGAAATTCCGGAAGGCGCCGCCTATCGCGTGGTCCTCGATCCCAACGCTCCGATACCGCAGGGACCGCGCGGCGCAGGCACCAAGGGTTATGGCGGCTCACCGGTTAAAGCCGCAAAGAACCGCTTCATCTGGTACGCCGTCGCCGTCACGGCGGTGGTGACTTATTTCACAGTCACCGAATCCCTGGAAAGCCCCGACCGCCCCTAAGTCTTGCTTCACTGCGTTTTGCTGCCCATCGAGAACTTAAGAAGGCTGCGGCCCCGGAATTTTCCATTGGTTAGTAATGAAGAAGAGGTGAAAGTTTGGTGGGAGTGCACGGATTAGCCAGGGTCCCCTGGTCTTCTTCGTCGTGGCGTTCGTTGCCTGTTATCTCTCCGCGCGTAGCGCCAGCCACATGGCTCCTACCGCGCGGCATCCTTGCCTCCCCAGCGAGGGGACATTTTCCGGGTGACATTGCAGCAGAATTGGCTTGACGCACGCAACACTAAGTGCTATTTCTTTAGCACTTATGCTAGATAACTAGCACACGGGTAATGAGAAAATCGAAACCGCAAGCCCTCGCTCGCCGCGAACGCGAGATCATGGATGTTCTCTACAAGCTCGAGAGGGCCAGTGTCGGGCAAGTGCTCGCCGCACTTCCGGACCGGCTGAACTACTCGACCGTTCGCGCCCAACTTCGCGTGCTCGAGGAGAAAGGGCATGTCCGCCATGAACAGCACGGCCTAAGATATGTTTATTTCCCGGCAGTTCCCCGTGATGTCGCGCGGCGTTCCGCGCTCCGCCACTTGGTCGAAACATTTTTTGACGGCTCCGTGGAAAATGTAGTTGCCGCGTTGCTCGGCGGCGAAGTTTCACGAATCTCTCGTAAAGAGCTGGATCGCCTGGCTCGCTTGATCACCAGAGGGGGAAAGGAGAGCTGACCCCATGCACCTGCTAAGGGGCTCCGAACCCGGGCTCGCATCGCCCGACGCTGCTGGCTCACTCGTTCGAATTCTTTTTCTCATGGCCGGACACGAGGTTCGGAAGCGATTCTTTTACTTCGGTAAGAGCAATCAACGAAAGGGTGCCCCATGCTGCGGGATTGGTTTTTGAAGCGTGGGTAACTCTTGGCATTGTTCTTCTGGCACTCCCGGCTACAACCCGGCAATCACTTCGATCTCGACAAGCGCATCCTTGGGAAGACGCGACACTTGCACAGTTGAGCGCGCCGGTGGGGACGACGTGAAAAAGTTGCCGTACACTTCGTTCATGGCCGAAAACTCGTTCATGTCCTTCAGAAATACGGTAGTCTTCACAACGTGATGGAGGTTCGAACCGGCCGCCTCCAGAATACCCTTCAGGTTTTCGAGCACCTGCTGCGTCTGCTGGCGAATGTCCGCCCCGGTCATCTCGCCCGTTTTCGGATCCAGTGCCACCTGCCCTGAGACGTACAGAAATCCATTCGTCCGGACGGCCTGCGAATAAGGTCCGATTGGTTTTGGCCCCCGCTCGGTCAGAATGACGTCTCTCATGGTGCAGTCTCCTTTTCAACTTGAGTCGCTGCCGCGGCGGTATCTCTGTACCGGGTGCGAAATTCCTCGGGCACTCCCGGACGCTTCATCCACAACCGCACGA
>MNIJ01000094.1:0-387 GCA_001919715.1 Acidobacteria bacterium 13_1_20CM_58_21
CCGCGACAGGTTTGCGGCGGCTCGGAAGGTTTTCCAAGCGCTGCTCGCAACCGACCCAGCGCCGGCACGAATCGAGGAAGCCATCGCGCAGGCCGAGGAGGGACTCGGCGACTCCGATGACGCGGAGAGGTGGTATCGCAAGGCGGCCGAGCGCGAGCCCCAGCGACGCGCGCTTGGCCTTGGACGCTTCCTGTTGCGTCAGGGCAGATTAAGCGAAGGCTTGGTGTGGCTCAAGCGGGCGGTTCAATATGAGCCAGAATCCGAGCAAGCGCGCTTCGCCCTGGGACGGGCATACCTCGAGGCGGGCTTGGCTGACCAGGCGATCAACGAGCTGCGGAAGGCGGTGCGCCTCGAGCCCCAAAATGAAGCGGCGCGGCGCTTGCTTCA
>MNIJ01000094.1:409-16945 GCA_001919715.1 Acidobacteria bacterium 13_1_20CM_58_21
TCCAAGCGCCGCACGAGCGTTTCGCGCCCCAGTCCGAAATGGACCACCTTATCGCTCGCGCTCGCGTAACCAACGGCGGTGGTCACATGGTTCCATTGCGGCCCAGAGCTGGTGAAGAGGTGCAGCTTGGCGCCGATGGCGTCACGGTTGCTGCGCGTGCCGACCAATCTCAGCTCAAGCCAGTGGTTTTGTGCCGCAGATCGATTGGCGAACAGAATCGCTGGGCCATCAAGCCGGGTCGTCACCACGTCAATCCGGCCGTCGCCATCGAAATCTGCAAACGCAGCCCCGCGAAACAGACCTTGGGGGTCAAACTGCTCGGACGAAAATATCCCTGTCTGCGTCTGGCGAAGCAGCAAGCAGCGCTGCCGTGAGCGGTGGTCCGAAAACAGCTCGGCGTTGTCCTGCACATGTCCGGCGGCAACGAATAGATCTTTGAACCCGTCATTGTCGAAATCATAGATTCCCGTGCTCCAGCCGCTCAGCAGTCGGGTGCTGCGGCTGATTCGAAGCTGATCGGTCATTTCTTCGAAGACTTTTCCGCCGCGGTTAAAGAACAACGGAAAGGTCTCATTGATTACCGCGGTGACGAAAATGTCAGGGCGACCGTCGTTGTTCACATCGCGGAAATCAGCGCCCATGGAAGACAAGGCCAGCCCCTCATTGTTATAGGCCACTCCCAGAGCCTCGCCCATTTCCTCGAACGTTCCGTTCCCTTGATTGTGAAAGAGAAAGTTGGGCTGCGTGTCGTTGGTGACGAAAATATCGGGCCATCCGTCATCGTCCAGGTCGGCGAACGCGACGGCCATGCCTTTGCCGACGTGAGCCCCGATACCCGAGGAGTCTGACACGTCATGGAAGCGGCCGTTGCCATCGTTGTGAAAAAGCTGGTTGGCAAAGCCCTGGTAAAAGCGCGGATGGCAGTAGGTGCGAACCTGCTCGACCGGGTCGCCACAGGCAGGCTCCTTGACCGCGTCCCAGTGAACGTAATTCACGACAAACAGATCAAGTCGACCGTCATTGTCGTAGTCTAGCCAGCCTCCTCCGACCGCCCAGCGGGATTCTTGCGGCTGTCGCAGTCCGGATTTTTCTGTTACGTCCTCAAACGTTCCGTTGCCGAGGTTGTGGTAAAGGAAGTTCCGGCGCACGCCCGCGACAAATAGATCGGGATATCCGTCGTTGTCAAAGTCACCGACGGCGGCGCCGATCGAGAACCCCGCTCCTTGGAGGCCGGATTTGGCGGTAACATCTTCGAACGTTCCGTCGCCACGGTTGCGGTAGAGCCGGTTCCAATAAGCGGGGGAGCTCTTCTCTAAACCAGGTTGTGTGGCCCCATTGGCGAAGAAAACGTCCGGGTGGCCGTCGTTGTCGAAATCCAGCACCGCTACTCCGCCGGCCATGGTCTCGATCTGGTGCTTTTCCGGAGTGGCACCGTTGCGCAGAACGAAGTCTAGGTCGCGCGCAACGAAACTTTCGCCGTGCACTTGGCTCACTTGCGGCGCCTGCGGCAGTGGGGGCTCGCGAAAGCCGAGGGTCAGACAAAGGGCCACGGCTCCGGTGAGACCGGGCAAGACCAAACTGGCCGAAAAGGTTTTCATGGCAGGCACAGAATCAATCCGCTATTTTGCACCAACGCCTATACGGTAACGACTCAGATTGGTCCCTAGTAGGGCAAACACCTGCCGTAAGTATCAGGTAATCTCCCTATTGACAGCAATTCCTTGTGACACTAAGGTCCCGCCAGTCCCTGTGGTAACAGTCCCTGTTGGTAAGAGGCGGCCAGCCACGCCTGTACTCCAGTTACACGCTTCGCTGCTTCCTCTTATAGATAGCAACATTTGATTCATCGCCGAGCGTCACTACATTTCACACGGAGGCCATCATGATGAGACGAAACTACTGCTTGGCCTGGGCTTTTTTCCTGTTTGCGTCCATCACCAGTGCGCAGGAATTTCGTGCCACTCTCACCGGGCGTGTGACCGATCCGCAGGACCTGGCAGTTGTTGGAGCGACCGTTCAGGCCCGTAACATCAGCACCAACGAAGTCTCATCCGGGAAGACGGACTCGCACGGAAACTTTTCAATTCCCTTCCTGCGGCCAGGCACTTACAGCGTAAGCGTGCAGCATCCCGGCTTCAAGCAGTACATGCGGCAAGGTGTCACGTTAGAGGTCGCGCAAACGGCCTCGCTTCCGATTCAACTCGAGCTCGGCGCGGAGAGCCAGTCCGTGACCGTCACGGCGGAGGCACCGTTGCTCGAAACGTCCACGGCCGATCGCGGTGGCGTGGTTGACACGCAGCGAGTTGCCGAACTGCCCTTGAACTCGCGCAATCCGTTTATGCTTGGCGCCATGATGTCCGGCGTGACTTTTCGCGGCTCGGCCATTTGGCAGCGGCCCTTTGACAACGGCGCCATCGCCGAATGGTCGATCAACGGCAGCCGGCAGCGCCAGAACGAGTTTTTGATGGATGGCGCCCCGAACAACGGCCAGGCCGGCGACAACAACGTTGCCTATGTGCCGATCGTGGATGCGGTCCAAGAGTTCAAGATGCAGAGCAACACCTATGACGCGCAGTATGGGCACACCGCCGGCGGCATCATGAACGTGGTTCTCAAGAGCGGCGGCAACCAGTTTCATGGCTCCGGTTGGGAGTTCATGCGGCGCACCTGGTTGGACGCCAACACTTTCCAGAACAACTCCAAGGGCGCACCGCGTACCATCCATTATTTGGACCAGTACGGGGGGCAGATCGAAGGCCCGATCATTCTTCCCAAGCTGTACAACGGCCATGACAAGACGTTCTTCCTTTTCAGCATCGAGAACTACAGGGAAGGCACGCCCACGCCGCTGCTGCTATCGGTGCCCGCACCGGAGTTTCTGAATGGTGACTTCAGCAAACTGGTCGATCAAAACAAGCAGCCCATCACGATTTACAACCCCTTCACCACCAGCTTTGATGCACAGGGCAACCCCATTCGTTCTCCATTTCCCAATAATCAGATCCCCGCCAACATGATCAATCCCATCGCTCAGAAGATCCTGAGCTACTTTCCGAAGCCCAACACAACCACCTCCAATTCGGCCTACGACCAGTACAATTTCTCCGTGCCTGGCTACTTCGCAAAAGACAAGTTTTACAACTACATTGCCAGAGTGGATCAGGTCATTGGCCAGAAGCACCGGGTGTTTGCCCGCTATGCCCAGAACAGCCGCACCGAAAACCGCAACGACAATGGCGTTTTCAGCGGACCCGGACAGGGTGGGCAGCAGCCCTTCCAGCGGCTCAACTGGGCCGCTGTCGTGGACTGGGTGGGAACGTTTTCTTCAACCTTCATCGGTAACGTGCGCGTTTCGTTTAACCGGTTTATCGAGCAGGGTTTCGGCGCGGGAGACCTGGGCTTCGACCTTACTACACTGGGCTTCCCCTCTGCCACCGTCAATCAATTGCCGGGAGGTAAGTTTTTCGGCCGGTACGAATTCGACGGATACAGCTATCTCGGACGCTATCGTGACGTCAACCTCACCAACAATTACGGCATCAACCCGAATGTGACAAAGATTTGGAAGTCGCACGCCGTACACAGCGGCTTGGACTTTCGACGCATCTACTACATTCTGAACAGCACAGGCAACATCTGGCGATTCAAGGCCTGGAAAGACTATACGCAGAAGACTTGGAACCAGGGGGACTCGCTCAGCGGAAACAGCCTCGCGAGCTTCCTGTTGGGTGTACCTTCTGAAGGCGGCTCGAACTATCCGTTGTTTCCGCTCTTCCGGCAATGGTATTACGCGCCCTTTGTTCAAGACGATTGGAAAGTGAGTTCGCGGCTATCCTTGAATCTGGGCTTGCGCTGGGACTTCACTCTGGCCCCAGACGAAAAATACGGACGGCTTGACTACCAGTTTGATCCGAACGCACAAGCCGACCCCTCCCGGTTTCCGGAACTCGCCAATTACAAGGGTGGTCTGACCTTTGCGGGTGGGGGCAACCCTACGAAATCTGCGAACACGAACTACGGAAATCTCCAGCCTAGGATCGGTGTTGCCTACCAGTTGACGCGTCACCTGGTGATGCGAGGCGGGTGGGGACGATATTTCGCCAATCCCAACAACAACTGGCAAAAAACGACAGGTTTCAGCACCAGCACGCCACTCGTTTCGAGTAACGACGCCGGACGAACGCCCATCCCTAATCTGCTCTCCGATCCCTATCCGAACGGCATCCTGACGCCCTCAGGTTCAAGCCGGGGTGCGGCAACGTTTGTGGGTCGCGACTTCTCCTGGTTCGATCCGAATTTCAAAACGCCGTCGGTGGACCAGTTCTCGTTCGGCTTTCAGATGGAGCTGCCTTGGTCTTCCATGATCGAAGTGTCCTATGTGGGCAGCCGCGGACACAATATCCAGACCGAGCGCGCCTACAACATTCCCAGCTTGGACTTGCGCCGTCAGTGCAACCTCTTGGAAGGAGGGAGTCCCGCGTACTGCAACGCAAAGCTGCCCAATCCGTTCTATCAACAGGCGGCGTTCCTCGGGACATCTTTTTATACTTCGCCGACTCTGTCGCGCTTCCAGCTCGCACGACCGTTTCCACAGTTTAGCGGTGACCTGCTGCGCCAAGGTCTGAACAGCGGAGCGACCTGGTATAACTCTCTACAGATCAACTACAACGTGCGCTGGCGGAAGAGCCTCAATCTCCTTGCCGACTACACCTTTTCTAAGTGCATCGAGCGCTGGGGCTACAACGATCCTTATCGCGATATCATGCAGCAAGGACCGTATTTTAACGATCGCCCGCACGCCTTGAAGCTGACGACCGTGTACCAGCTCCCGTTCGGCAGGGGGCGCTGGATCGGCGGCCATGTAAACGGACTTTTCGACCAGCTCATTAGCGGGTGGCAGTTGAGCACCTTCCTGGGCGAGCAATCAGGCGAACCTGCCGACCTGCCCGGTAGAGTGCGCATCCTGCGCGACCCCAAACTCACTCCCAACTGGCATTCGACGCAAGTCTATGGCATGCGCCCCTGCGTGTTGCGCATGGACGATTCGGGGAACATTACGCCGCAGCCTTACAGCTTGACTTACGGGTGCGGCACGGACTTTTCCACCTACAACTTCTTGATTCTGCCCAGTTACGCCCCGAGGGAAACACCCTTCCGCAGCGGCCAGATCCGTATGTATAACACCTTCACGATGGATGCTTCACTGAACAAGACGTTCGCCCTAACGGAGCGTTTCAGGCTGCAGTTGCGCGGGGAGGCGTTTAACGTTTTAAACCATTACGCCTTCCCACTGGCACGGTTTAACTCCAACCCCAACGACGCGAACTTCGGCAGCCTGTTCCCAGGAAGGGTTAGCACCGTAGACAGCGGCTTTCCCCGTCAGCTTCAACTTGGGGCCAAGCTGTTGTGGTGATCGACGCCGAGTTTTCTTGCATTTCCTTGCACGACTTTGTACCACGTGTGGGCAGGAATTGCGCTCATAACCCGAAGGCCGTCAGTTCAGATCTGACCCCTGCAACCAAAGAAACGTTGATCCCGCACTGTCGAAGGAGGCTGCCGCAGACTCTAGCCGCGCCCGCAACCACTGACTATTGGGTCAACGATCAACGCGGCGATCCCTTGTTTGTTGTCACCGCCGATGCGAATGCCGCCATGACTCGAATCACCTGTGCCACGCCAAGTGCATGAACGCATACGTCGGCTCGAAGAGCGGGACGAGGTCGCGGCCTTCGACTGCGGTGATGAGGCGCTGAACAACTATCTGAAGCGCCATGCCTGGGCTAATCAGCAGAAAAGCTCCATCGGAGTGACTTATGTGGCGCTTGATGAGGGAGCTCCGCTCATTGTGATTGGGTATTTCACTCTTGCGACAACAAGCGTGCCACGAGACGCTTTCCCAAAGAAATATGTGCGCGGGCTTCCGCCATACGACTTGCCGCTAATCTTACTTGCACGCCTTGCGGTAGACCGGCGATTCTCAGGAAGGGGCGGGAAAAGAGGTTGACCGAGAGACCGAATTATTTCAGCTCGCTACCGAGATCCGACGGATTAGCCTGACACCCGTCACAAGTGACCCTGGTAGGTTCTTGCACCATCGCACCCGCTTGCCGCAGCGGATGCTGCATGAGAGAATCACGCCATGGAATCCAGCGTACTCGCGCAACTGCTGAGGCTCCCGCCCGGCGATCGGGCCGACCTGGCGATGGCGTTGTGGGAGAGTCTGTCCGACGACGAGCGCAAGGGGGAACTGGCGTTGAGCCCTGCACAACGGGCTGAGCTGGATCGCCGGTGGGCCGACCACGAGAAGAGACCCGACAACGTGGTCCCCTGGTCCGAAGTTCGCCGGAAGTTGTTAGCAAGAGAGTGACCCGACGTGTTGTTTTCCGACCTGAAGCAGAGGATGAAGTCCTTGAGGCTCGGCGCGGGTACGAAGAACGACGCGAGGGACTTGGGGCGGAGTTCGCGAGTGCCGTCGATGCGATAGTCGAGCGCATCGTGACGAGCCCTCTGGCCTTTCCGTGCACTCATGGCGAAACCCGGCGAGCCGTGTTGCGGCGTTTCCCATATGCCATATACTTTCGCGTTCTGGCGGATGGCGCGATTGTAGTTCTGGCGCTCCATGGGCGCCAGCATCCGTTACGTTGGCAAACGCGTTCATAGGGACAGGCACCTCTGACCTGGCAGTTTTCCTCGTTCGGCCTCCCGATCAAGAGGGAAAGACTGGGACACAGCCGTCGCGAAGACCAAAGACCACAAGAAATAAATGATCCGGAGACATCAACGATGGAGGAATCACCGCGTGATCCTGAGACGTTCGCCAGGCTCGACGAACTGGTTGAGACGATAACCGCAGCCGGTCGCAGCCAGCACGAGCAACTGTGCGGGTTCCGTCAAGCGCTCGCCGATCACCTCCTCGTCCCATGCGACGCTTTTGTCATCGGCGAGCCAGTCTCCCTTATCGGGTTCGACTATGACGGGAACGTACGCCGCGGACTGAGCGCCCGGTGCCGTCGCGCCGATGGTGCTGAGTACGAGGTCGCGGCGGCCGACGTGATCCTATCGTCTCGCACCTCTGGTGGATGCTATCTTGCCGCATACCGCAGATGGCTGGGACTTGCAGTTGCTTCGTCGGACACTCCTACACGCCGTCGCCCACTTCGCCAGCACAAAGTGGCCTCGACCGATATCAACCTCGACAGCCCCATCGAGTTGCTCGTTCTCTCAGTCAAGGACGTGGCAGCGCGCTGCCGGCTGCTGGGGAGCGATCGGGCCATTACGCTTCGGGCGACACGGCTCTGGGACGTGGTTCCTGGAGAGATCGTCCGGGTCCGGCCGCGCAAGCGCTGGTGCTACGCCGGTCATCCCTATCTGTCGGGGGAAATCGAATCGACACGACTGGATCTGTCGGCCCTCCGGCTCGTCCCTCTGAAACTCGAGGACCGCGGCATTTGGGACCCACGGGAAGAGTACTGGGGCGAAACCATCGACGACTGGGCCAGACCGATCATCGCCCGTGGTCCTCGTCCGGAGTTCGAAATGGAGCAGGTCTTGCCGGGTATGGATTCGGACGATCTCGACTCGGATCCGATCACCGAGTCGAATGATCTGAGAGACGCCGGCGATCCTCAGGCCGCGTACAAGATACTGATGGAACTCTGTGAGGCCGACATCAGGTGCCTGGATGCTCATGCCCACCTCGGCAATTTCGTGTTCGACCGGCCGGCGGAAGCCATTCGTCATTATGATGCGGGCCTGCGGATTGGCGAACTATCATTGGGCCAGAGCTTCGGAGGGCTTCTCCCGTGGCGTCACGTCGACAACCGGCCGTTGCTCCGCTGCATGCACGGGTACGGCCTATGCTGCTGGCGTCTGGGTCGGTGCGAAGACGCCGAACGTGTTTTCGATCGTATGCTGTGGCTCAACCCGTCGGACAATCAAGGCGTGCGGGGCCTGATCGGCCCGGTTCGGCAAAGACTCAACTGGGAAGATGATTGAGCATGACATCAACGGCGGTGCGTCAGCGAGTCGATATCGGGAAGCTGCGCGTCGCACTTTGCCGCATGAGCCGCCGGAATCTCCTGAGCGTCGCGTACCGGGCGATCGAGCTGGTACCGCGGGCGAGACTCGGTGCGCTCGTCGCGGGGATGGTTCAGCTCGATCTGCTTACGGAGGGCAGACGCGATGCCCCATCCCTTCTTGAACAAGTCCGGACATTTTCCGACTCCTGCTTGCGTGGGGACTACTACGACAGCTTCGACGTGAACTCGAAGAACTACATGGAGACCTCGGAAGGCACCGACGCCTTCATGGCAGAATTCGAGCGTCTCATCGAGAAATGCATCCGCGCATCAGCGAAGGGTCCATTGTCCCCCGTTCGTGAGGCCTTCGAGCTGCTCTTCGCGCTGCTCAGGCGCCTCGACAGAGATCCCGAGAGCGTGGTGTTCTTCGACGAGGGTGGCTCTTGGCAGGTGGGTGTTGACTGGCGGGCTGCCTTGTCGGCGTACTTCCGGTGCCTCGCTGACAGTGCGTCAGCCGAACATTTCGCTCGCGAGGTCGATCGCGTGATTGCGGATTTCGCGGACAATGACATATTGCAGGTCGTTTGTTTCGCTCACCGGCAGATGAGTACGCGCCATGGCTCCAGCCGTATCTGATTCTTTGGAACCTGGGCTAGTAAGTGATGGGCGAACACAAAGGCCGATTGCCACCGTGCTCGCAGACTCCAGAAATTCGAGAAATCAACTAGGTGGGCAACCTGGCGGGAGTGCGGCAACCCTCCTGCCAGACAGAATGCTGGCATGTTTATTTAAGTGAACAGCATCGCGGCTAGCTTTTCTTCCCGCGGCCATACTTGCGGGCGAGCCGAAACGGCCGGCGAACCATGGCGAGGAATTCTTGCCGACTTCCTTCCTTCCAATCTTCCTCCGTAGGCGAAAAAGACAGTCTGAGAAGATAGCCGGGAGCAGCAAGGAGACCGCCGCGCATGCGCCAGCGAAGGGCGGCGCGCTGGACGAGGCCCATCGGGGCATAACCGGCAGCGGGCAGCCACTGGCGAGTCTCTTCGGCAAGCCGAGCCGCCGCCACATCCGCCTCGACCATCGCTTGAACATGCTCCGGCAGTTTCGCCTTGAGCAGATCTGAGGCCAGCCGCAATCCGGTGTGCAGCATGCGTTCCGCTCCTACTGCCTTCGCCGAATTCCTAACGCGCTCCCAATCGATGCCCGTTTGGCGCGAGACGAGCGCCGCCACATCGGCGATCCACAGGAGGCGGTCCCAAAAATGTTTTGCGCCGTGAATCGAGACGAGGACCAGCTCGTCTTCCAAGGAAAGCGCGGGCACTTCGTGCCCATCGAGCCGCACGCGGATTTGCCGCGCGAAAAATTCCTCGATGGGCAGACGCCGCGGGAAATAGCGCAGCGTGCGCTCGTTGTGCAGCTCGACGATGAGTTTCTTTTCCGGCTGGGTGAAAAGATACTGGCCGGGGATTTTCCCGGCGGCAATCGCGCGCAAAGGAACTTTTGATTCGTAGCCGGCGGCGATCATCAATTCCCTGGCGCGGCGAATGTCGCGCTGGCGGACCAGCAGATCCAGGTCGCCGTAACGGCGCATGCCGGGATCGCCGTAAGCCTGAACCGAAAGCACCGGCCCTTTGACGACCAGCGCGCCGATTCTCTCCGACGCGAATCGATCGAGGACACGAAATAGCTCGGCGGTGATCAGTAGCGAAAAGACCGCCTGGGCGTGCCGACGATTCCGCAGGGCAGGCCGAAGTTCGGGCGGGAACACTGCCCCATCCAGCTTGCCGAGGGATGCCGCGACGTGCCCCACGACACCGTGTTCTTCTGCGAGCGCCACGAGACGCTCGGCATCAGCGGCCCGGAGCATCGCCGGGAGTTTTAGCGTTTCCGGGAAGGGCGAGGCGCACGCGAGCAGCACAGGCCACTCGTGCTGGAACGCGCTTGTATCGGACGGATGCGGCAGCGTTGCGGACGGAGACATAGGGTACATAGCATAGTCTACATTATCGGGGCAGATATTTCACCGGGGGAGATCGTAAAGAAATGACTGTCGCTGGACTTACTTGCCGCTTACAACGGACAACGTTTCATCCCCGCGGCCGCGGCGGCGAACGTCGATTCCGAGACGCTTGATTTTCTGATTGAGGGTTGAAAGAGGAATCACAAATCGCTCGGCGGCTTCGGTCTGGTTCCAGCCGGTGCGCTCCAGCATGTCAACGATGATGCGTCGCTCGATCTCGTCCATGGTCTGAAACAGCGATGGCTGCGGATGGTCGGCCGAGGAACGCGAACCGGGCTCGCCCGGAAGCGGCGGCAAAAATTCCGACAGCTGCAGGCGCACGCCGCGAACGATCTCCTTGCTGCGAATGCTTTCCGGCAGCAGGTCCACGTCAACGCGCTCCTGCGTGGATAGGACCACGGCACGTTCCACGACGTTTTCGAGTTCCCTCACGTTGCCGGGCCAGTCGTAATCCATCAGCAGCTTCAGCGCCGCGGGGGTAAATTGCCGGAGTGGTTTGGTGTTTTCCTGGCAATACCGTTCCATAAAATGCCCGAGCAGCAGGGGCACGTCTTCGCGGCGGTCGCGAAGCGGCGGAATCTGCAGGTAGATCACATTCAGACGGTGGTACAAATCTTCGCGGAAGCGGCCCTCGCGAACCAGGGTAAGCAGGTCGACGTTCGAAGCCGCCACGATGCGCACGTCGACCTTGAGTTGCTCGGTGCCGCCGAGACGCATGAATTCGCGCTCCTGAATCACGCGCAGAAGCTTGGCCTGCGTTTCCGGGCTGATGGTGGCAATCCACCGCGCTTGTGAAGGCACCCTTCACATGGCCGAAAAGCTGGGACTCCAGCAGATCGACGGGGATGGATCCCGTATTGACGGGCACAAAGGCTTTGTCCGCGCGCGTGGAAGCGGAGTGAATGGCCTTGGCGATGAGTTCCTTACCCGTGCCGCTTTCGCCACTGATGAGAATCGTGGATCGCGAAGGCGCGACTTGCGTGACCAGGTCCAGAAGCACGTGCATTTTGTCGCTCTTGCCGACAATGTTCGGGAAATTGAAGCGCTGCTTCAGGGCGCGTTTGAGCTGGACGTTTTCATCGCGTAGCCGGCGCGATTCCACGGCTTGCGCCACCTGGGCAAGCAATTCATCGTTCGACCACGGCTTGGTGATGTAGTCCATCGCGCCATTCTTGAAAGCGGCGCGGGCCATATCGATCGACCCGTAGGCGGTGATCAGGACGATGGAGAGCTGCGGGTCGCGGCGGTGAATCTCCTTGAGCATGTCCAGACCGTTGCGGTCCGGCAAACTGACGTCCAGCAGGAGCAGGTCATAGGGATGCTGTTCCAGCTTCTCCAGGCCGGACTGGCCCGTTTCCGCGCTGGAGACGCCGTACCCTTCACTTCTCAGCAGGAGTTCGAGGCCTTCGCGGATTTCTGATTCGTCGTCGACGACAAGAATGGAACCCTTAGACATGAACCGCTTTCCGGACCGCCGGGAACTCCACGTGGAACGATGTACCTTTGCCAGGCGTCGAGCGCACATCGATTTTCCCGGAGTGTTCCTTGATGATGCCGTAACTCACGGAGAGTCCCAGGCCGGTGCCACGCCCGCTGGCTTTGGTGGTGAAGAACGGGTCAAAGATGCGATGGATGTGTTCGCGGGCAATCCCGGCGCCGGTATCCGCCACTTCGATTTCCACGCTGCCGTTATGCGCCGCGGTGCGGACGGCCAGCATTCCCCCGCCGGGCATGGCGTCACGCGCGTTCAAGAAAAGGTTCAAGAAGACCTGCTGCAGCTTGTTAGCTGATCCGCGAACGGCCGGCAACGGTTCGCCGAGCTGCTTCACCACCTGAATCTGCGAGGCCTTGAGGGGGTGGGCCACCAGCGACAAGGTCTCTTCGACGACACGGTTTACATCAATATCCGCGGCTTCGGCTGCACCCGTCCGTGAAAAATTGAGCAGATTGTTGACAATTTCGCTGGCGCGGAAGGTCTGCTTGACGATTTTGTCAATGATGGACTGGCGCGGGTCGCCATCCGGCATCTGGCGCGCCAGCATCTGTATGTAGTTGGAGATGACCGCCAGCGGCGTATTCACTTCGTGCGCCACACCGGCAGCCAGAAGCCCAAGCGAGGTCAACTTCTCCGTTTGCGACATCTGCTCTTCCAGGCGCTCGCGCTGGGTCACATCATCGAACAGCAGCAGACGACCGATGCGCTCATTCGATTTGCTCACCAGGGGAGTAATGGAAACGTTTAAGGTCAGCGACTTCCCTTGATGGTGGAGCCTCTGTTTATAGATGCCGGTAATCTGTTCCTGGTCACCGCGCGCATCGATTTCGCGCGCCAGTTCTTCCGGCAGCAGCGAACTGAGCTGCCGTCCAACGGATTCCTGGCGCGTCACCCCGAAGAGCTGCTCCATGCGCGTGTTCCAGGATTCGACAATCCCTTCGAGGTCCACCGAGAGCACCCCCACGTTCAGGGATTCCACGATGTTTTCGCTGAAGTCCTTGAGGCGGGCGATTTCGAGCGCCTTTTGTTCGAGCGAGCTGTACAGCTGGGCGTTGTCGAGAGCCACGGCCACGTAACCGGCGATGGTCTCGACCAGCTCGACGTCATCGCTGGACAGAAAATCTCCATCCACGGTCTTGCCGAGGCCGAGAACCGCCACGGTGTGCTCGCGGATGCGGCAGGGAACATAGTAGTTGAGGTCCAGCTGCTCGAGCGTGAGCCGAACGGAGTCACTAACACCTCTTGCCGCGCGGGGCGACTCGAAAAAGAGCGCCCCACGGGCAAACTCGGGCCGGGCCGGCTCGAGGAAACTAAGATCCAAAGACTGGCTGAGGCGCACACCCATGGAACCGGCAACGAGCATGTGGCCGGGTTCGACGGCGTTCTCCACAAAAATCGCCAGCCGGTCAACCAATAACGTTTGGGAGATGCGGTCCATGACCGAGCCCAGCATGGGGTCAATACGCACTTCGTTCGTCAGCGTGCGCCCGAACTCGATCAGCGTGCGGCGGTAATCGAGCCGGTCGCGGTAGAAAAAGCGGTCGAGCCGGGCCTGAATCCGTTCGCGGAACGGCTGGAACAAGAACGCGGCTATAACGATGGCGATCATGCCGCCGACCGGGCCAGTGGTCTGCGCATGGAAGAGAGACGTGATCAGGGCCACGAGAGCAAAATAGACGGTTGCGACAGCGGCAGTCGCCGCCGTGTACGCCAAGCCACGCTTGAAGATGATGTCCACGTCCATCAAGCGATAACGGACAATGGCGTATCCGAAACACAGCGGGATCAGCACCAAGCTCAATACTGCGAACTGCATCCACGGCCGCAAGGCCACTCCCAACACCAAAGGAGCGATATAGAGCAAGGAAACGGGCAGGGTGCCCGCCAGCGTTCCACCAGTGAGCCATTTCAATTGCTGGCGGAGAACACCGGACGGCGCTTCGCGGAAGTTGCGGTAGAAAACAAGCCCGGCAGCCAGGAAGCAGACGGCCAGATAGCTAAATTCGATTTTGATGAGCAGCAGGTAGGCACCCAGCCAGGGCACAAAACCCGAGACCTTCAAGGCCGCGTTCACATGAATCAAAAGCAGGGCGACAGGCAGGAAGTACACGGCCAAGAGCTTGGCCGACGAGCGAATGGTTGTTTCCGAGCGCCCCGGGAAGACCAACGCGAAGTGCAGCAGCAAAGCGGGAGCGAGCAGTCGAGCGACGATCTCCGACCAATATACTTCCCAGTCAAAAGTGTCCAGCTTGCCGCTGAAATGAAACGACCAAAGAATGAAAGAGACTAGGCAAAAAACGTAAAAGTGCACGGCGCGAGGGGCGTTCCAGCGGCGGATGAAAATGAACAAGCCGATGAACAGATAGAGCAGGCCCACGATGCGCAAGTAATTCTCGGTTGCCAGAGGCTTTTCCGCGGGCCCGGTGAGCAGCGGGGTTTCGAATTCCTGGCCCCCGCGCGAAAGTTTGTAGTGCACCTGGGTCCACAGCCCCGCACGGTCGAGACGCCGCGCCACTTCCGCCGCTCGACTGAGCGCAGCACTATTGATCGCCAGAAGGACGTCGCCAGGACGAATTCCAGCCCTGGTGGCAGGAGAATAGGGAGCAATCCGGCTGGCCTCGATTCCATGATCGGTATCGAGCCAGGCCACGCCGTCGTACACCACCTCGAAGCGGCTGCGCTGGTCGAAGTTGATCAAGGCAAAAATTACCGCGGCGAGTGTGGCCAGCGCCAGCACGACCGCTCCAAGGCTGACTCGAAGATTTTGCCTCATAGCTCGATCGGGCAGGGTTACACCCTGCCTCAAGAAACTAAGTGCAACCCAAAGTCCATTGTTTGGAAGATGCGCATCCGCGAAACCCTTTTATATTCAACAGCATATCATCGCGGACGGCTGGACTGCGCCGCATCATCCTGTTTATGGAAGGACAAATACAGCTTTCGATAACCCCGTAATTCCTAGAACTGAACGCTGAGTCCACCCCGAAATGTCCGGAACGCTGGTACCAAAACAACTCGGCCATCCCTGCTGCCAGTGGAGACATAACCCTGGGCCAGGAGATTGTTGCAATCCGCAATAGCCTCCCATCGCCCCAAGGCAAACTTGGGCAGCGGCTGGCGGAACATCAGATGCAGGTAGGGGTCCATCTGGAAGAGAGACTCTCCATAGCCGTCTACTGAGGAGACGGTGATGCCGCTCACCCATTTATATCCGGCCCGGACCTTGGTGCCGAGCCGCGGAACCCTGGCGGAAATTCCCGCCCCCAAGGTATGGCGCTGAGCGGTGCGTAGGGCATCGCGCAGCAGACCGTCGGCGTCGTCTGCAGGCGTCAAAGCACCACCGAAAGAATAAACCGCAGTCAATTCCACGTCGTCGTCGAGCTTTTCGCGAAATGCCACGCGCGTGCCCCAACTGCTCGAAGAGCCGCCGTCATAAGCAAAGCCAGCAGAAAAATAATCCTGAAAATAATCGGCGGCGGGCAGATCGTTGCCCCGGCCGAAGACCGCCACGTGGCGGTTGTCATCGTGGAAGCCTGCAATTTGCAGCTTCCCGCGGTTGTTGACCTTTCGTTCCGCAGAAATCTCTTCGTGCAAACCGTTCTGCAAAACGGGATGGCCCTGCCGCCAAAGCAGAGAGGGGAAGCCATCCAGCTCATCGAGAACCGCCGCCAGCGCTCCGCCCGGCTGTCGGTCATTCGCTTCGAGTGGACCCGGTCCATTCGGCATGGAAGCGAAAACAACATCGGCGTTCCAATCATCGGTGAGGCGCACATTCAAATCTGCGCGTGGACGGAGCGAGGAAGCCGCAGCTCCCAGTCCCACCAAAACATATTCGCCGCCATACTTCAGAACGGTGCGATCTCCGAGCGCCATGGCGCCGCCCTGATCAAAGCGCACACCCCTAAAAGTACGTCCCACGGGTCCCAGCTTGGCTTCGCGCAGGACCAACGCCGTGTGCGGGCCGGCACCGAGGGTTCCGGTTGGGAGCCACACGGTGGCGATGCCGCCGGCTGGGGCATCACCGTCGTAGTTCACCTGGCCCGCCAGGATCATTCTGTTCGTGCCCCCCAACTTCTGGTCGTAGGCCACGGCGGTAGCGGGTGAAGAAGCAATCGTCGAAGCCGAACTGGGTCGCCGCGCGCCATCGGTGAATTCCATCTGCATTCTAGGCGCACGAGGCCTGCCGGAATCGCCGCCAATCTTCGAGACACTCAACGTGTCGCCGTCCACCCATTCGAGAACCGGACGCATCGCCGAAGCGGACCGCAACACCCATTTCCAATCGTCAACTTGCGCCGTGCCGTTCGCCGGCATGCGCCGCAACTCGTCGAGCGACGCAAACATGGATTCCAGTTCTATGCGCACGACGGTCGTCAGATTCGAAGTGACACGGATGTGTTTTTCAAGGGTGGGAAGAAAACCGGCAAGAGTCACGCGGATGGTGTAAAACCCGGGCGCCAGCTTCTCGCCCCGGAACATTCCTTGGGTATTCGTCAAGAGGCCGTGGCTGGCCGCCACTCCCACGGCTTCAGAAACCAACTCCACGCTCGCGCCCATCTGCGGCGTACCCGCAGCGTCGCGCACCACTCCGGCAAGCTTGCCCGGGACAGGCTTCGCTTGCGCGCCCGCCGGAATCGCCGCGAAGGACGATACCATGGCGGTCAGGACCAGGACCCCCAGGATTCGGAGCCGTTCCTGTTTCACTTTGCCTTACCTCCCTGGTGTAGCATTGGCCGCCGTCTTGGTTTCCTGCGGTGCTTTCACCGTGAACTCTGCCGTGCGCGAAATCGTCTGACGCGAAAGCGTGTCCGTGGCATTCACTTCAAGACTGTACTTCCCGGGTGACAGGGTTGCGAGTGGCAGGAGGCGCTCCAGGGTGACTTGGTCGCCAGTCTGCCTCATCTCTTCGGAAGTTTCCTTGAACTGCATGATTTGATCTTTGCCCTTTTTCACCGTGTACTCAAACGTGGCGCTGGATTTGTGGGACTTGTCGTCGGGCTTCA
>MNIJ01000053.1 GCA_001919715.1 Acidobacteria bacterium 13_1_20CM_58_21
AAAAGTAACTCATGCGGTGCTTAGTTTCATGAGATTGCAAAGCCTTTCATTCTCACCCAATCAGCCAGGTCGGCCCTCTTGTTGTCTCCGCCTTCCAGGAATGTCTTGTTACGGTGCAGGTAGAAGTCTCTAAACGATTCCGTCGCAATAGGATTTAGTTTCTTGCCCTCGCATTCGTTCAGAAGCCATTGATACGTTAGCCACGCGAGCATGTCTGCTGCCTGAAGCGGTGCGAGATTCTTCTTTGGCTTAAACGAGAAGCCGCCCTTGCCTAGGCCATAGCAACGAAGGGCCTCCGGTTCGCCTTCGGCAGGTCCAAACACAGCTCCTATTTCCTTGCGACGCGGATCGCCAGGGTCCATCCAGTCGAAGATGTGCTCGATTGATTCGGTTACTTTTTCTTTTTGACGCCACGTATCAATCATGCCTCGGAGCCTAGCTGAGATTCGTTGTTTTTTCTCAAGAGACCATCCTTCGAATTCCGTCCCCCTTCGACCAAACACAAATTCAGCCATGTGCATCGAATCAAATTTGTCTCCATCAATATCGCGGGCTTTGTCCCAATCGGCTTGAAAATCTACCCAACTATCCGTATCCGCCATCCATCCGGCGGCAACAGCCACTGCATTCTCAGGGCGCGTACCGCTGTCATCGATATAAATAGTCATTGACCTCAATGATTCCTCAGCGGCTCAGTTCCTTCACTTAGGATATGTAAGTACCGAGGATAGGCAAACAGGCGGTCTCTACGTTTACCGGTCGATTCCCTAGCAATTTTGAGTTTGGTTAGTGTTTCGAGAGCACTGGTGACTGTGGGTATAGAGAGTTTGCGATCCTTTGCTGCGGGACCGATCTTGGTCAGCGGGTGCAGCAAAGGCAACTGAATCTTCTTCCGGTCCGCTTCGAAGAGATGGAGAATTTGAACAGCTGCATCCGTTGCCTGACGCGCCGTAGTCTCCGTGCCTTCCAGAAAAAACTCGAGCCATTCCTCCCAAACCCCCTCGGTGCGGACTCGCTGAAGCAGTTCGTAGTAGCGTTGACGATGGGCCTTGAAGAAAAGACTCAAATAGAGAAGCGGCTCACGCAAAGCACCCTTAGCGCAAAGAAACAACGTAATCAGTAAACGTCCGAGCCGTCCATTGCCATCAAGAAAGGGATGGATCGTTTCGAACTGTACATGGATGAGTCCAGCCTCAACGAGAACGGGCAGATTGTGTTTTTCGTCGTGAAGAAAATGTTCAAAGCTGTCGAGACATTCCATCATTCGTTCTGGGGGAGGTGGCACGAATGCCGCATTGCCTGGGCGGCTGCCGCCAATCCAATTTTGTGAGCGGCGAAATTCGCTCGGAGTCTTGTCCGCTCCGCGTCCACCCCGAAGCAATATTGCGTGGATTTCTCGGACTAAGCGCAGCGAAAGAGGAAAACCTCCCTTGATACGGCGGAGCCCATGTTGCATGGCAGCGACGTAGTTCGAAACCTCTTCAACGTCATCGATGGGCACACCGGGCACTGCTTCATTTTCAAAGAGAAGCAAATCTGAGAACGAAGATTTGGTGCCTTCTATCTGCGAGGAAAGAAGCGCTTCTTTGCGGACATAAAGGTACAAAAAGAGTCCTGTATCCGGCAGGAGCGTCGTCAGACCATGTAGCCGTCCGAGCGCTTGATTTGCTCGGTCAAGATTTTGGTAAAGACCGCCAAGATCGAGGGGAGGCTCTGGGGGCAAAGGTGGAGGTACGAATGCCCCTACTGTTTCTCCGGCGGTCGTTGTCGACATATAGCTGCCTAGCCTTGAGCTTTTCTCGTTGGGCACCGATGTATTCAAGCTCCCTTTAATAAGCGGTGTTCCTATTAAAGCATAGGTGTCTTTGCCTTAATAGGATTTCTGTTCGATGGCTTCTACATCCAACGCTTTTCGAGGCCGTAGGCGCAGGCAACGCACCGCGGAACTTGGTGAGGGGTTTTGGGGCGTGGCAGATGGATTTCGCCCTCCGGCGGGAGTTTCCGATTCACGAGCGGATGAGACTCCAATTCCGCGCCGAGGCCTTCAACATCTTCAATCATCCGAATTTTGGAGCCATTTTTCCTTTCTACTGCGTGCCGGCGGGTCTTCCTGGTGGCAGCGTTGGATGCACGTTCGGACAACCGTTCAGCTCGCTGGCGAATTCACTGGGCATTCTGAGCCCGCTCTACCAGATGGGTGGGCCGCGGTCCATGCAGCTTGGGCTCAAGATAGTTTTTTGGCCGTGCCTGGCTGCACGCGTGGGGTGATTCCAGGAGTGCGGCCCTCCACGCTCACATAGAAAAAGAATGCTCTCTCGTCAAGCGAAACTGTTTTCAAGCGTCGTCTTAGTGGTTGCGTTCATGTGTTCGAGCGTCTCCGCACAACAAGCAAAACGGCCCTTTATGGTTGCCGAGGACATTAAGCTAACGCTCTTTGCGCCTCAGTGCGGGGGAACGCCAGAGGTGCATTTCTCCCCCGATGGCAAATACTTTGCTGTGTGGACGGAGCGCGGCATTTTGGAGCGCGATTCTTCAGACCCACGGCTTCGTCGAATCGGCGTTCTGTTCGCCTGAAAACCGCGTCGATTACCGACGGCATCATTGAAAGAGGGGCGAGCGACTATCTGTCTCGGAAACATGATGAGAATGTGCACCGTTTCCGAAGTATCCGCGTGAGACGTTGATGGGGGATGTCAGAGCGTCGGTTGGGTGATCTTAATCCTTTGCCTTAAGGTGAGGCGGCACATCAGACTTTTTGCTACTTTCCTGCGTATTCTTTCTACGACACGGAAACGATTTAGTGAGCGGGATCGAAATTCATGCGACTGCTCGTAGAGAATCGCAGCAAAGAATATCGTGGCAAAACGCCATAGTTCTGGTGCTCTCAGGCTTCAAAAGTGGCAGGACGCCACGCCGCGCTTCTGCAGATATTTCTGGTGGTACTCTTCAGCAGGATAGAACGTGCTCGCCTGGGTGATCTCCGTCGCGATTGGCCGCTTGAATTTGCCGCTGGCATCGAGTGCTGCGCGTGATTTCTTTGCCGCCGCTTCCTGCTCCGGCGAATGAAAGAAAATCGCCGTGCGATACTGAGTGCCGAAGTCCGGACCCTGCCGGCTCACTTGTGTCGGGTCGTGAGCCTGCCAGAAAATGTCGAGCAACTGTTCGTAACTTACCTTTGCCGGATCGAACGTGACCTGCACCACTTCCGCATGCCCCGTTTCATCCGTGCAAACGTCTTTGTAAGTCGGATTCGGCATGTTCCCGCCACTGTAACCTACGGCGGTGTCAATCACACCCGGGACGCGCTGAAACGTCGCCTCCACACCCCAAAAGCACCCCGCGCCAAACATCGCTATCTCGGCCATGGATGTCACCCCTTAGAACCAGACTGTTTACCAATTCTAACCTCCCCGATTAGATGCTGGCGCCACGACCGGCGGTTCGGAGAACGCCTCTAAGGCGTTTTTTGCCGCGCCGGCGCCGCCCCGCTAGCCCTTAACTTCTCCTGTGCCAACGCTTTATAGGGACTGTTCACCGAGGCCGCTTGCGTGAACGCCTCCTTGGCCTCGGCGTTTCTCTTCAGATTCAGCAGCGCAAACCCCAAACGATACTGGTTTCGCGCGTAGCTCCCGTCATCTGGCTTCACCAGCGGCGCCGCCGCTTTCAGATTTTCCGCCGCCTGGGCGTTGTCTTTCTTCTGAATGTTCACTTGCCCCAGCGAACTGAGCGCGAGGCCCTTTTGCAAAGCCTTCTGCTGGGCCCACTGTTCGTCCGTCACGCCTTCCGGTTTCTCCGCGGTCTGCAGAACCGCGACCGCCTTCTTCGCATACGCTTCGGCTTTATCGAGCTGCTCGCCTTTCTCGCTGTAATAATCGGAAAACAACAGCAACATCCCCAGATTGTTCGGATCCTTTGCCAGAAGTCCATTCGCTACTTCCAGCATCTTTGGGGCGTTCTGAGCCTGCTGGTAGGCCGTGGCTGCCACGCCGAGCGCCTGATTCACGTAAGGCGAATCCGGGAAAATCTGCGCGAACCGCGTCAGGAGCCCCGCACGCTTGGCCGGATCCTTGGCCTGATAGGCTCCGCTGAAAACCGCTTGCTGAATGTACGCGATGCCATCCTTGTTGTTTTCCAGTGTCTGTGCCTTTTGCCGTTCCGAATCGGAAGCCATCGTCCCATTCGGAGCAGGCGCATCCTTATATCGCTTCAAGATCCCTTGCGCCTTCTCTCCATAGGAAATCAGCCGGTCCACGTCGCCTTTTTCCGAAGCCGCGCGGATCATGTTCAGGGCATTCTGAAAACTATCAGGATCGAGTGCGAAAAGTTTGTCGCCGTATTCAAATGCCTTGTTGTAATTTTTCTGCCCGATGTAGTAATCCACAAAGAGACCATCCGCTACCAGTGGATAGTCGCCCTCGCTGCCTGGCCCCGCCGCGAACTTTTCGATCAGGGCAAGCTTTTGGGCCGCATCCGTCGCCGCGTTAATCTCCGTCAACGCGTGGTCCACTTCCGAACCCGCCTGAATCGGAACAAACTTACCGATCTGCTGCCCGAATAGGGGACCTGCTGAGCAGCCCAGCAGAAATAGAGCGCCACTCAACCACTTGGTTTGCATAAGCACCTCCACACGCTGGCAATTGTCTGCATCTTAGTGCCGCGCTCCCCGCTAGGCAAACAAAATCCTTGGCCACGCGCTTCGCTCGACTGAACCGGGGCGGAATGCATTCTGCGAACCGCATGATTGACGCATTCCGCGTTTCGCGAGACGATTGAAGTTTTGAATAGGGTGCCGGAATGGACCTTGGGCTCACAGGCCGCGTAGCCATCGTCGCGGCGGCCAGCAAAGGACTTGGCCGCGCGGCGGCAGAAGAACTATCCCGCGAAGGAGCGCACCTGGCCATCTGCGCACGCACTGCGAGCACCCTGGCCGAGACGGCTGCACACATTCAGAAGACGACGGGCCACCAGGTTCTCCATCAGGCGCTGGATGTGACTGATTCGGAAGCAGTTGCTGCCTTTGTCGCTGCCGTCGAGGCCCGCTTCGGCCGCATAGACATCTGCGTTACCAATTGCGGCGGCCCCCCGTCTAAATCGTTTAAGAGCACAAAGCCGGAAGACTGGCGCTCCGCCTTCGACCAACTTCTGATGAGCACCATCTTTTTCGCCAGGGAAACTCTGCCGCGCATGCAGAGAAACAAGTGGGGACGCCTGATTACCATCACCTCGTCCGCGGTCAAGCAGCCCGTGGACGGCCTATTGCTTTCGAATTCGATTCGCGCCGCCGTCGTCGGCTTGGCGCGCACTCTGGCGAATGAATATGCCGCTGACGGCATAACCGTGAACAATGTTTGCCCGGGCTACACGCGCACCGCTCGCCTCGATGGCCTCGCCTCCTCGATCTCCGCGCGCACGGGCTGCAAGACCGAAGACGTTTTTGCCGGTTGGGAACGCGAAATCCCCGCTGGCCGTCTTGGCACACCGCAGGAATTTGCCGCAGTCGTCGCCTTCCTCGCTTCGGAGCGCGCCAGCTACATGAACGGCGCCTCCATCGCCGTCGACGGTGGCCTTGTCAGGAGCCTGCTCTAGCCCTCAATGGCCCCCGCAACCCGTTACCTTGAACTCAGTTTGCTGCCCGGGAGCTTCGCCATTTCCCGGCTCGCCGCCGATTCGCCCATCCCTGCCTGGGCGACTCAAGGTCCATTCTTTTCCGTTACTCGCACCGGAGATGAACTTTCCGTTGTCACCGAACTCTCTGTCGTCCCCCTCGGCGTTCAGTCCGAGCGCGGCTGGCGCGTCTTGAGAGTTCATGGACCCTTCGTCTTGTCGGAAATCGGCATCCTTGCTTCGCTCGCCACGCCTCTCGCTGAAGCAAAAATCAGTTTGTTTGCCGTTTCGACTTTTGACACGGATTACCTGCTCGTCGCTTCCGAAACTCTGTCGGGCGTCATCGCCGTGCTGGAGGGGGCAGGACACACGGTTTACAGGAGCAAAGCTGAATGATCAAGGAACCCCTTTCGAACGCCAATCCCCATCGCAATCGCCCGGCGGTTCTTGCGCTCGCGGCGTTGCTGGCGATTTTCATCCCCGCGGCGCAACTCCGCGCCGATGAGCCTTACGCGCGCAGCCGCGACTATGATTTGCAGCATTCCAAGATCGCCCTGCGGTTCGACCTTGACCAGAAAAGAGTTCTCGGTGAAGTTACGCACTGGCTTTCTATTCTTCGGGGCGGCTCCACGAAAGTCTTTTTCGACTCTGTCGGCCTCACCATCCAAAGCGTGACGCTCAACAGAGCGGCCATAAAATTTGAAACCTCCGCCGACAAGCTGATTGTTCCCCTGCCGGCGGCCGCCAAAGCCGGAGACAAATTCGAAATCGCCATCCGCTATGAAGGTAAACCCGCCAAAGGCATGTACTTCATCCTGCCGGACAAGGATTACCCGGACCGCCCGAGGCAGATTTGGACTCAAGGAGAATCCGAAGACACCCGCTACTACCTCCCGACCTATGACTACCCCAACGATCGGCTCACGACCGAAACCATTCTCACGGTGCCCGCTTCCTGGATTACCGTTTCGAACGGCAAACTTATGAACGTCAGCGAAGCCGGTAAGGGCCTAAAAACCTGGTATTGGAAAGAATCCGTCCCCAGCTCGACCTACCTCATCACCGTGGTGGCCGGTGAATTCGACGAAGTAAGAGATACCTGGCACGGCATTCCTGTCACCTATTACGCGCCAAAGGGACGCGGCGACCGCCTCCCCCTCAACTATGGTCGCACGCCTGCAATGATGGAGCTGTTCAGCAAGAAATTCGGCGTCGACTATCCCTGGGAAAAATACGCGCAAGTCATGGTGGATGATTTCGTCGCCGGCGGCATGGAGAATTCGAGTGCCACCACCAACAACAGCAGTTCTCTGGTTCATCCCAAGCTCGCTCCCGAGTACTTCACCGGTGAAGACGACTTGATCTCTCACGAACTCGGTCACCAATGGTTCGGCGATCTCGTCACCTGCAAGGACTGGGGTGACATCTGGCTCAACGAGGGTTTCGCCACGTTCCTGGAAGCAGTTTGGACGGAAGCGCACTACGGCAAGGATCAGGCCGACTACGAGCGCTGGAACAACGCGCGCGAGTGGTTCGAAAGCAATAGTCTGTGGAACAAGCCGATCGTGCGGCACGACTTCGACGATTCCAGCGAATTTGATGGCAACGCCTACAATAAGGCAGGCTGGGTCCTCTACATGCTTCGCCAGCAGATTGGCGAAGATGCTTTTTACCGCGGCCTTAAGTACTATCTAGACGTAAATCGCGGCAAGAGCGTAGTGACCGCCGATCTTGCCAAGGCCATTGAAGAATCTGCCCATGTCAACGTTGACCAATTCTTCAGTCAGTGGCTCTACGGCGCAGGCGCGCCGAAATTTGACTTGAGCTACACCTACGACGGGGAAAAGCACCAAGTGATGCTTACCGTCACACAGATCCAAAAGGTCGAAGGCCGTGTGGGCCTCTTTCGCGTCCCTGTTGAGGTCGAAATCACCACAGGGTCGGGGCCCAAGCTCTACAACTTCACCGTTTCGAAGGACAAGCAGACTTTTCCCTTGTCTGCAGAATCTGCTCCCCTGATGGTTCTCTTCGATAAAGGCGGTCACATCCTCAAGTCCGCTGAATTACACAAAGAAAAGAAAGAGTGGCTGTATCAAGTGAAGAACGCCACGGATCTTGCCGATCGTGCTGATGCGGTCGTTGCGCTTGGCAAGATGAAGAACGACGACGAAGTCGTTGCTGTCCTCGGAGATATCCTGCGCAACGATAAAGCCTGGGGGGTTCGCGCCACCGCCGCCGACACACTCGGCCAGTTGGGCGCCGCTTCCGCATCGAAGCTGCTCCTCGCTGCGCTAGACTCGCAGGATGGGCCTTGGGTCCGCAATCGCGTCGTCAGTGCCCTCGGCAATTTCAAAGACGACACGACCGTGGCGGCGAAGCTCAATTCCGTCGCCAACCAGGACGATTCCTATCGTACTCGCGCCGCCGCATTGCAGGCACTTGGCCGACTTAAGGAGCCCAACGCGTTCGCCACGCTCGGCGCCGCCGTCGCCTCCGATTCGCCGGACGGCTTCCTCCGTAACGCCGCTCTTCGCTCGCTCGGCTCGCTGGGAGACGATAAGGCGGTGCCGCTTCTTTTGCAGTGGTCTGCCGCCGGTAAGCCCATCGATTCGCGCACTGCGGCTATCAACAGCCTCGCGCATCTGCAGAAGGACAATCAGCACATCACCAAACAAATTGCGGCCTATCTCACCGAACCGCATTTCCGCGTTCGTATGGCCGCCATCTATGCGCTCGGCGGGCGTGGCGATGCCAGTGCCATTCCCGCCCTGGAAGCCCTGTTAAAGAACGACGACCTCAGCATCGAAATGGCACCCATGATCAAAGGACAGATCGCACGTCTAAAGAAACCCGCAGATGGAAAGCAAGGCGCCAGTGTCGGTTCCGGAGATGCGGACGAAGAATCGGCCGAGGCTGGCGGTGAAAAACTCACGACAGAACAACGGCTCGACAAACTCGAGCACCTGCTTCAGGACATGAGCGAGCGTCTCAAGTCCATGGACAAGCGCCTCCCTCCTCCGAAACAATAAGGGGCCGAAGTTCTCGTGTCGGGATTATGTGCAGGGCTGGACTTCAGTCCGCCATCTCTTCTCTGTGACCGCCAGGCTCTCCGGGTCAAATCTTTTTTCAAATTCATCTTCCTAAGGCTCAGCAATCAATATCCGCAGATCACGAAGATTGTTCCCCGTCGGCCCGGTAAAAATCGCATCCTCCAGCTTGGAAAAAAACGTGAATGCGTCGCTCCGCCGGAACGCCTCCGTGGCCTCCAATCCCATCGAGCGCGCACGCGTCAAAGTCTGTCCGTCCGCCACTGCTCCGGCAGCGGAGCTATTGCCATCGATCCCATCGGTTCCGGCGCTAAGTACCGCAATTTTCTTTCCTGCGATTTTCTCCACACATGCCAGCACGAAAGCTGAATTCCTGCCTCCGATCCCGTTTCCAGTCACCGGTGAACTCACCTCCCCATCCGCAATCAGTGCCACGCGTTGTGCCGTGTGCTCCTTCTGCAGTTCCTCCAACTGTTGCAGTAGATGGTCCGCCGCTTTCTCCACCGGCCAGTCATCGGTTGTGTTGTCGCAGCAGGCGATAAATCCTTTCGCCTCGGCCGCGTGATGCGCTGGATGAAACAGGTCATCCATCCCCAGCAGCAGCATAAAGTGTGAGTTTCGAAATGCGGCGGCATCGGCTTTCGGTGTCTCCGGCATCTTCCCCTCGTCAAGCCAGCGTCGCAATGCGGCTGGAAATTTGCCATGCAGGGAATGCGCGGCAATGATGCGCTTGGCATCCGCAACCGTGGTCGGGTCAGGCAGAGTCGGCCCGGACGCCAGCGCCGACCGCTTCCCCACCGGAACATCGCTTACCGCCAGCGTGACTTTCGTTGCGTTATGGGCCGCCGCCGCGAGCCGGCCGCCTTTCACCGCCGAGATGTGTTTCCGGACCGAATTGATTGCTTCGATTGGGGCGCCGCAAGTCACCAACGCCCGATGCATCTGCTGTACGTCTTCGAGCGTCTGCGATGGGTCCAGAGGCAACTCCACGAGAGCCGATCCACCTCCCGATAGAAGAAAAAAAACCAGGGTCTTCTCATCGCAACCTTCCAGCAGCGCTAAAATCGCCTCCGCTGCCTTCCAGCTCTCGGCGTTCGGCACCGGATGTCCAGCCACGAAGTACTTCATTCCTACCAATGGCCTTCGCGCCGCCGTCGGCGCGGATACCACCCCCTTAAGTCTCACAAAAGGAGCCAGCACCAGCGCCAGCCCATCCACCATGGCATGCGCCGCTTTCCCGATCGCCACCACGCGCAGTTTTTCGAAATCGCCCAGGTCGATTCTCGTTTCGCCGCACACCAGCAACGCTCCCTTACGCCGCAACTTCCGCTGCATGGTCGCAGGAATATCGATCGCGGCCAGTGTCTCGTGGAAAATCTGCTGGGCGATCTGCTTCAGTTGCGGCATGCGAGGTCTGTCTGGAAATTCGTCAAGATGCCTTCAGAACTTCTGGATTCAAAACGTTCGGCGGCCGTTGTCCCGTGAAAAGCGCGACGACGTTTTCCGCCGCGATGCACGCCATTTTCGTTCGCGTCTCCAGTGACGCCGAAGCGATGTGCGGCGCGAGCACCACGTTGGCACGTTTCAGCCCGGGATGAATGAACGGCTCGTTCTCGTAAACATCCAGCCCCGCACCCGCAATTTTCCCGCTCTCCAGCGCGGCCACCAGCGCCGCCTCATCCACGACCGGCCCCCGCGAAGTGTTGATCAGGAACGCCGTTGGCTTCATGCGGTGGAATTTCGGCAAGTCGAACAATCCCCGCGTCTCCGGCAGTAGTGGCACATGCACGCTGATAAAGTCGGACTCCGCCAGCAGTGCATTCATTCCCCGAAATTCCACCTTCAACTCTTTCTCCAACTCTTCTGCCGGGCGCACCGCATCCGTGTAAATCACCTTCATCTGGAAACCGCTTGCGCGCCGCGCCACCGCTCGTCCAATCCGCCCGAATCCCACAATGCCCAGCGTCTTCCCCCACACATCGGTCCCCACCAGTTGATCCAGGTCCCAGTTTTTCCAATTTCCCGAACGCGCCAACGCTTCGGCTTCGCTCAGCCGCCGCGCCACCGCCATTAGCAGGGTCCATGCAAAATCAGCCGTTGTTTCATCCAGCACGCCCGGCGTGTTCGTCGCCGCCACACTTCGCTTCGTGCACGCCGCCACGTCGATATTGTCAAATCCTACCGCTACATTTGCTGCTATGCGCAGGTTCGGCGCCTCTCTCAGCAGGTCCTCGTCTACTTTATCGGTCAGCAGGCAAATCAGCCCCTCCTTTTCCTTCACCTGCTGCAAAACTTCTTCCCGTGGCGGACGTCCCGGTTTTGTCCAGTATTGCACCTCGCAGCTTTTTTGAAGAATTTGACGGGCTGCGTCGAACAAGCCGTGGGTCGCAAACACTTTCGGTTTTGGCATCCCATCCTCTTTGCAACGTTGAGGAAATTACACTAACACACCCCCGCGCTCCCGCCATAACTTGGCGTTGCGCGCATCCTGGAAATCTCACTATAGTGCAAAGTGCGACTAAACCCTCCGCCCTATGATCTCTGGCTTTGTTCGCGAATTCGAAAAACTCCTCGGCCCGTCTTCCGTCCTTTACCGGAGTCGAATATGGAGACCTGGTCGAGCACGCCCGCATCGAGCGCGCCTATCCCCGCTCCTGGCTTGCCAGCGTCGCGCGCAACTTTGTTTTCCGGCACCTGCTGCCCGATCCCCATCGCATCATCGACGCCGCACGCGTTTTGCGTTTCTATCAACGCTCCGGTTTGCAGGGCATGGCGCGCAGTATTGGTGTCTTGAAACTTCTTGGTGTGGCCGAGCGCGAACGTCTCCTCCCGCGCATCGACGACTGTTTTTTCTTTCGCTGCCCCGGCTGGACGTTTCCTGCCGTCGGTCCGCGCCGCGCCCGCGTTGCCTCTTCTCGGGCTGCGTAGCCAACGTCACTTTTTCTCAGCGCAACGCAGCCACCGTCCGCGTCCTCGCCGCCAACGGCTGCGAAGTGGTCATCCCAAAGGACCAGCTTTGCTGCGGCGCGCTGGCTGCGCATGCGCGCGTTCGCGATGGTGCCCGCGATCTCGCTCGAAAGAATCTCTCCACATTTCTTCGCAAAGACTTCGACGCCATCATCACCAACGCAGCTGGCTGCGGTTCCATGCTCAAGGAATACGATCATCTCTTTTCGACGGACGAGGCTGAGCACACTCCGGCCCGCCAATTTGCCGCCAAGACACGCGATGTCACTGAGTTTCTAGCCGCTCTCGGTCTCACCGCGAAATTAAAGTCTCTTCCACTCCGCGTCACATACCAGGATTCCTGCCATCTTCTTCACGGCCAACAAATTCGCGAGGCACCGCGCATACTCCTACGCGCCATCCCCGATCTCGAGTTTGTGGAATTGCCCTATTCGGAAATCTGCTGCGGCTCCGCCGGAGTCTACAACGGCACACAAACAGAAACATCTCTCGAATTGCTCGCCGAGAAAATGCGACACGTCAAATCCACTCGTGCCCAAACCATCGTCACCGCCAACTCAGGCTGCCTGTTGCAGCTCCGCGTCGGCGTCGACATCCACCATACCCATCAGGAAGTCCTCCATGTCGTCGAACTCCTCGACCGCGCCATCGCCAGCGCGCCAGCTCAAAAGTGAGCTCGTCACCCTTGGCGCATCCGATAAGGATGCTCAAGAAACGACGACGCCCTTCCCGCAGCGATGGGGGCTGCTGCGAAAAGGGCGCGCCGCCTTCAGGAGAGAAGATGGTTATCCCGTGAATTAATTGTCCGATGGAGGCAGTAGTCCCTGCTTGAACTCCCTCGTGCCGTGCCTGCCGGGTCCGCCTTGCGTCACCTGGTAATCCGATGGCACTTGGAAAAGCGACGCATTCGGCTCCGACCGTTGAATATTCGTGAGCGTGTAGGTGCTATCGCCAAAACGCGGATCGCTCCGCTTGCTCATCACCATCACTTGCAAATCATTGGAATACCAATGCTCGGACACCATGGTAATCGGTCTTTCATTTCCGATTTGTCCCGCGGGAATGGTGTGAGTAATTCGCGTTCCTTGCGCGCTCACGCCAGCAATCGTCTGCGTTCCCAACTCTTCTTTTTTCAAGTTACCGTTGGCAATCGCCTGTTGCTGCCGGTACTCCATCTTGCCCTTGAGCACACCTCTCATCTCACCGTTCGCCGGGCCTTTCATCGCTCCAAAGTGCTTCGTCATTTGCTCGGCCGTCTTTGTGTCGGCGTGCAAGATGAAATTCGCATTCGCCACCGGATCGTTGATCATGACAAACGACCTGGACTGCCCCGATGTAGCCAGAGGCCCAATCGCCGGGAGCGTCACTTCCTTGCGGAAGCGGCCCTGGCTGTCGCGAAAAAGATTCGTCTGGGTTTTGCGCGAGATGCGGTTTCCATCCCCAAGGGTTTGCGTTGCTTCGGAAACGGCGATCGCGCTG
>MNIJ01000121.1:0-5445 GCA_001919715.1 Acidobacteria bacterium 13_1_20CM_58_21
AATGTTGGCTGACGGCGCAAGGCCCAGCCCACCGGCAAGCTGCGCGCCGAGGTCACTGATGATGTCGCCGAAAAGATTGCAGGTCACGATGACGTCGAACTGGCCGGGTTCGCGGACAATCTCCATCGCCAGGGCGTCGATATACAAGTGGCGTGACTCGATATTCGCATACTCCTGGCGGACTTCTTTAAAAACCCGCTGCCAGAGGTCGTGGGCAAAGGTCATGGCGTTCGATTTGTCGCTCATGCAGACGCGCTTCAGCCCATTCTGACGGGCATATTCGAACGCGTAACGGATGATGCGCTCGACGCCTTTGCGGGAATTCACGTCCTCCTGAACGGCGATTTCGTCCGCTGTGCCTTTCTTGAAGAAGCCCCCGACTCCCACATAGAGGCCTTCGGTGTTCTCGCGGAGGACCATCAGGCGGATGTCTTTCTCGGTGCGGTCGCGCAACGGCGTAAGGCGCTCGTGGAGCAATTCGACAGGTCTGGCGTTGATGTAAAGGTCGAGCTTAAAGCGCAAGCCCAGCAAAATGTCGGCCGCATGCTGATTGGAAGGCACGCGCGGGTCGCCCAGCGCGCCGAAGAGGATGGCGTCAAACTCATCGCGCAGCATCTCGACCGCACCAGAAGGCAGGGATACGCCTTCGCGAAGGTATTTGTCCGCGCCCCAGTCGAACTCGACAAATTCAATGGACCGACTGGCTGGTCTGGTCGCCGCCTGGAGCACCTTCACAGCTTGCGGAGTGACTTCCGCCCCGATGCCGTCTCCGGGAATTACCGCGATGCGGGCTGCCGGACCGCCATTTCGCAAGGGAATGCCGGGCAAGGCCGTGCCTCCTCAACCGTTCGTTATCCACTGGCCCGGGCTATTGTTCCATCAAAGTGCACCACGCGCCACCAATACCAAGTTCCTGAGGCGACCGACAGTCTACACGCGGCGCGTTCCGAAGGAGCAAGCACAACAGGTCGTCGGTCGATACTCTCAGCGAAAGAGGACGCCTGGCAGCCCGACACTACTAGGCGAAGGAAGGGCCCGGGTTGGGCCCAGCGCGATAAGCAGATTGATTCCCACCAGCGCACCATCGGCTGGTTTGACCCCCACATTGTTTCGAAAAACCAAAGCGGCCCGCGAATAGCCGGAGGAATACTGCGGAGCAAAGAGGAGTTCTTAGTTCAGCTTGGCGAATTCGATACGGGCGGACTTGAGGATGGGAACGCCGGCGTCCGCGTCTTTCCAAAGTGAGAAGAATTCCTGGTAGGAAATCCGCGCCGCGTTCGTCGAGCCAAACAGGGCCCGCGCGCGGCCTTGGCCCAAGTGGGCAAGCGCACCGGACCAGCAGTTGCCTACCACTCCACGGCTATCGATCAATTTTTGAAACTCCGCGACGGCCTGTTGCCCCTGCCTCGCTTCGAGATAAGCCTCGGCACGCAGGTAGACCGGGATCATGCACGAATAGCTCAAGTTTCCGATGAGCTGCCCTCGCTCAAAAGGTTTTACCACATCGAGCAGTTCGAGGGCTTTTACAGGTTTCTGGCCGACCATCTCGGCCTGCGCGCGTATGGTGGGCAACCAAGCGGATTGCACAACGGTATTGGACACATTGGCCGCGGCCAGATCGTCGAGCATGGTTTTGACGCGGCGCACGTCACCCAAACGGGTCAAAACAAGAATGGCCAGAATTTGAGCGTCGCGGCTTTGCGGTGCGAGCTCGAGAACCTTATCCGCGCCCTTCTGAGCTTCCTCAAAGTTACCGTATACCGCCTCCCGCAACGCGGCAATCCCCTGCCAGATGGCTGCCGGTTCGCTGAGCTGAGAGTTCTCGGCGACCTCCACGGCTCGTCGGGAGAGCGCGCGCGCCTTCTGAACATGTCCCACATACGCTTCCGTGTCAGCCTGCAGAGCCAAGAGGGCATCTTCACCGCCGGGTTTGCCGTCGGACCAGGTCATCTCTCGTTCCATAGCGGCGGGCTCACCGCGCAAGAAGGCCAAAGCATACAGCTCCGCGTGCATAGAAGGATCGTCAAGTTTGCGGGCAAAGGCCAGCTCCACAATGTTCTGCGCCTCTTCCAGGCGCTGCAAGGCAATGTAAGCAGTCGCGAGATTTTCGTACCAGGCAGCGCTGCCGGGATCGAGGCGGAGCGCCTGTTGAGCGAGAGTGGCGGCCTGCTCGTAGTCTCCAATCAAAAAGTATTCCGAGGAGAGATTGCCTTTGGCAATGTCGTCGCGGGGATAGAGGACTTTTTCCACGGAAACCAGGTTCAGCGACGGCGACTGGGCCAGACTGACGCCCAGCGCCTCCCGCAGCGTGCCATCAAAAACGGAATCGCCGGCAGCGTTTGAAAACTCCCCGATCAGAATGCTATCCGTTTCGGACAGTTTCATGCCGCGCTGCGAATACCAATAGAGTCCCACGGCCACCGTGGCCAGCAACAGCCCGGCGATGGTGAGCTTGGCTCTCATGAAAAGAAACCTCTCTTACCGAAAGCTGACGGCCGTGTCTGGTGGTCGTTCGACGAGCCTGCTTCCTGCATGAACGCTGCCGGATTGTCATCGGGGATCACGGCTGATTTGAAGTAATAGTATTGGTAGCAGAGAAACCTGGTCAACCACGATGGCAAGCGGTGTTTACGGGGCGGCAATAACTCTAACGACAGATGCACGGCCCGATTCAATCCAATAGACGCCGCCGAGTGCGAGCACTCCACCGAGTATTTGGTTCCACGAGCCCTTTTCTCCCAGCCACAGAATTCCGAGAATGGTTGCCACCACAGGTAGAAGATAAGTGAAGGCGCTTAGTTGGGAGGCTTCCAAATAGCGCAGCAACCAGAAGTAAAAGACGTAGGCAACTGCCGAGCTGAAGATGGCCATGTAAAACACGGCGGCCCAGCCGGTCCAGGCGATGGCGCGCCAGTGCTCTGCGGAGCCGAGCGTGTGAGCTCGATACACCGCAACTGGCAGGACAATCAGCGCTCCCGCAACGTGGCTGAAAGCGGTCATGGTGAGGGGGTCGTAGTGCCCTGCCAGTCGTTTACCAAGCACAACGTACATCGCGAATCCGACCGAACCCGTCATCGTGATGCCGTCGCCCAACACCGACGGCGAGTGCGCCGAAATCCCGTTTTCCGATGCCAGCACCGCAATGCCGGCGAACGCAATGGTCATGCCCATTGCTTTGCGCCAGGTAGCCATCTCTAACTTGAAAAGCGTGGCGAGGATCAGCGTGTAGATCGGCCCCATGCCAACAATAACGGCGGCATGGCTGACGGACGTGTACCGCAATCCAACTGTGAAGCAGACTTGATTCATCATTACGCCGAAAAAGCCCATATAGAGGAAGGTCCAAAGATCGCGGAGGGTAAATTTGCGCTGCCGGCTCTCGGCCGCCTCGGCAAAAGCAGGCAAACGCGAGCAAAACTGGTAGAAAGGGAGCATCACCATGCCAGCGAGCACGACACGGAAGGATGCCAGCGTCGCCGCCGGCAGAGACCGTAGCCCAATTTTCGCAGCGATGAAGTTAACTGCCCATATGATGATGACCACACCGATCGATGCGGCAAGGACGGCACGGCTAGGCGTTCGTTCGCTGGAAGTCCCGACTCCCACGGCTCAAGCCAGCCGTTCTTTGCGTACGGTAAGTTTGTCAATGCGGTCGAGGCGCGGTTCGAAACCTATGCCAGGGCAAGTCGGCACGCGAATCGTGCCTTGTGGTGAAACGGTGACCTCAGGAAGGATGATGTCTTCCTCCCAATAGCGCTTGCTGGCGGCCACATCGCCGGCGAGCGAGAAATTTGGGAGCGTCGAAAGCGCGATATTGTGCGCGCGGCCGATTCCGGATTCGAGCATCCCGCCGCACCAGACGGGAATGCCATGCCGTTGGCAGAGGTCGTGGATGCGCCGCGCCACAGTATGGCCGCCGACACGGCCCAACTTGATGTTGATGATCTTGCAGGCGCCCAGCTCGATGGCGGCGCGCGCCTGCTCCTCGGTGTGAATGCACTCATCCAGGCAGATCGGGGTGTCCAGCTTTTTCTGCAGTTCGACGTGGCTGTAGAGATCGTCCCAGCCGAGAGGCTGTTCGATCATCATCAGGTAGAAGCCTTCGAGTTGCTTGAGGAGCGCCCAGTCATCGAGCGTGTAGGCGGAGTTGGCATCGACCATCAGCTTGATGCGCGGAAAATCCTGGCGAAGGCGGCGCACCGGCTCGAGGTCCTTCCCTGGCTTGATTTTGATTTTGATGCGCTGATAACCGGCAGCGAGCTCTTTCTGCACGGCGAGGGCGAGCTCGTCCGGCGAATCTTTGATGCCGATCGAAACACCACAAGCGATCTCCTCACGAACGCCACCGATGAGTTTTGAGAGTGGCAAGCCCTTTTGTTTTGCCTCGGCATCCCACACGGCAGCTTCCAGTGAGGCTTTGGCCATGTTGTGGCCACGGACACGCGCGAGCAAATCCCACACTTCGCCGGCCGTGGCGAACTCCTTTCCGTTGATCATGGGCCAAAGAAAACCGCGAAGAATGAGCCACGCGGTGTCAGCCGTTTCCGGACTGTAGAACGGGGACTCGCCAGCGACACATTCGGCCCAGCCGATGACGCCGTCTACATCTGCCTGCACCAGCAGAATGCGACGCAGTTCGGTGCGATCCATGCTGGTTTCGAAGGGGGCCACCAGCCTCATCCGTACTTCCTGCAGTGTGACCTCTCGTATTCTCATAACCTCTCGGCAGAGGGAGCTTCCTAAAAGTCGCTCCAGGGAGCAAGCAGATACGCCCGGTTCTCCGGCCCAGGGCGCAAAGCAACTGCTGCGTAGCCCTTGGCAAACCATCTTGTAAACTCTTCCCGCACGCGCGCCTGGACGACGCCAACCTCTCTTGATCCTTCGCGCTGCCAGCGCTCGAGTTCCGCCGGCAATTCGATGACTGCCGGCGCCTCGACAGGATCTTTCACGAGATTCTCGATGGCGGCAACGACGCGTGCAGAATCCAGATGCCATTCAACCAGCAGTCGATCGGTCGCCAATCCGCGATGCAGCGGGCTGGTCGTGACGCCGTACAAGTTGGGATGGTATTCCCGGCAGATGGCACCAAGCCGATTCAAATTGAAGTGCCCATTGCGAACTTCCAGAGGATCAAATGTCCATTGGATGAGCCGAATTCCACGGCCCAGGGCTTGGCGGCGCTGAAAAAGCTTTAGCATGCGGCCAACGCCGCGGTCGCGGTACTCTCGGTCGACACCGGCCATGTGGGAATGGAGGTAAGCAACGCGGTCACGCAGGCCAACCACCGCGAGCGTGTATCCCACCAGGCGGTCACCATCGAAAGCGCCCAGCACTTCGCCGCCGGTATGCGCGGCCACAACAAACATGGTAGCCGGCTCGACCTCCAAGTCGGCTTCTCCCCAAATCTCGCGCTGGAGCTCGACACAACGATGGAAATCATCGAGG
>MNIJ01000121.1:5463-8917 GCA_001919715.1 Acidobacteria bacterium 13_1_20CM_58_21
GGTGCCCCGCCCATCACCGGCAAGTACGGCTTCCCTTCCGACTTCTTGGTCTCGTCCCAGAATACCTCCATCTGTTTACGCGGAAGGTTTTTGAACTCCCGGCCATTCCTCAGGGCCAGCCTCTCCATGGCGCGGAATCTACGCGAAAATTTCGCGTTGGCTTTCTTGAGGGCGATCTCCGGGTCGATCTTCAAGAATCGCGAGAGGTTTACAGCGGAGAAGAGCAAGTCGCCCACTTCCTCTTGCATTTTCAGATGGTCCTGTTCCTTCACTGCTTTCTTCAATTCTTCGGTTTCTTCCCGCATTTTCTCGAAAACGCCGCCGATATCTTCCCAGTCAAAACCGATGCGGGAAGCTCTGCGTGTGAGCTGAAAGCCTTCCAACGTTGCCGGCAAGGCGCGGGAAACGCCATCGAGCAAAGAGGCTTCCTGGGGGACGCCTGCAGCGGTTTTTGACGCAGCATTTCTGTCGCTAGACCGGCGCTCTTCAGCTTTGATCTGTTCCCAGTTTCTCAACACCTCGACAGAATTTTTCGCCTGTACCTTCCCGAAAACATGCGGATGCCGTCGGATCATCTTGTCATGAACTTCGCGAATCACTTCGGCTACGGTGAATCGACCCTCCTCCCTGGCGATCTGCGAATGGAAGACAATCTGCAAGAGAAGATCACCCATCTCCTCCGCAAGCTTGGCGTCATTACTGCTTTCGAGGGCTTCCAGAACTTCGTAGGCTTCTTCGATGAGGTAGGTTCCGAGCGATTGATGGGTTTGCTCTCTGTCCCACGGACATCCGTTCGGGGCGCGCAATCTAGCCTGGACGTCGACGAGCTTTTCAAACCACTGGCCCGGCGTTAAGTGTTTCGGTTTCAGGGGCTTGCCATTGCGGCGCGGTTTTCTTGTTTTCTTCTTCTGCTTCTTGTGCTTGTGATGTGTAGGCATTGCTTGTTCGACTATTTCCGCTCTGCATCAAGCGTTCCACTTTACGGTGCAACCACGGCTTTGACAAGCATCGCAGATTCAAAGTGCGCACCCGAGCGACTCGAGCTGGCAACCCGTGATAAACTGCAGGGGCGACAAATCGCTGAGGAAAGTACCTTGTCCGATCACAAACAGGAAGAAGCGTTTCGCGTTATCGACCGGCGGCCTTTTACGGCCGAAGGGGAGTTGCGCAAGGAAGTCGTCGAGGAACAGGAGCGGGAAGCCAAGAGGGAGGCGGCCAAGATTCCCGCCGCACCGCCCGAGGCAGCAAAAGCGGCTCCTCCTGCGCTTCCGGTTGAGACACCCAAGCGCGCCCCCGCGTTCGAAAATCTCGTCCGCATGCTCGGGAGCAACGCTGCCATGGTGCTTGGCGCGTATGCCGACCCGCGCACCGGCCAGCCAGCGATCGATCCCGAAGCCGCACGCGAGCTGATCGACATGCTTGACGCTCTGCACGAGAAAACCAAAGGCAATCTCGCGCCCGAAGAAGAGAACCTGCTGCTGGACCTGCTGGGCAAACTGAAGATGACCTATCTGGAGATCAATCAGGCGGTGGCGGCCGAGACCGCGAAAGCCAAAGCCAAGGCCAGGGCTCGCTCGTAAGAAACGCCCGGCGGTCTGACCCGACTCCGCGTGAAGATTGGTTCCAACGCTTTCACCATGCCTTCTGCTTCGCTAAAAGTCACAGTACTCGGCTCTGGCACATCCATGGGCGTTCCCACCCTCGGATGCCCTTGTCGCGTGTGCAAGTCGAACGATCCGCACGATAAACGGCTGCGCCCTTCCCTGCTGATCTCCCGTGGCGGCCAGAACGTGGTGATTGATACCACGCCGGACTTCCGCCAGCAGGCCCTCCGCGTTGGGCTGGAACGTCTGGACGCCATCCTTCTGACGCACGGGCATGCCGACCACATCCTCGGCTTTGACGATATTCGCCCCTTCAACATCCGTCAGCGAGCAGCGCTACCGGTCTATAGCAACGAAGGAACGTTTCGCATCATTCGGCGCATCTTCGCTTACGTTTTCGACGAAAAGCCGACGCTCAGCACCGTACCGAGCGTCACGCTGAACGCCGTCCAGAGTCCGTTTGAACTTCTCGGGACTCCGTTTGTTCCCGTGCCCCTGCTCCACGGGGAGATGGAAGTACTGGGTTTCCGGTTTGGGAGAGCCGCCTACCTGACCGACTTCAGCAAGATTCCGGACTCCTCAATGGCACTGCTCAAAGGACTCGACGATCTGGTGCTGGACGCCCTGCGAGATATCCCGCATCCCATGCACCAGACAGTAGAGCAAGCGCTCGCGCTCATTCAACGACTCCAGCCCCGCCACGCGTGGTTCACGCACATCGCGCACGACCTGCCGCACTCCGAGACGAATGAGCGCCTTCGAAGAAAGGGCTACCCGCACGTGCAACTGGCCTACGACGGCCTCGAATTTGAAGTGCAGGCGGACCCTGCCAATGAGGTTTCGCGCGAGTGCGCGGATGCACAAGAATCGCGAGCCGCGATCGCAGGTGCGAGGTCAACGAGATTGTTGGTCTTGTCGTCCTCCGAGGCCTGGGCGTCTCGCTATGCAACGTTTGGCCACACCGGCGTACTGGCCATCGGCAACTTCGATGGCGTCCATTTGGGCCATCAAGCGATTCTTCGCGCCACCGTCGAGCGCGCCCTGGCCTTCAAAGCGGTCGCCACGGCACTTACCTTTGATCCCTCGCCACGGAAAGTGCTTCGACCGGAGACAGCGCCGCCGCGGCTGTCTAGCAACGCGCAGCGCATGGAATGGTTCAAGCTGCTCGGCCTAGAAGCCGTTGTGGTCTTCCCCTTCACTTTCGATCTCGCGCGGCTCTCCCCTGTAGAATTCGTCGAGCAAATTCTTGTCCGCAACCTGCACGTAAAGGCCGTTCTCGTCGGTGAAAACTTTCGCTTCGGACATATGCAGGCAGGCGATGTGAAGCTGCTCTCCGAGCTAGGCAAAACACTTGGATTCAATGTCGAGATTCTTCCACCGGTCGTCTATCGCGGAGAAGTGGTTTCCAGCACCATCATTCGCCGGGAAGTCGCCGAAGGCGACGTATCCCACGCCGCGCGTCTTCTGGGCCGGCCCTTCGCGCTTACGGGGGAAGTGGTCAGTGGCACAGGGATGGGACGCCGCTTGGCCTTCCCCACCCTGAACCTGGCAGCGGAACAGGAGTTGCTTCCTGCCCGGGGCGTCTACATCACGCGTGCATGTCTTGAAGGGAGGACCTGCAGCCATCGCTCGGTCACCAATGTCGGCACGCGCCCAACGTTCAGCGGTTCCGAGCTGAGCGTCGAAACGCATTTGCTCGACGCTCAGCTCGAGACCGCACCCCAGCGAATGGAAGTGCGATTTTGGAGACGCCTTCGCGAAGAGAAGAAATTCAGCGGCCCCGAAGAATTGTGCGCGCAGATCGCCCGCGATATCGGGAGCGCCAATAAATTTTTTTCACGACTGCGGCG
>MNIJ01000200.1 GCA_001919715.1 Acidobacteria bacterium 13_1_20CM_58_21
CGTTCTGTAGGGAGATTCCGCGCTCTCGTGAATACGCCTGGATGAATTGGACGTAGTTCCCGTTCGGCACGAAGCACAATTCCATGCTTTCCGGCTTTTCTGCAACGGGCAGATTCACGCGGCGGGCTAGGGCGCGCACTTCTTCCTTGCTGAGCTCGCCGAGGGGAAAGTCGCTGCGCGAGAGTTGCTCTTCGGAGAGCCCCCAGAGGAAATAAGACTGGTCTTTCGTTTCGTCGCGGGCGCGCAGCAGTTCACTGCGGCCGGAACCGGCATTCTTGCGAATTCGCGCGTAGTGACCGGTGGCCAGACGCTCGGCCCCGATCTGGCGCGCCATACGCAAAAGCGGCTCAAACTTCACATCCGTGTTGCAATTGGTGCAGGCGATGGGCGTCCGGCCGGCGAGATACTGGTCGACAAACGGACGCACAACGCGATCCTCGAAGTGCTCCTCGAAGTTCACCACATAGTGCGGGAAATTCAGGTGTTGCGCTACCGCCTTGGCGTCATAGACGTCATCGAGCGAGCAGCAGCGGTGCCGTGCGGGGCTGGCGCCTTGAAGTTCGGGGAGGCGACGCTGGTTCCAGAGCTGCATGGTGAGGCCCACGACAGTGCAGCCCTGCTGCTGCAAGAGCGCGGCAACAGTGGAAGAGTCGACGCCGCCGGACATGGCGACGGCCACGAGGCCGCACCGGGTCTTGGCGCACTGGGGAAGGGAGTCGAATTGGGTGATGGTCGTCATGCGTTTAAGAAGGGCACGATTGATCGTGCCCCTGCAGCTTCATTTTACCCGGCTTTAGCTACGTTTCGATAGGTGGGGGATAACTCGCGGAGCTGGGCGACCGCGGCGGGAACCACGTTGAGCGCGAAATCAAGGTCTGCCGAAGTGGTGTGACGGCCTAGGCTGAAGCGGAGGCTAGCGCGGGCTTCTTCCGGCGGCAGACCTATGGCGGTAAGTACGTGGGATGGCTCCACGGCGCCCGAGGAACAAGCGGCTCCGGTCGAGCAGGCCAGACCTCTTAGGTCGAGGGCAATAAGCAGGGCTTCGCCTTCGACGCCTGGGAAGACCAGATTTGCGGTGTTCGGAGTGCGTGGTGCAGCCCCGCCGTTCACGCGCGACTGGGGAACGCGGTGCAATAGACCTCGCTCCAATTTGTCTCGAAGGGTAGACACGCGTTGGGCGGTCTCTGCGAGAGACTTGCGGGCAATCTCTGCGGCCTTACCGAAGCCCACGATGCCGGCGACGTTTTCTGTCCCCGGGCGGAACCCGCGCTGATGATGTCCGCCGTAGAGCAGCTGGCGCAAACGAGTGCCGCCGCGGACATACAGGGCGCCGATTCCCTTTGGCGCGTACAATTTGTGCCCAGAAATGGAGAGGAGATCGACTCCCAGCGCGTTGACATCAATCGGGATTTTCCCCGCGGATTGCACTGCATCGCTGTGTAGGTAGACATCGGCTTCGGCGGCCATGCGGCCGATTTCTTCGAGTGGCTGGATGGTGCCCAGCTCGTTGTTCGCGTGCATGATGGTGATGAGGATGGTTTCTGGCCGGATGGCGCGGCGCAGCTCCTCCAGATCGATCTGTCCTTCGTGATCGGTCGGTAGATAGGTGACGGCAACGCCTTCTTTTTCGAGGGCCTGGCAGGCGTTGAGGACGGCTTCGTGTTCGATGGCAGTGGTGATGATGTGCCTTCCGATTTCGCCGGAGCGCACAGCCCCATCCGCTACGCTCCCTTCGACCTCGCTCCGGGCTGGCAGGAGCGGCTGTAGCACAACCCCAAAGATGGCGTGATTGTCGGATTCCGTGCCACCGCTGGTGAACACGATTTCCTGGGGCCGGGCTCCGATCAGCGCGGCCACTTTTTCACGCGCCGTTTCAACGGCAGCGCGAGACTTTTGGCCAAACGTATGGATGGATGCCGCATTGCCAAATTCCGTGGAGAAAAAGGGAAGCATGGCGTCGAGCACTTCCGGCTCGACCGGTGTCGTGGCGTTGAAGTCTAGGTACACGCGGTTCATGGCGGTGCTCTCAGGATAGCAGGGCCTGGATAAAGTGGCGAGTTAACCTAAGGGCTGGAACTTAACAGTGGTCGGGGAGTGCTAGGCAAATCGTAGGTCGTAAGAGGCGCGACCTAGGATTCGCGCTCCGCGGTTTTCGTCTGGCGAGAAGGCAGCGTTCTGACCCGCCAGTTGAACAGGTTGCTGGTGTAGAGGGCGATGCACAGTAGATTTGCGGGGACGAAGCCGAATTGGGCCGTGCGGATCCCGATGACGCATACGACGGCGCTGTTGATTCCGGCAACCACCCAGCCTTGCCAGAGTTTCTTGCCAATCAGCACGGTGGCGAGCACCGTCAAAACGCAGGATAAATAATCGAGTCGAATCAGATGGAGCATGTTCAACATGTCAAGTAAACGAACCACAGCAAGAAACTGGCGGAACGATTGGCCGCCATACCCGTGGTTCTACGACTCTCTTTTTCTAGCTGGCCAGGCCGATTGCTCCCCGGCGAAAGCAGCGTTTGCAGTATTTTTTTTAAGGGGCGTTACGCACGGTGTGCGAGCGATCCCTCCAGCGCCTTTAGATTACGTTGCAATTGGGCGGCCAATGGTGCGCTGGCAGGGAGCAAGGACTTGTCTCCCATGACGACGGTAAGTCGTTGCGTGAGGAGGGATTAAGGCAGTGGTAGGGAACGGCAGAGGGAAAGGCGCATGCTGGTCAAGCGAAAATTGACCATCCTGAGACAGAATGTGTCAGCTTGAAACGACTCCGAGCCTTGGCTGAGATGCGGCCGTGGTCCGGAATCACCCGAATTACGTGATTAAGACGACGCGGAATATTTGGTTTTCCTTTCTGGGATTGCGGCGAGACCGTAAATTAGTTTCGAGGATCGCTGGAGGCAGGAATGGGGGTGCCGAGGAGGCCGCTGGACAGTGTGTTCGTGCTACAGTTTCCGGTTCAGGGTACCTGCCGTCGAAAGCTTGGCGGACTAAAGCCGCCGTTACAAACTTCGAATTATTGGCGTTCATAAATCTCTTACGGAGGATGTGTGGCGTATCAGGATTTGCGGGAGTTTGTGCTAAAACTGGAGACCGAAGGCGAATTGAAGCGTGTGCACGCAGAAGTCGACCCCGTTTTGGAGATTTCCGAAGTGGTGCAGCGAGTCATGCGGGGCAAGCAAGGCGGACAGCCAGGCATGCCCGTCCCACTCGGAGGTAACCCGGCGCTACTGTTCGAAAACCCGAAGGGGTCGCGGCATCCCGTGCTGATCAATGCGTTTGGAAGCGTGCGACGAATGGCGCTGGCGTTTGAAGTGCAGGATCTGGATGAGGTGGCGGCGCGAGTTCACGGATTCCTGGCCATGGAGACGCCGCGAGGGCTCTTCGAGAAAATCAAGATGCTCCCGAAGCTGGCGGAGCTCGGTTCGTTTATCCCCAAGAGCGTGAAGTCCGGCGCTTGCAAGGAAGTCATTCAGATGGGAAGTGACGTGAACCTCTTGGCCTTCCCCATTCTCAAATGCTGGCCGCAGGATGGCGGACGCTTCATCACATTTCCTTTGGTGTTTACAACGAATCCAGAGACCGGGAAACGAAATGTCGGGATGTACCGGATGCAGGTTTACGACGAGCGGACGACGGGAATGCACTGGCAGACGCAGAAACACGGAGCGGAGCATTTTCGGCGAGCGAAGGCGAAGAATCCCGAAGGCAGAATTCCAGTAAGCGTGGTGATTGGCGCCGATCCGGCGACGGCACTGGCGGGGATGCTGCCGATTCCGCCGGACCTCGACGAAATGATGTTCGCGGGCTTCTTGCGGCGCGAGCCGGTGGAGATGGTGCCCTGCGAGACCAACGACTTGGAAGTGCCTGCGAATGCCGAGATTGTGCTGGAGGGCTACGTCAATCTGAATGAAATGCGCACGGAGGGCCCCTTCGGGGACCACACGGGTTTTTACTCACTGGAAGGGGAGTACCCGGTCTTCCACGTGGAATGCGTCACGCGCCGCAAAGAACTGATCTATTTGACTACGGTTGTGGGGCCGCCGCCGCAGGAGGACTTCTATAGGGGGTACGCCGTGGAACGGGTGTTCCTGCCGCTGATGAAAATGCAGCATCCGGAAATCGTTGATGTGACCATGCCCGCCGAGGGGATTTTCCACAACCTGATGATCGTGGCCATTCGAAAGTCCTATCCCGGGCATGCACGGAAGATCATGAATGCAATTTGGTCGCTGGGGCAGGCCATGTTTACGAAGGTGATTGTGGTGGTAGATCACGACGTGAACATCCACAACTACAGTGAAGTAGTCTGGAAGACGCTCTGTGCGCTGGATCCGGAGCGGGATGTGCAGTTTTCACTGGGCCCGGTGGATACGCTGGACCACGCGGCGCGGATGCAGGACTTCGGATCGAAGATGGGGATCGACGCGACGCGCAAGTGGCCCTCGGAAGGTTTTGCGCGGCCGTGGCCGGATGAGATTGTAATGGATGAAGCCACGAAGAAACGGGTCGATGCCCTATGGAAATCGCTGTCGCCTGATAAGAGTTGACTCAAAGCGAACTAGACATGCAGCGTTGCCGTGGCGTGCACGAAGGTCATGGAGAAAGCCGATCGGGACGGCGGAAATCACCAGTGGCTACTTGTACGAGCGCGGGAGACTGATTTCAAACGATAACCGTCCTTGCGTACAGGGGGCAAGACGCGAGGAACAACAAGTAATTGTGGTACTAGTAAGTGGCACCTACTACATCATAGGGTACTAACCGTCAATACCCCCCAACTGCCTAAAATTACCCATATTAATAGGACAACAGTCCTATAGATTCCCTTGACGCTCGGAGTAGTAGAGTGTCATAAATCACACACGGGCTGCATCCCCGGGACGGCAGGCGGGGACGGCGAGCGGTGGTGATGTCTGTGGGTTGTTTGGATGCCGGGGTAGCGTTCCTCGTGAGCGAATCGCGTGAAGTGATGAATGTGCGGCAGGCCTCGCAATATCTGGGCATCTCCCCGGATACCCTGTACCGTTACATCACCGAGGGCGAGATTCCCGCCTTTAAACTTGGCAACCGTTGGAAACTGCGTAAAACGATCCTGGACCGCTGGATGGAACGAAAAATGACCCAGGCGACCGCTAGACGCCGGTAGTCTGGTGCGGGCAACAGGGAAAGAGGCCGCGAAATGTTTGGACTGGGCAAGAAGAGCCGGCAGCTCGTGGGACTGGACATCGGATCCAGTTCGATCAAGGCCGTGGAATTGAAATCGACGAAAGCGGGCTATGAACTCGTGAGCTTCGGGATGGAAGCGCTGGCCCCGGACACGGTGGTGGACGGCGCCATCATGGACGCGCCGCAAGTGGCGAACGCCATCAGCAAGATTTTCGACGCGCAGCGGGTGAAGACGAAGAACGTGGCTACTTCGGTTTCAGGACATTCCGTGATCGTTAAGCGCGTGCCGCTTCCGTTAATGACCGAAGACGAGCTTTACGACCGCATTCCTTCAGAGGCCAGCCAGCACATTCCCTTCGACATCGCCGACGTGAACCTGAGCTATCAACTGCTGGAGTCGATGGACTCGCAGATGGACGTTTTGCTGGTGGCGGTGAAGAAGGACAAGATTTTGAATCACACCAACGTATTGGCGCAAGCGGGCAAGACGCCTGTGGTGGTGGATATCGATGCCTTCGGCTTGCAGAACTGCTTCGAAATCAATTATGAACCGGACGCCGGGCAAACAGTGGCACTGTTGAACATCGGCGCGAGCGTCATGAACATTAACATCGTGCGGGGGGGCGTGCCGTTGTTCACACGCGACGTCAGCGTGGGCGGCAACCAGTACACCGACGCGCTGCAGAAGGAACTGGACCTTAGCTTTGAAGATGCCGAGCGCTTGAAGAGGGGCGACTCGCTGCCGAGCGTCACCGACGAGCAGAAGCAGCAGATCCTGAGAAGCGTTTCGGACATTCTGACACTGGAAATTCAAAAAACGTTTGACTTCTTCCGGGCTACCGCCAGCGGCGAAAATATTCAACGAATCATAGTAGCGGGTGGCACGGCGCGCGTCCCGGGCCTAGTGGACTTGCTGAGGGAAGAATTTGCTATGCCGGTGGAAGAATTGAATCCGTTCCGCCGCGTGCTGATCGATCCCAACCGACACAGTGATGAGCAGATCCGCGAGCTGGCACCGCGGATGGCCATCGCAGTGGGTTTGGCGCTGAGGAGCTTCGACTAGCCATGATCCGCATAAACCTTCTTGGACAAATTCGACCAAAGGCCGCCCGGCGTCCGGTAGACACGGGAGCAGCGCTGCCGGTGGTATTCATCGGCGCGGGACTGGTCCTCGGCGCCCTGGTACTTGGATTTTTCTATTATACGTGGCAGAACCAGCTCAACAAAGAAAACACGGAAATCAAGAGACTGACGGCGCAAAAGACGGATCTGGAGCAGACCAAGCTGCAAGTCGAGGCCTTCGAGAAACAAAAGATAATCTTGCAGCAGAGAGTCTCGACGATCGAGCAGTTGCAACGCGACCGCACTGGCGGGCAGGAACTGCTCGACATGGTCTCCAATACCGTATCGCGGACGGAGAACCTCTGGCTCACAGAGATGATCCGCAAGGGCAATACGCTTTCGCTGGAGGGCTCGTCTGCGTCCATCAACGCAGTCGCAAACTTTATCACCGCGCTGAAGCGCTCTGGCTATTTCCAGAAGGTCGAAATCAAGGAAACGAAGCAGGACGAAAAGAACGCGGCAGTGCAGTCCTTCGTGTTCCAGATTTCCGCTGAGATCACGCCGCCCGCCGCAGTGCAGACAAGGCCGGCCAACGCGCCGGCTCCCGGTGCGGTTGCGAAGGCGCCAGCGAAGAAAGGATAAGGAGACGCCATGGCCAATCCGTTTCGCGACATGTCCGTTATCATGCAGGCCCTGGTGGCTGCAGCGGTTGCCGTTGTGCTGGTTCTGGTGGGCGTCTACGTGCCGGGCTCTCCGATTGCTCGAGAGCGGGACGAGGTGGATAGTGCCGTCCAGAAGCGCACCAAGTTAAACCAGGAAGTCACGCAACTCCAGGTTTACAAACAACGCTACGGAGAATTGAAGCAGCAGATGGATGCGCTCTCCAAACAATTGGATACGCTGAAAACCATCGTGCCCGAAGAAAAAGAGACCGACGAGTTTATCCGGCTGTTGCAGGGAGCGGCGAGCGCCTCTAGCGTGCAGATCCGACGTTTGACGTCGCAGGCCATCGTTCCCAAGGAATACCATTACGAGATGCCATTTGAGGTGCAGGCCGATGGCCCGTACTTCAATCTGTTGGATTTCTTCGGGAGGCTGGGCCGCCTGTCGCGAATCATCAACGTGGGCGACCTGACGTTTGACGATCCGGAAAAGCCAAGAGGCACGCGGTACCCGACGCGACCGGGAACGACGGTTTCTGGGATCTTCACGGCAACAACATTCTTCACCAAGCCCGCCGATACGGGTGCGGCTCCGGCAGCCGGAGCCAAGCCTCAAGCTGGCGCGGCTGGGAAACCCTGAGCGGGAATGAGCGAACTATGCGTTCAGCGATAACTCTCGGACTAGGGATTTTGATCGCGGCAGCCACGCCCGGCCTACGAGCGCAGGTGAACCCGTCAACGCCCAACAGTGTGAAGTCCGCACTGGGGGAAGTTGGCAAACCGGCGCAGCAATCGGCCAAGCCAACGGCGCCAGCGGCGACCAAACCCGCACTACAGGCTGATAAGGCGGCCGGCAAACCCACCGGCAAGCATGCTGCGAAGGCCACTGCCAAGAGGCCAGCTGCGAAAAGGGCTGTCCATGCGGTGGAAAAACCGGCTACTCCTGGCTCCGCGCCGGCGGCCGCGGAAAGCGAAGTGAAACAGGCTCGCCGTGATCCTTTTGAATCCTTGCTCGGCCGGCAGTTGAACAAGGCTCCGGCGAATCTACCGCCGGGCAAGTTGGGTCTGCAGGTCAGCACGCTGCGTCTTGACGGCATCGTGCGTGCGCCGAACGGGATGATCGCGGTGGTATCCAATCCGCAAACGCGCACCTATTTCCTGCGTGAAGGCGACCGTCTGTATGATGGCAGCGTGGAAAAGATTTCGATGGATGGCGTTTCCTTCCATGAAGAAGGAAAAGATGCCTTCGGGAAGCCCGTCGAACGCCAGGTGAATAAGCGAATTTACTCCAGTCCAGGAGAACAGCAATGAAGACGAATTGGCCGGCCCTTCGGCATGGCTATGTGATGCTTGCAAGCATGGCACTGGCGAACAGCCCGGTGCTTGCACAGACGCCCGCTGGTGCAGCGGCGGTGATCTCCAGCGTTGCCATTACCCAAGCGGCACAACGGGCGGCGGTTCGCGTGGAAGGCGACGGACGTCTCGACGTTCACGCCGCCCGTCTGCAGAACCCGGATCGCCTGGTGCTGGATTTCGCGGGCGCCCGCCTGGCGGTACAGCAGACCGTCATCCCGGGGATATCCGCTCCCGTGCGCGGTGTACGCATCGGACAATACCGGCCGGATGTAGCGCGCGTGGTTGTCGACCTTACTACGGCGAGTCCTTACCAGGTTTCGCGCGATGGCGACGCCGTGGTCATCTACTTCGAGGTACCATCAACGACTCCCGTGGATTCGGCGCCCAGAGTAATAACCTTAGCGTCCCGGCAGATGGAGAAGACGCGTCCGGAATTCGGTTCGAGCGGAGTGCCGCCCCGTCTGGTTGCGGGACGTTCAGCGAAGGATTTACAGATTTCATCTCCTCGCTTCGCTTTGCCAAGCGAACTGACCCAGCCCTCAGTCACTCTTGCATCGTTCAGCGGGAAGAAGGAAGCTGTTCGCCCGGACTCCACGACGGAACCAGCGGCGGCTGGGCAAGGGGTGCAGCAGGCAAAAACGGCCGCCACGACGATGGCGACATCGGTGGCAACGCAGGCAACGCAGGCCCCGGCAGCAGCGGCTCCAGCCGCGGGAAAGTATACCGGTGAGCCGATTTCCGTAAACCTTAAAGATGTGGACCTCAAGGACTTCTTCCGCCTGATTCACGAAATCAGCGGATTGAACGTGGTGTTGGATCCTGCCGTGAAGGGGAGCCTCACCATCGTTCTGGACGAAGTGCCATGGGATCAGGCCCTGGACATTGTGATGCAGAATAACAGCCTCGACAAGCAGCTTAACGGCAATGTTCTGCGCATCGCCACGCGCTCTACACTGAAGAATGAAGCGGAAACTCTGCGCGATCTGGAGAAGGCGCAAGCCGAAGCCATCGCTCCGGTGACCGTGACCCGCGTGCTCAGCTATGCCAAGGCGGCCTCGATGGCGCCGACCCTGAAGAAGTTCCTTAGTTCGCGCGGGGATATTTTGTTCGATGACCGTTCGAACCAGGTCATCATTCGTGACATTCCGTCGGTGATTCCAGTCCTTGATAACCTGATCCGCCAGCTGGACCGCAAGTCGCAGCAGGTGGAAATCGAAGCGCGCGTGGTTTCCGCGTCGCGTTCTTTCGCCTTGGATATCGGGACGCAGTTGGGTTTCGCGGGACAAACCACGAGCGGCCGGTCAATCATGGGTGGAGATTCGTCGGTCGGTACCAGCAGTGTCACGAGTACTCCGCCTCCATTTCTTACCTCTGCGGGAACCAGCAGCCTGCCACTGAATACCAACCTTGCAGCCGGTGCCCCGACGAGCGGACTGTTCCTTGGCCACCGCTCGCCTAACTTTGCGGTCGACTTCTTCATCACCGCTGCGGAAGCCAAAGGCGTCGGCAAGCTCCTTTCGAAACCCAAGATCACCACGCAGAACAACGAGAAAGCGACGGTCAAGCAGGGTACTAAGATTCCGATTCAGACGACCATCAACAACACCATTTCGGTGCAGTTCATCGATGCCGTGCTCAAACTGGAAGTTACACCGCAAATCACCGCCGAAGGCACGGTGTTCATGGACGTACTTGTCGAAAACACGCAGATCGACACCGGTATCCCCCGCGTGTCGGGAATCCCGGCTCTAAATACCGAGTCGGCGGAAACCAAGGTGACGGTGGCCGATGGCGGTACCGTAGTAATTGGCGGCATCATCATCTCCTCGCAGCGCACCGACATCCAACAGGTTCCGCTCGTGGGCAGCCTGCCCCTGATCGGACACTTGTTCAAGCGGACCAGCGTTACGACCACGTCGCAGGAACTGATGTTCTTCCTGACTCCGCGGATTATCCCGGGGTAATTCACGAAATCCTCTCCCAACTAAGGGCTAAAACGAGGAGACGATCGTCTCCTCGTTTTATTTATGAAGACACGATTCGAACGCCTCCGCCGCCTGATCTCCAGCCTTCCTGCTGCGAAAATCGATGCGCTGTTGATAACCAAACCTACCAACTGGTATTACTTGACCGGCTTCACCGGGGAGTCCGGGGCCCTGGTCGTGTCGCGGAAAGGGGCTACCCTCGTTACCGACGGCCGGTTTACAGCGCAGGGCCGGGGCGAGACGAGTGGAGTCCGCATTCACGAGCAGAAGGGCGCCCTTTTTGAATCCGTCGGCCAGTTCTTGAGCGTTTCACAATCCAGCCGCGTGGGATTCGACCCCTCCCAGGTTACCGTGGGGCAGCTGCAGAGTCTCCAGAAAGAGGCTGGTACCGAGGTGCGCTGGATCCCGGCGGTGGGCAAGGTGGAGAGCCTCCGAATGCGCAAGGATCGAGGAGAGCTGGCGCAAATGCGACGGGCGGCCATCCTAGCAGGTGAGGTGGTCGAACTGACGATTGGTTTACTGAAACCAGGAATTCGGGAATTCGAGGTGGGAGCAGAGATCGAATATCAGATGAGAAAAAAAGGCGCGTCGGGACCGGCCTTTGAAACGATTGTTGCATTTGGAGAGCGAGCCGCCCTGCCGCACGCGCGCCCCACGGCCAAACGACTGAGGAAAAATGAGTTGGTCGTGCTGGACCTGGGTGCTATACTCGGCCACTATTGCAGCGACATTACCCGCACAGTGTACCTGGGGCGGGCCCCCAAGCGCATCCGGAGCTGGTACCAGGCGGTTTTGGAGGCCCAGGCGGCAGCGATCGCGGCGGCAAAGAGTGGCGCGGCCTGCGGGGATGTCGATAGGGCAGCGAGGCGGGTCCTGGCGGCGTACCACTTCGACCATCTCTTTGTTCACAGCACGGGTCATGGACTCGGGCTGGAAGTGCACGAGAATCCCAAGGTGGCGCGGGGGCAGAAGAGGCTCCTGGAGCCTGGAAACGTAATCACAATTGAACCTGGCGTGTATTCGGAGGGTATCGGGGGGATTCGCATTGAGGATGATGTCGCCGTTCACGCCGACCGAACAGAAGTGCTGACCCGCGCACCGCGGGATCTCATCGAGATCTAGAGCAGGCATGAAACGCAAAAAGTCTAGCAAGTCCAGTCATTCGTTGGCCAACCCGGAAATTCAACAGATTGAGCAGCTCTTCCAGTTCATGACGGAACACCATCTGGAAGAGTTTGAATACTCGAGAGGTGATCTGCGGATCCGGCTGCGCAAGCCCTCGGCCGGTGTGGTGGTTGAGGCTCCACGGTTAGTGACCGCGCCAGAGATTATCGTTCCCGATTCGGTCGAAGTTCCCCAGACTTCCTCCGGCGGCGCTCCGGCTCCCGCTGAGGGGCGCACCACCGAAGATATACACCTGGTCAAGTCCCCCATCGTCGGGACGTTCTATGAGTCTCCCAGCCCGGGGACGGAGGCTTTTGTGAAAATAGGTACGTACGTAGAGACGGGAAAGATTCTTTGCATCGTGGAAGCGATGAAGCTGATGAACGAGATCGAATCAGACGTATCTGGCGAAGTCACCCGGATCTTCGTGGAAAACGGACAGCCGGTCGAATACGGGCAGCCTCTCTTTGGCATCCGTCCGAGCCGGAAGAAGTAGCTGGCACGCCAGACCATGTTCCAGAAAATCCTTGTTGCCAATCGCGGGGAGATCGCCCTGCGGGTCATCTGCGCCTGCAAGGAATTGGGGATATCCACAGTTGCGGTGTATTCCGAAGCGGACCGTAACTCACTCCATGTGCGGTTTGCGGATGAGGCGGTTTGTATCGGGCCGGCCCGCAGCAGCGAGAGTTATCTGAACATCCCCCAGGTGATCAGCGCCGCCGAAATCACCAACGTGGATGCTATTCATCCTGGGTACGGGTTCCTCTCAGAAAACGCGAACTTCGCCAAGGTCTGCGAAGCATCGGAAATCGCCTTCATCGGCCCGCGACCGGAAATCGGCGGGAAGTGAAAACCGCCGGTCTGCCCACCATCCCGGGAAGCGAGGGCATCGTTGAAGGGGAGGAGCAACTCGCGAAGGAGGCAGCGCACATCGGGTATCCGCTGATTCTCAAAGCCTCTGCCGGCGGAGGTGGACGCGGCATGCGTGTGGTGCGCAAGCAGGATGAGCTTCTCGCCGCCTACCAGACGGCCCGTAGCGAGGCGCAGCAAGCCTTTGGCACACCCGACGTATACGCTGAAAAATTCCTGGAGCATCCTCGGCACATCGAGTTTCAGGTGCTGGGCGACCAGCATGGGAAAGTGATCCATCTGGGCGAACGTGAATGCAGTGTGCAGCGGCGGCACCAGAAATTAGTGGAGGAATCGCCTTCGCCAGTGCTGGACGCCAAGCGGCGGAAGGATCTTGGTGCGAAAGTGGTGAAGGCCCTAGACAAAATCGGCTACACCAACGCGGGGACCGTCGAGTTCCTGATGGATGTAGACGGCGCAATGTACTTCATTGAGATGAATACGCGTATTCAGGTCGAGCATCCCGTGACCGAGCTCGTCACGGGAGTGGATTTGATCAAGGCGCAAATCCGGATCGCCGCCGGGGAACGAATGGAGGATGCCACGGGGGAGATTCACCACTCCGGGCATGCCATCGAATGCCGGATTAATGCCGAGGATCCGGTGACCTTTGTGCCCTCGGCGGGACGCATTACGACCTTCCAGGCACCAGGGGGCACGGGAGTGCGCGTGGATTCCGCTGCTTATGCCGACGCCGTCATTCCTCCGTACTACGATTCGATGATAGCAAAGCTGATCGTCAAGGGACGCGACCGCACAGAAGCTATCGGCCGCATGAAGCGGGCGCTCGAGATGTTCGTCATCGAAGGCATCAAGACCTCGATCCCGCTGCACCGCAGAATTCTGGCCGATCCAGACTTTGTTGCGGGGAAGATCGATACCCACTTCATCGAAAGATTGCTCGGAACGAACGGAAAATGACCGTGAAGCGCCTTGTTCTACCGCGGCTGTATGTGATATTAGACGCAGCCTTGATTACCGTTCCCGAAACGGACTTCGCTCAGAAACTTGTCAATGCAGGTGTCCGCTTGCTCCAATACCGGAACAAGCGGGCGTCTGCGCGTGAATTGTTCGAATGCTCGAGGCGTCTTTCTTCTTTGTTAATTCCCCAAGGTGTTTCGTTTATAGTAAATGACCGCGCAGATGTCGCGTCGGCCGCGGAGGCCAGTGGCGTTCACGTTGGACAAGAAGACTTGCGAGCAGAAGCAGCGCGTTCGGTGATCGGGGCGGGCAAGCTATTGGGTGTTTCGACGCACAACTTGGAGCAGTTCAGAGAAGCCGCTGCCACGTCCGCTGACGCGGTCGCCGTAGGGCCGGTGTTTTCCACCTCCACGAAGGCCAGCCCGGATCCAGTGGTTGGAATCGAATTGATTCGCCGGATCCGGCCACTGACGGACAAGCCGATTGTGGCCATCGGGGGAATCAAGTTGGAATGCGCCGCACAAGTCATTCAGGCCGGCGCCGATTCCGTTGCGGTTGCGAGCGATATCCTCCTCGCGCCTGATCCCAGGCGCCGAGCTCAGCAATATATCGAACTTCTGGAAGCCGCGAACCATGCGGCTGACGTTTGAGGTAACCCTGAATGGCCGACACTACGCACGCCATCCCGCAAAGCAATGCCAAGAAGCCAACCGGCTTTGTGCGGGCCATTGGATTGTTTGATGGCACCATGATTGTCGTGGGCTCAATGATCGGATCGGGGATCTTCATTGTGGCTGCGGATATTTCACGGCAAACGGGTTCCGCAGGTGGTTTGCTTCTCACCTGGATTCTCACCGGGCTCTTGACGATTTCTGCTGCGCTTTCCTATGGAGAGCTAGCAGCCCTATTCCCGCATGCGGGCGGTCAATACGTCTATTTGCGCGAGGCGTATTCGCCGCTTTGGGGATTTCTTTACGGCTGGACGCTCTTCCTGGTGATTCAGACGGGGACGATTGCAGCCGTGGCTGTTGGTTTCGCGCGCTACGTCGGTGTCTTGGTACCGTCGATTTCTCCGAACGTATGGATCGTCCACCCCATTGCACTCGGTTCGAAGTACGCCGTCAGCCTTTCGGTCCAGCAGTTGGTCGGCGTGCTGATGATCGTCTTCCTGACGTTCATCAATACGCTGGGCGTGCGGCTCGGGAAGCTGATCCAAAACATCTTCACCAGCGCGAAGACACTGTCCCTTCTGGGATTGATTTTCTTGGGTATTTTCGTGGGGAGAAATGCCGGGGCCATTACCGAGAATTTCAACCACTTGTGGACGATTCGCAACGCACAGCCCATCGAGCCAGGTGCGAATTTCCTGAGAAGCTTTGTGCCGACCATCACTGCGGCGGGCGGTGCGTTTGGGTTGCTGGTAGCTTACGGAGTGGCGCAAGTCGGTTCGCTTTTTTCCGCAGACGCTTGGAACAATATCGGCTTCACGGCCGCAGAAGTGAAGAACCCGAAACGCGACGTGGCACTTTCCATGGCTTTTGGGACCATTATCGTAATCACGCTGTATTGCCTGGCGAATCTGGCGTACCTGTGCACCCTTCCGCTGGTGCAAATTCAGACCGCTGCCGACGATCGCGTGGCCAGCGCGGCCTTGAACGCTATCTTCGGTCCCACCGGCGCGATGATTATGGCCGTGGCGATTATTATCTCAACGTTTGGCTGCAATAACGGGTTGATTCTGGCCGGCGCGCGGGTGTCCTATGCCATGGCCAAGGACGGACTTTTCTTTAGATCCACCGGCACGCTGAATAGCAGGGGTGTTCCTGGCACTGCCTTGGTGTATCAGGGGAGTTGGGTCGCCGTCTTGATATTGCTGCGTACACGGCACGTGGACGCGGCTGGCGCGGTCACCTATGGCAATCTTTACAGCGACCTGCTCGACTACGTAGTTTTCTCCGTCTTGATCTTCTATGTGCTCACGATTGCGGGTATCTTTGTCCTGCGCGCGAAGCGACCTACTGCAGAACGTCCTTATCGTGCGTTCGGCTATCCGTTTGTCCCCTCGTTGTACATCGTTGCGGCGCTGGCCATCATGTTTGTGCTGCTGCTCTATAGGACGCAGACCGCCTGGCCGGGTTTGGTGATCGTGCTTTTGGGCGTGCCGGTTTACTTCGTGTGGTCGCGGCGGGCCAAACCAGTCGCCAACACGGAATAACCTAATTTTCTTGTAGGGGCGCAGTACGCTGCCCCCTACAATACTTAAAGCCAAATTGGACGCAACCAGGAAAACGGATAAACCGGGGAAATCCCCCAAAGGAGGAGTTGCATGGGCAACCCCTTGTTTGCCAGAAAACCGATGAGCATGTTGCTCGCGGAAACGCGGGAGGAAGGCGGGCACAGTCTGAAGCGCACGCTCGGCCCCTTTCAATTGACGGCATTGGGCGTCGGCGCGATCATCGGCGCGGGTATCTTTGTGCTTTCCGGTCTGGGTGCACACTATGCTGGGCCCGGCTTGATGCTTTCCTTTGTGCTCTCGGGGCTAGGGTGTGCGTTTGCGGGGCTCTGCTACGCCGAGTTTGCCGCGATGATTCCGCTAGCGGGCAGCGCTTACACCTATGCCTACGCTACCCTGGGGGAACTGTTCGCCTGGATCATCGGCTGGGATCTCACGCTGGAATACGCCATGGGCGCGAGCACGGTTTCCTCGGGCTGGTCCAACCACTTCATCGAGCTGCTCAATATTTTCAAGATCAAAATGCCGTTGTGGCTGGCCTATGACCATTGGACGGGGCTGAGCACGGCTACCAAGATCGTCGCGCGCCAGATGGCACAGGCGGCGGATGCCACTCTGCAGCCAGGCACGCAGGCTTTTCTCGATAAGGTCGATGCCATCATCAAAGCGCAGACGCCGGAATTAGTTCAGCAGGCCCACGGGCTTCTCAATGCACCAACGATTTTTGGAGTGGAGATCGGCTTTAACCTGCCTGCCTTTTTGATCGCACTGGTCATCACCGCGATTCTGGTCATCGGCATCAAGGAGAGTGCGAGATTCAATGCGGCGATAGTGACGATCAAGGTGGCTGTGGTCCTGTTCGTTATCGGCCTGGGCATCCATTACGTAAACTTTGCGAATTGGGGTCACGACTGGTCCACGTTTGCGCCGATGGGCTTCTCCGGGGTTGGAGCAGGCGCCGCCTACATCTTTTTTGCCTATATCGGCTTTGACGCGGTTTCGACAACTGCTCAGGAAGCCAAAAACCCGCAACGCGATTTACCCATCGGCATTATCGTGTCGCTGTTGATTTGTACATTTCTCTACATTGCGGTAGCGGGTGTGCTGACGGGAATGGTTCACTGGCAGGACGTCAACATCGAAGCGCCCATCGCCCGGGCTTTCCTGGACCGCGGACTCTCCACGGCGTCCCATGTCATCACCCTCGGTGCATTGGCGGGACTTACGAGCGTAATGCTGGTCATGCTGCTCGGGCAGACGCGCGTTCTCTACGCCATGGCGAATGACGGGTTATTGCCAAAGAAGTTCTTTGCCGCGGTGCATCCAAAGTTCCGCACTCCTTACAAGAACACCATGCTCGTGGGATTGCTTGCCGCCATCGTTGGCAGCGTGACGCCGATCGACGATATCGGCAAGATGGTGAACATTGGCACGCTGCTGGCGTTCGTCATTGTTTGTATCGCGGTTATGATCCTGCGCAGCACGAATCCCGGTCAGGCGCGGCCGTTCCGTACCCCCTGGGTTCCGGTCGTCCCGATTCTCGGCATCCTGTTCAACGGGTACATGATGTACAAACTCGGCTGGGTAAACTGGGCTCGCTTGATCGTATGGCTGGTGATTGGACTGGTGATTTATTTCACCTACAGCCGTTACCATAGCCGCGTCAGCAACGGGCAACCGAAGTAGGACTTCCTTGCAGCAGGCCGGGCTGGAGTAGCGCTCGGCCTGTCTTCAGTCTATAGAACATCCTCCCCGCCATGAATGGCAGGGATTCCTGTTTTGCGGGAATCTCTGGGTTCCTCCCCCAGCCGACCTACTTCAGCGGAGGACACGAGGAGGCTTAACTTTCGGGCTATCCGCCCGTAGGTCTTTTCGACGCGAAGAGAAACCGATCGCTTGCCGGGTCCTGAACGCTGGGAAGTGCGCTCACCATGGGGGCCATGGGGGTCAAACCGTGGGGAAACCGTGGGGGTCAAACGCTGCTTTCCTTAGGCCGATTCAGGTAGAGTATTTGTTTCCGTTGACGGCACGATGACATCCTTCCGACCCAGCCTAAAAGAAGTTTGGGACCGACTCTCCTGGCCCGATTTGGCTTCGACTGCAATGGCCGCCGCGGGATTGCTAACCGGCATCTTTGGGTTGCGCGGCGGCCTTTTCAGCTTCTTGAAATATCTCGCGGTTCTTGCTGGCGCTTATCTTTTGTTCCGGCTGATCGGCTGGTGGAGAAACCGGCTGCTGTGGAGTCTACGAAACCGGCTGATCGTTGCCTATCTGTTTATCGCCGTCGTTCCGATTTTGTTGATTGTCACCCTTGTTCTTCTTGCTGGACGCATACTCTATTCGCAGCTCGGCGCCTATCTTTTGCATGAAGATATCCAGAACCGCGTCGCTATGATTGCGGATATCTCGGAACACATTGCCATCGCAGACGGAACGCTTCCGCAGGGTGTATCGCAAGACGAGTCGGAGCGTATCCTGGCGGCCCAATCCCACGCGGTTCACGATCGTGAGCTCCCCGGATTGAGCATCAGCTTCGCGGACGATACCGCTTTGTTGAGAAAGATAACTCCCTCCAGTAAGACGTCGTATGCCGGCCTGTTGCAGCAGGGAGATTCGCTATCCCTGACAAGTCTCCGGGCCATCCCGGGGAGCAAGGGAGAGCGCATTGTGATGCTCCAGGTGCCGGTGACGCCGGAGTTCTTAAACACTGTCGCGCCGGACCTCGGCGCCATTCAGTTGAATCTTATGGAGCGCTACACGGGCGGTGCCCCGCAAGCGGTTATCTATCCGTCTGGCGAGGAACAATACAAGGTGGCGAAGCCTATCGTCGCGCAGAACCGTGTACTCCAAGACGCCATGTTCTGGATCGACCCTGCTGTAAGCGTCGTGTCCAGCCTCGACTCCGTCTTCGTGGCGCATGATGGCAAGGTGGAGTTGCACCGACCAGTGCTCGCTGTATTCAACGCGCGGCCATCCCGCCTGAATGCCAGGATTTTTACTTCCCTGGGAGAACTGCGCGATTCCTATCTTCTCCTCCTCATTCTCGTGGGAATCGTTTTCCTGTTAATTGAAGCCGCCGCGCTGGCCACCGGAATTGTGCTTACACGGCGGATTACCAGGGCCGTTGCCGATCTTTACCGTGGCACCCAGTATGTGCAGGCCATGGACTTCTCTCATCGCGTGCAGATCGAGCACCGCGATCAGCTCGGTGAGCTGGCCGAATCGTTTAACCAAATGACGGGTTCCATCAGCACACTCATCGAAGAACAGAATAAACGCCAGCGGCTGGAGAATGAAATTTCCATCGCTCGAGAGGTGCAAAACCAGCTTTTCCCGAGCACCTTGCCCTCCGTGCCGGGAGTCGAGATTGAGGCCATTTGCAAGGCCGCGCGTTCCGTCAGCGGCGACTACTATGACTTCATTCAACTCAGCCCGACGCATATTGCTGTTGCCATTGCGGATATCTCGGGAA
>MNIJ01000153.1 GCA_001919715.1 Acidobacteria bacterium 13_1_20CM_58_21
CACGAAGGCAATCTTCAGAACGCTGGCGTCCGTACCGGGAACGACTGCGATCACCTTGCCCGGCACTTCGGGAAACTCCAGGCCGCAGGACGCCAGCCAAGTCAATTTGCTCTTGTCACCCCCGCCCTTCAGGTCCGTGACCACCGACGCAATGGTCATGTCCTTCTGGGCAGCAGAGAGGTCCGCCGCACTTGGTAACGAGTAGCTGGCTGGACGCTCTGCCGAGCTTCCGGCGAGTTGCAGAAGCTCATTCAGCTCTGCATCTGTCAGACTGTCGCAAACGGTTCCACCCTGGTAATTGGCCAGCAACTTGCGCACATAACCCTTGATCTGCTTGGACTGAGCTTCCGTCGCGCCCTTCGCCGTTACCGCCCGCGCGAATGCCCAGAAGGCGTCCATTTGCTGCGGTGGTGACATGGCCTGGTAGGCTCGGCCCAAGTTGTAGCTGGTGACAGGGTCATCTGGATTCAAGGCCAGTACAGCCTTGAAAGAAGCCACCGCGGCGGCGTAGTCCTTCATGGTCATCGCCGCGCTGCCTGCGGTGTAATTGAAGAGAATGGCGGGCTGCTGTTTCTGTTTAGCAAAGTCCTCGGCGGACATCGCGTCCGGCTTTTTCAATTCATCGAGCGTCTTCAGTCCGAGCAGCGCCGCTTCTCGGCCCTTGGTTGCCAGTTCCTTTGCCGCCGGGTCCGTCTCTTTGATGTTGAGGCCCGCGTAGGAAAGGGCCCGGGCGTAGAGTGCCTCGTACCGGATTCCCGGCTCCGCCTTGTCACCCAGCGCCACCAGCTTGTCCGCGTACTCGATCACCTTTTGAGGATTCTTGAGCTGCGTGTAAGCACGATAGTAAAGCGGATAGATGTAAACGAGGAGATCCGAATTTGGATACTTCGCGACAAAATCATCCGCACACTTGATAATGGCCGCAGGAACTTTCTCGGCCGCGCACGCCTGCTCGGCGTTGTATTCCGCCTGTGTGTACTTCGGCCCCTTGGCCGCTCCCGCATCTTGACCCGTCGCCGGCGCTTGCGCGAATGCACCCAGCCGGCTTCCAGCAATCAGGAAAAGGGTTGCCATCATCGCGAGCCCCGCCAGTGTTCGTGTTGCGTTCATTCCCATTTCTCCTCGCTCAAACTGCAAGCCTGAGTATTCTGCTTCCGGTGCACCCCAGAATGCTTCTGCCAGGAATCGGTTTGTTTCGGAAAACCATGGGATTATAGGGAAACCCGCACCCTATCCGCAAGACGTTCCCTTTCGTTGACTTGATAACCTGAGGAAATTTCTCCATGCGGATAGCGGGTTTTCTATTTGATTCCCTCACGGCTATCAGGGGACTCCAAGTACCGCGGAAAACTCTTGGTGATAGGATGAGTGTCGCACAAAAAGAGTGGCCCTTACGAGGGAGAATTCTCATGGCTGTACTAAGCAGAACAGATGGAGCTTCCCGCGTAAGGAAGCCGCTGAGGGGCGGTGTGGCGCTTGTCACCGGGGGGAGCCGTGGCATCGGTCGCGCCATCGCGTATCGGCTGGCCATGCTGGGAGCCGCCGTTTCAATTTGTGGACGGGATCGCGCGGCACTCGAGGAGTCAGGACGGGGGCTGGCAAGAATCGGCCGGGCCGTGCATACCCAGATAGCCGACGTCACAAAAGGTGCCGACATTACCGATCTGATTGCCAAGACGGAGGCCGCGCTAGGTCCCATCACCATCCTCGTCAACAACGCCGGCATCGGCCTGTTCGGCCCGGCCCACGAAAAAACCGAGGCCGATTGGGATCGCGTGCTGGATACCAATCTTAAGAGCGTCTTTCTCCTCTCTCGTGCTGTGGCGCCTTCCATGATCCGCCGCGGTTCGGGCGACATCGTCAACATCAGTTCTCTGGCCGGCAAAAATGCATTCGCTGGCGGCGGCATCTATTGCGCCTCCAAATGGGGTGTCGTCGGTCTTTCTGGCTGCCTGGCGGAAGATCTCCGGGAACACGGTATCCGCGTCAGTGTGATCTGTCCGGGAAGCGTGGCCACGGAATTCTCCGGCCGCGGCCCCAAGGACTTGTCGAAAGGATTGAGCCCCGAAGATGTTGCCCACGCTGTGGAAGCCATCCTCACACAAGGTCCACGAAGTTTCCTGAGCGAGATTCACCTTCGGCCGCTGCGGAAGCCATAGGCCGACCGGCCTTCCTCAGCCGGGATTCTTTCCTCTTGACATTAGTCGTTATAACGACTATCTTGCGGTGTGAGCAGGCGGTTCAAATTCTCCAGTTCTTCCGTCTCCCTGGAGAAACGCGTTTTTGTGTCGCTCTTGCAAACTGCCGACACCCTCGGCCAGGAAGCAGAACAGCTTTTGAAAGCCGCGGGGCTTACGGGTGCGCAATACAACGTCCTGCGCATTCTTCGCGGGGCCGAGCCGAGTGGCCTGGCTTGCCGTGCCATCGGCGAGCGTATGATTTCTCACGACCCGGACATGACGCGGCTCCTCGACCGCATGGAAAAGCGCGGCCTGATCACCAGGGAGCGCCAGTGCGACGATCGCCGCGTGGTAAAGACGCGCATCACTGCGCAAGGACTCAGCCTTCTAAAAACATTCGACCAGCCGGTTTACGATCTTCATAAGCGCCAGTTCCGGCACATGTCGGCCACACGCCTTAAGATTCTTTATGATCTGCTGGAAGAAGTCCGCGTCCGCAAGCCTGCGTAGCCGACCTTTCGGGGCGAATTTCGAATGTCCCATCAAAAAAAAGCGAGAAGGAGAAGCACATGGAAAACCACTTATCTCGAATCGCAGTAGCCGCCGGGCTCGCAGCCGTTCTGTCACCGACTGCCGGCGCGGCCACCTCCGAGTGGAAGATTGATCCGCAGCATTCGTCCGCCCAGTTTTCGGTTCGTCATATGGCCATCTCCACCGTGCGCGGAGCTTTCAGCAAGGTCAACGGCACGCTTGTGCTGGACGACAAGGACGTCACCAAATCCACCGTCAACGTCACCATTGACGTCTCTACCGTGGATACGCGCGAACCCGCCCGTGACAACGATCTGCGCAGCGACAAATTCTTTGACGTCGCGCACTTCCCAACCATGACTTTCAAATCCAAGAAGGTTGAACAGATCGCCCCCGGAAAGCTCAAAGTCACCGGTGATCTCACCATTCGCGGCACCACTAAGGAGGCCGTGCTCGACGTTGAAGGCCCGACGGCTCCGATGAAAGATCCCTGGGGCAATCAACGGGTCGCGGCCAGCGCCTCGTCAAGAATCAACCGCCAGGACTTCGGCGTGAAGTGGAACGCCACCTTGGACAACGGCGGTGTGGTCGTCGGTGACGATGTCAATATCACCATCGACGCGGAAATGATCAAACAAGCGCCGGCGAAATCCGCTAACTAACAAGGCTTATGTCCGGTGCGGTTTGGAAAAAGGGCGGGTCGTGTGAATGCACCGCCCGCTGGGCTTGAATCATCTAACAAACGTCCGCCAATGGAAGAGATGGACATGCACAAGCCAGCCCCTACTGATTATCCAGTCCACAAGCTAATTCGCGAGCGTTGGAGCCCGCGCGCTTTTGCCAATAAGTCTATTCCACAAAACGTTCTACGCAGCCTTTTCGAGGCGGCCCGGTGGGCACCCTCGAGTTATAACGAGCAGCCCTGGGCGTATCTCGTGGCGACCAGAGACGAACAGGGCAGCTTTGAGAGAATGCTGAGCGTCCTTGTGGAATTCAATGCCAATTGGGCCAAGAGCGCTGCGGTGATGGCGATCGCCGTCGCGGAACTGGCATTTGCGAAGAACAACGCCCCCAACCGCAACGCTCAATACGACCTTGGCGCGGCAACGGCCTTGCTCTCCGTGGAGGCCACCGCGCAGGGATTGGCCGTCCACCAGATGGCCGGATTTGATCCGGAAAAAGCGCGCCAATTGTTTGGGATTCCCGCGGGATGGGAAGCGATCGCCGCGATCGCCCTGGGCTACCCGGGCGATCCAGCTTCCTTGCCTCCGCCTTTGAAGGATCGCGAGATGGCACCCAGGACACGCAAACCGATTGCCGAATTTGTTATGGCCGGTCAGTGGGGGCATACTGCTCCTTTCGCAACGAAATAACCGGAGATTGCAAACCCCGCCCCGCCATGCACCGCACGCTCGAATTCCTCCTCCATCATGGATACGTAGTGTTGCTCGGATGGGTTTTCGTCGAGCAAGTAGGGCTGCCGCTGCCCTCCATGCCGCTGTTGCTCGCGGCGGGCGCGCTCGCGGGCACTGGCCACCTGAGTTTTTTTGCCTCCCTGTTCTACGTTATCCTGGCGGCGGTGGCAGCGGATTCCATCTGGTATCAGCTAGGCCGCCGTAAAGGCATCAAGATCCTCCAGCTTCTGTGCAAGATTTCGCTGGAGCCGGATTCTTGCGTTCGCCGCACCGAAGGCGTTTTTTCGAAGCAGGGCGCGCGCTCGCTTCTGCTGGCCAAGTTTCTGCCTGGCTTGAGCACCGTCGCACCTCCCCTTGCCGGCATCTTTCACATGCGTCCGCGGCGCTTCCTGTTCTTCGATGCCTTGGGATCATTTCTCTGGGCGGGTACGTTCCTCGGCCTGGGCTATATATTCAGCGGTCAGATCGAGCGCGTGGCAGAGCATCTCGCCGCGCTCGGCGGCTGGCTCCTGGTCCTCCTCCTCGGCGCCCTGGCTGCCTACATCGCACATAAGTTTGTCGCCCGGCAGCGCTTTCTGCGCGAGCTGCGCATCTCGCGCATCACCCCGGAGGAATTGAAGGAAAAGCTCGACGCCGGCGAAGAACTGGTCATTGTCGACCTGCGCCACTCCATGGACTTCGAAGCCGATCCTGAAACCATCCCGGGCGCGTTCCGTATGGACTCCAAGGAGCTGGAGGAGAAGAGCGACCGTTTGCCGCGCGATCGCGAAGTAATCCTCTACTGTACGTGACCAAACGAAGCCACCAGCGCCCGTGTGGCGTTGCTCCTCAGAAAGAACGGCATCAAGCGGATTCGGCCGCTGCAGGGCGGCCTGGATGCCTGGCGCGAACGTGGCTATCCACTCGATACTGTCACGCTCCCTTAGTCTTGCAAAAAGCGTGCCCCACTTCCCCAGAGCAAGCCATACCAGAACAATTCCACCCTTCCACGCTCCGACGTCAAATCCGGGCGCGATCCCTAAAGGCGCGGCAACACAATCCCGCTCTGCGACTGGTACTTCCCCTTCTTGTCCTTGTAGCTCACTTCACAATCTTCGTCGGATTCGAAGAAGATCACCTGGCACAGCCCTTCATTGGCGTAAATCTTCGCAGGCAGCGGCGTCGTGTTGCTGATTTCCAGCGTCACGAAACCCTCCCACTCTGGTTCGAATGGCGTAACGTTCACGATGATCCCGCACCGCGCATACGTCGATTTGCCCAGGCAAATCGTCAATACGTTGCGGGGAATCCGGAAATATTCCACTGACCTCGCCAGCGCAAAAGAATTCGGCGGAATGAGGCAGACGTCGCCTTGGTAATCCACCAGTGACCGCGGATCGAAATGCTTGGGGTCCACAATCGTCGAGTTCACATTCGTGAAAATCCTGAACTCATCGGCCACGCGGATATCGTAGCCGTACGACGACACACCGTAACTAATCACTCCCTCGCGCACCTGCCGGTCCGTAAACGGCTCGATCATCTTGCGCTCCAGCGACATGCGCCGGATCCATCGGTCTGGCTTGACGGCCATCCATTCCTCCCGAAATTACCTTAGACCTGTCTCTTCGATCTGTCGCTACACCAAAATGATTCGAACGGGAGCGCCAAAAGATGTTCAGTGTAGATGACCCCCCACGTCCTTGACAACCTGCGCCGCACCCTCTAGCATCTGGCTCGGAAGCGCGGGAGGATCGCGTGATTAAGCTGGATATCGTAAACGCTGTCGTCGCTAAGACGAACATCAGCCGCACCAAAGCCGAGCAGGCCGTCGAGACCGTCTTCGAATCGTTGAAGCAGGCTCTCGGCCGCGGCCAGCGCATCGAACTCCGCCGCTTCGGCGTCTTCAGTGTGAAGCCGCGCAAGACCGGCATCGGCCGCAATCCCCGCACCGGCGAAGAGGTGAGCATTCCGCCGGGCAAAGCTGTCCGCTTCAAACCCGGCAAGGAACTTCAGGGCATCGAAGAAGTGAAGAAAGCGGAATAACCGCACCTCGTCCTGCCTCAAACAATGCGGACAAACAAACCTCTCGCCAATTCGAAACTGGCGCGAAACCCTTCAGCTATGCTGTACTGACTACTGCGATTTCGCTTCAAGCGGTAGACATTTTCGTGACCACACCACTTCCAGAAAATCCACCGCCGTCCATCCCAGTCAACGGCGGTTGGCGGGACATTCCCTTCGGCCCGACGACGTATATAACCGTTCCGCCTCGCCCCTCGCTCAAGACGCTCTTCATTGCCGTCGTCTTGTTTCTTCTTACTCTTTGCACTTGCCTGGTCGCCGGCACACAATTTGCCGTCGCTTACGAACAGAACCAGGCTGTTTCGCTCGACGAGTTTCTAAACGCCTTTACCCTCGTCTACAAACATCCCGCGGCCCTCGCCGCCGGCCTGCCTTTCGCCCTCACCTTGCTCACCATTCTGCTGGCTCATGAGCTCGGCCATTTCTTCGCCTGCCGTTATCATCACATCCGCGCCAGCTATCCTTTTTTCATTCCCTTCCCGTCGCTGATGGGCACGTTCGGCGCATTTATTCTGATTCGTTCGCCGATTCGCTCCACTCGGGCCCTGTTTGACGTAGGCGCCTCCGGTCCGCTTGTGGGATTCTTTCTGGCGGTTCCCGCACTGGCCTACGGCGCACTCCATGCGAGAATCGTTCCCGGCCTTGACGACACGCGAAACGTCGACTTGGCCTTCGGCACTCCTCTTCTGTTGCGTCTCTTTGCGGCCTGGCTGCATCCCGGCATTTCCCCCGGCGCGCTCTTGCTTCATCCAGTTGGCCGCGCCGCCTGGGTCGGGCTTTTCGCCACTTCACTCAATCTTCTGCCTGTTGCCCAGCTTGACGGTGGCCACATTCTGCGTTCCCTGAACGCGCGCGCACACCGCCACATGTCCGTCTTTCTTCCTCTTGTGCTCATCTCGCTCGGGCTATTCGGTTTCTGGCAAGGCTGGTACGTTTGGGGAACCCTGCTTCTCGGCATGCGTTTCCTTCGCATCGCGCCCATTTACGATCCCGCTCTGCTCAACCCGTATCGCCGATGGGGAGCGTTTCTTGCACTTCTCGTCTTTCTCCTCTGTTTCATGCCCGCGCCGCTCTACTTTTCTCCAACTTCCCATTGACCGCTTTCAATCTCCGGTTATGATGCCTACCATCTGAACGCGCCATGCCGCGCCAGCTTGACCGTGCCTGAACTCGTCCGCACACTTCGGCTTCGAGATCTTCTGCTGCTCTTCATCGGGTCGGTTATTGGTTCCGGCATCTTCCTCACTCCCGGGCTCATTTTTCGCCAGCTTGACGGCTCTGTCGGTCTCTCCCTGCTCGTCTGGCTTGTTGGCGGTGTCCTTTCTCTTCTAGGGGCGCTCACTTACGCTGAGCTTGCCGCCTGCAATCCGGAGGCCGGAGGTCTTTACTGTTTCATCCGCGACGGTTTCGGCCGTCTTCCCGCATTCCTCTATGGCTGGTGTCTCTTCCTGGTCATCGCCAGCGGTTCGGTCGCGGCGCTCGCCAGCGCTTTCAGCCGCTACCTCTCGGAAATCATTCCGCTATCGCTTCTGGCCTCAACAATCGTTGCTGTGGTGATGATCGCCGTCGTCACCGTCGTGAATATCTGGGGCACACGCAAGAGCGCCGACCTCCAGAATTGGACCACCCTCGTAAAGGTTGCCATCATTGTTGTCCTGAGTATGGTGCTTCTCGCTCGGGGTCATCATGCTCGCGAAATCCCCTTGGCGATGGGCACAACACAGCACGGGGTTGCGCTCTTCTCCAATTTCGGCCTGGCGATGATTGCCGTCCTGTGGGCCTACGAAGGATGGCAGTTCGGCACCTACAGCGCCGGCGAAGTGCTCGATCCGCAAAGAAATTTCCCCCGCGCGTTTCTTTCCGGCTCGTTGCTGCTCGCTGGCTTGTACATGATTGCCGTTCTCGCCTACCTCGTGGCCCTTGGTCCCGCCGGAGCCACCGCCAGCGACGCGATCGCCGCCACCGCCGTCGGCGAGGTCTTCGGTTCCTGGGCCGGCAAACTCGTGGCGCTCACCATTCTGGTCTCCACGTTCAGCGCCACGAACAGCGTCATCCTCACTGCGCCGCGTGTCTTTTACGCCATGGCGCAGGACGACCTCTTCTTCAAAAAGCTCGCGGTCGTGCACGAGAGATTTCACACCCCGGCCTTCGCTATCGTGGCTCTCGGCGTGTGGTCGGCAGTGCTGACGTGTGCTGGAAAATTTTCGGAGTTGATTGGCGGCGTGATTTTTGTGGGATGGATTTTTTACGGCCTCGGCGCCGCGGCCATTTTCCCCATTCGCCGGGCCTCGGCGGGCCGGCCGATTCCTTATCGCCTTCCCGGCTATCCGTGGACACCCTTGATCTTTGTTCTTGCTGCCGCTGCCATCGTCGGTAATGCCATCTACCTCGCCTTCCGCGACCCTTCTCAGTTCAAGAATCTCGAAGTGGCCATCCTTCTGTTCCTCATCGGCCTTCCCGCCTACTTCTTCTGGCGAAAACGCGCTGCCGGTTGAACTCGGTGCAACTAGATTCGGGACTTTAGTCCCGCACTTTGCTGGCAGGCATCGGTCGCGCACGGCGGAACATTGCTCAGAGGAAACCAGGGTTCACAGGCGGAGCAAATCAGTCGTCAGGCTGAAGCTTGGCTAGAATTCTCAAAACCACTTCGCGCGCTTGGCGGGCGCGCTCGCTGTCCGCGCCATTGGGCTCTAGTTTCAGATAGGCATCCAGACCTTGCAGTTGCGTCCGATACTCGTATCGGCGCCCGCTGACATCCGATAGCACAAGATAGGCCTCAGCGAAATTGGGATTACGCAGAAGAGCCTCGTGCGCACTTTTTTCCGCTTCCTCTATACGATTGAGCCGCAGTAGCGCCATACCCAGGATAAAGTAGCCATACGCTGAACTCTCGTCCTTTTCCAATCCCCTTCGGATGGCGGTCACTGCCTCTGCTGGTTTTCCCTCCCGATAAAGAAGGTAGCCTAACCCAAATTCTGCCCAGGGGTACCTCCCCCCACTCAAATCAATGGCCTTTTGAAAGGCTTGCATCGCTTCATCCAACTGACCCAGGGTCGTCTCCACTACGCCCATGTGATAGTAGGCCTCGTAGTAATCGGGGAACGCCTGGGCAGCCTTGGCGAAGTGGCTCAGGCTCCCCGTGAGATCTTTCTTGGCCAGATTTCCCAATCCCTTTTGGTACTCACCTCGCGCTTTACCGGGAATCTTCAGCTCTCGCGCCGAAACCGCGTAATTGATCCGCCCGGTTTGTCCCAAGTTGGATGACTTCAGATAAAGCACCAGCTTCGAGCAGGAGCCATCGAGCCGCGCGCTTGTTTGCGCCGGCTCGTAGCCCGGTTCATCGACCGCGATCTCGTACGTGCTGGGAGGAAGGCTTCGAACTTCAAAGTGACCCTCAAAGTCTGTCAAGATGCTGCGGA
>MNIJ01000233.1 GCA_001919715.1 Acidobacteria bacterium 13_1_20CM_58_21
TGGCAGGAGATGCGCCGTGTGACGCTTTTTCAGGGGATCGCATCCCCATCCCAACGCAGTTCCACCCTTTCTGCGGCCCTTACAGCTTTGCCTGCCGCTCACACAGCACCCGCAGGTGCACAGTACACGGACGGACAAAGCCACCATCGAGCATCTCGGCGGACTTCAAACAGTCCCGGATCGGCGTACAACGCTTGCGAACGAACTAATACGGTTTTGATTACCGAAGGCCAGCCTGATATTCTCAGTGCGGGGCTACCTTCGAGATCTTGCCGAGGTCGAGAAGCTCGTGGGCAAGGCCAAAGACGAAAAATGGCTACCAGGGTCAACTGCACCAGCTGCGTGAGTTTTACCGGCTCGACTGTTACCATCAACCATCAGAATGAGCACTACCCCTGCCGCGCTTTCGAAACTAGTTCGGTCCTTGCTCGCCTGCATGCAAAGCAAGGAATTGCTGCGTCCGGGTGATCGTGTCGGTGTAGCCGTGTCTGGCGGGGCAGATTCGGTTGCGCTCCTGCTGCTCCTTCTGGAGTTACGCAAGAAACTGGGTATCGTGCCCAGTGTGGTGCACTTCAATCACAAATTACGTGGGACAGCTTCCGATGCGGATGAAGCGTTTGTCGCCAAACTGGCCACGAAGCACGGTCTGGAGTTTCACTCGGCTTCTGTGGACGTTGCCAAGAAAGCGAAAAAGGAGCGGATCAACCTCGAGGACGCGGCACGACGGGCACGGTACGACTATTTCCGTTCGCTAGCGGAATCGGGAGCTTGCCCGCGAATCGTGGTGGCGCACACGGCCGACGATCAGGCGGAGACCGTGCTCGCGCACTTGCTCCGGGGTACGGGCCTCATGGGGCTTGGCGGAATTCATCCCGTCGCCGGCCCGGTGATTCGTCCCCTGCTAGGCATTCGCAGGGGAGAACTTCGGCGTTTTCTCCGCGCTCAAAAACAAACCTGGCGTGAGGATGCCACCAACCGCAACACGAAGAGGATGCGCGCGCGGATTCGGAAGAAGCTCCTGCCCCTGCTCGAGAAACAATTTCAACCGGCTATCGTTAAGCATTTAGCAACGCTGGCGGAACTCGCAAGAGAGGACGAAGAATTTCTGGAGACCATCGCGGAAGAACGGGCCGGTGTGCTGGTCCAAAAGAACGATGAGCGGTCGCGAATCGGCGTGGACGATTTGTTCCAGGCGCACACGAAAAGAGCATTCAACACGGCGGTCACCCAGAAGGCGGGGGTGACAAGTGCACTCAGCAAGCGGATAGTGCGGCGAATCGTGGAAGGCATCAAGTCGCGCCACGGGCAACTTGGGGCGGCGCATGTACAAGCGGTGCTGCAACTGGCGCGTAGTGGGCAAAACGGGAGTTCGCTACTTCTGCCCGGTGGAGTAGAGGTACGAAGACTGCGAGACGCACTTGTATTTCAAGCCATAGAAAATGCAGGAATGCGAACTTCTCCAAGCGCGCCGCAGAAATACGAGTACCAGGTCGATTTGGCAAGAGGCGGCGCGGAAGTGCATGTGGCGGAGATGGGGTGCGTATTCCGCCTCAGGGTGATTGACTGGCCCCCCCAGAGAGGGGAAACTATCAGGGATGGGGCGGTTCTGGACAGCGACCGGTTGCGACCTCCGCTGGTGCTGCGCAATTGGCGCCCCGGAGACCGATTGCGTCCCCCGGGTCACCGAAGCGCTCGCAAGCTGAAGCGCCTGTTGAACCAGAAGCGCATTAGCCGGTGGGAGCGTGACGGCTGGCCGGTGCTGACGAGCGGCGGCGTTATTGTATGGGCTCGCGGCTTTCCGCTCGCCGCCGAATTTGCCGCGAATGAAAGGACCCGAGCTGGAATCGTGATCACCGAGGAACAACCTTGAGCAGGGGGAAGGGAGGGGCGTATTCCGCGGCGCGCATCGCCGCCCGGGTGGCAGCCCTGGGGAAAGAGGTTTCGCGGGAGTGCGAGGGGCGACGGCTGGATGTGGTGGTCACTTTGGATCGCGGTTTTATTTTCGCGGCGGACCTGATGCGGCAAATTGACGCGCCGGTTGTTTGTCACTTCGTGCGCGAAGAACTACGGGACGTCCAGGATAGCGGGAACGCGCGACGCGAGGTTTTTTTTGGTTCGGGGCCGGAATTGAAAGGCCGAGATGTGCTGGTGATCGACGCGGTTCTGGAAAGCGGTGTGACACAGGAATTTTTGTTGCGGCGGCTGGGCGAAAGCAGGCCGCGCTCGATCCGGCTGGCAGTGCTGCTGGATAAGCCGAGGAAGAGACGGGTAGCCCTGGAGCCTGATTACTTTGGCTTCCGCACCGCATCTAACCAAGTGTGGGTCGGCTACGGCCTTGCGGCAGCCAACGGGACGGGGCGCAACCTCCGACAGCTTTCCTCCGGAGCAAATGGGTCGCTTAGGAAAAGTGCCAAGGGCCGGAAGAAATAGGCAAGAGGCGGTTTTTTTTCCGGCAGGTTGCAGGATTAGTGAGGACAACGTGAATTCTAGCTCCACGGCAAAAACAATTCTCTTTTGGATCTCGATCGTCTTCTTGGGCGTGATGCTCTGGAAGCTGGTGTCCGCCAACGGATCACAGACGCGCGAGGATACTCCCACGTATAGCGTGTGGTTGGCCAAGGTCGATGCGGGCGAGGTGAAGGAAGTAACGATGTACCTGTCACCCAACAGCTACGACCTGCAGGGTGAGTACTACAAGCCCGCGAACATGAAATTCCAAGTCACCATTCCAAAGGAAGAAGCGCCGACGGTCACGAAAGCCCTAAGGGACAAGGCCGTACAGCTGAGGGTGAAGGAGGTGCGAAGCGGTGACTGGGTGTTGATCCTGCTGAACGCCGCACCGCTGATTCTTCTGGTGGGCTTCTGCCTGTTCCTGATGCGGCAGATGCAATCGGGCGGAAACAAGGCATTGAGTTTTGGCAAGTCCCGCGCACGGTTGCTCTCCGCGCAGCAGAAGAAGGCCACGTTCAAGGATGTCGCCGGAACGGACGAGGCCAAGGAAGAGCTGCAGGAAATTATTGAGTTCCTGAAAGATCCGCAGAAGTTTCAGAAGCTCGGGGGGCGAATTCCCAAGGGCGTGTTGCTGGTGGGACCTCCGGGCACGGGCAAGACTTTGCTGGCGCGCGCAATCGCCGGTGAGGCCAACGTTCCGTTCTTCTCGATTTCTGGTTCGGACTTCGTCGAAATGTTTGTTGGCGTGGGCGCAAGCCGCGTGCGCGATCTCTTTGAACAGGGCAAGAAAAACGCGCCCTGCATCATTTTCATCGATGAAATTGATGCGGTTGGGCGGCATCGCGGAGCAGGTCTCGGCGGGGGACATGATGAGCGCGAACAGACCTTGAACGCCTTGCTCGTGGAGATGGACGGCTTCGAATCGAACGAAGGTGTGATCTTGATCGCCGCGACGAACCGACCAGACGTTCTGGATCCGGCGCTGTTGCGGCCGGGCCGCTTCGACCGCCGCGTGGTTGTGGCACGTCCTGACGTGAAGGGTCGCGAAGAAATTCTCCGCGTGCACACGCGCAAGGTGCCGATCGGCGATGACGTGGATTTGTCCATCATCGCGCGGGGCACGCCGGGCTTCTCCGGTGCGGACCTCGCGAACCTGGTAAACGAAGCGGCGCTGTGGGCCGCACGCCAGAACCGCAAACTCGTCATGATGGTCGACTTCGAGATGTCCAAAGACAAAGTGATGATGGGCGTCGAGCGCAGATCGATGATTCTATCCGACGAAGAGAAGAAGAACACCGCGTATCACGAGGCCGGCCACGCGCTGGTTGCGGCTATGACGCCGGGCGCCGATCCGGTCCACAAAGTGACGATCATTCCGCGCGGCATGGCTCTCGGCCTCACGATGCAGCTTCCGGAAGACGACAAACACACCTACACGCGCGGGTATCTGGAAGCGATGCTGGCCGTGCTAATGGGCGGACGTTCGGCCGAAGAAATTTTCCTCGGCCACATCACGACGGGCGCTGGCAACGACATCGAGCGCGCCACGGACATCGCGCGCAACATGGTCTGCGAATGGGGTATGAGTGAGCTGGGGCCGCTAGCCTACGGCAAGAAGGACGAAGCTATTTTTCTCGGCCGCGAAATCGCACAGCATCGTGATTATTCGGAAGACACCGCCATCCAGATCGACAAGGAGGTCAAGCGCATCGTCAACGGCGGCTACGAAAATGCCAAGAACCTGCTGGCGAACAACCGGGAAACGCTAGAGCGCATCGCGCAGGCGCTCCTCGAACGGGAGGTCATCGACGCCAACGAAGTGAAATTGCTCATGGAAGGCAAGCCGCTTCCGGAAAAACCGCGCACGCCTCCGCCGCCACAAGTTGCGCCCAGCACGGACCCCAAGGTGGTGCGTCCGGAGTTGCGGCCGGCGCCGGGATTCACTCGCGGCGAAAATCCCGCCAAGGCCTAGCGCATTTTGCACCACTGGCGGCAGGGGCGCGAGCCATCGTGCCCCTGTTTTTTGCTCTCCTTGGTCCGCCATGCGGGCGTCGTTTGTCGTGCCTGTTGCGGGGCAAAATGGCGTAGAATACGGCCATGGCGAAACAGGACAGCGAAAACCTCTACGTCACGTGCCCGTGTTGCCGCGCAAAACTGACCGTTGATCCAGTTTTCGGCGCTGTGCTCTCGCACGAGCTACCCGTGAAAGCTGGCCCGAACGTGGACCTTACCGACGCCCAAAAGATCCTTGCCGAACAAAACCGCCAGCGCGAAGACAAATTCGCGGACTCTTGGTTCCAGGAAACGAACAAAGAGGACATCTTGGCGAAGAAATTTGAAGAGGCCATGAAAAAGGCTAAAGACGCGCCGGCAGGCAAACCCATCCGCGATTTTGACCTGGACTAAGAGTGACTCGTGACTAGTAGTGACTCATGGAAGAGCCTTCCTTTCCGCAAGGAAGAGCGCCGCATTTGGCGTTCTTTCGATTCCTCCGAATGAACTTCAGGAAAAAATTCAACCTCCGGTTGCGCTCAGGAAAGCTCGTGCTAGGCGAGCGCACCCTGGTGATGGGCGTGCTGAACATCACCCCGGACAGCTTTTTCGATGGCGGGAAGTTTTACGCCGAAGAACAAGCGATGGAACATGCTGTGGAAATGGAGCGCGCCGGCGCGGATTTGATAGACGTGGGCGCGGAATCAACAAGGCCGGGGTCCCAGAAGATTTCCGGCGAGGCAGAGCTGCGGCGGGTCCTGCCCGTGCTCGGCGGCCTTCGCCGGCTGCTCAAGATTCCTATTTCGATCGACACGCAGAAGGCGGAGGTCGCGGAAGCCTCGCTCGATGCGGGCGCAGAGATCATCAATGACATTTCCGGGTTGAAGAACGATCCTCGGATTGCTGAAGTAGCCGCGCGCCGCCGCGCGCCACTCGTCCTGATGCATATGCGCGGCGAGCCGCGAACGATGCAAAACGGGCCGTTTGCACGTGAGGTCATGAGGGACGTAATCGAGGGCCTGCGCAAGTCGGTCATTCTCGCCAGGAAAGCTGGCGTCCCGAAATCGATGATCATTCTCGATCCGGGCATCGGTTTCGGCAAGAGCTTTCGGCAGAATTACGAATTGCTGCAAAAACTTCCGCAACTGGCGAGGCTCGGCTATCCGCTCTTGGTGGGCACTTCGCGCAAAGGCTTCCTCGGTGCCAGCTTGGCTCGGGATGGCAAACCTGCTCCACCACAAGAGCGTATCTGGGGCACTGCCGCAACGGTCACCGCGAGCATCTTGAATGGGGGGCACATTGTCCGCGTACACGACGTCAGCGAAATGGTGCAAGTCGCGCGCGTTGCGGATTGCCTCCTAGATCCGAAACGGAAGCTGAAGAACGAAACACGAAGATATCTAAGAGCAGGATGCCAGCGGTACGTTCCTTCAGTATAATGCGCTGCAATCGGAACACAAGGCATCGCATTGAAAACCCAGGAAAAGAGAGCCACCTCATGACGGGCCGCACGATTTCTCTTATTTCCTTGCCGCTTTGTCTTTTCGCTTCACTGCCATCTTTGCAGGCGCAGCTGCCGCCGGCCAAAGACCCTCTGCTCCCTTCGCAAAGCGCGCAGGGAAAAGCGGGTTGCTCCGCGACCGAGACATCATCGTGCGCGGAGGCGGCGGCGAAGATTCTGCCGATCGTGATGGGTTCATCGCCGATGGAGGAGAATCTCCGGCGGCTGACGGATGAGATCGGCGGGCGAGTAACGGGCACGCCGGAAATGGCCAAGGCCGTGGATTGGGGTGTGGGAGCGTTTCGGGCGGCAGGAGTGGAAGTTCACACCGAGAAGTATACCCTGCCAGTGACCTGGAGCGACGGAGACACGCGGCTGGAATTGCTCGGCCCGGTGAGTTTTCCCATACGGCTGAAAGCGGAGGGGTGGTCACCAGCGACCCCGGCGGGCGGGATTGAGGCGAATGTCATCGATGTGAGTTACGGCAACGAAGACGAATTTGCAAAGGCGGGAGCACTGGTCAAGGGCGCGATTCTGCTCGTTCACAGTGACATCGGATCAACGTGGGCCGATCTCTTCAACGAGTATCTCCGGCCCCCCATGATTATCGATCATGCGGTGAAGGAAGGAGCGAGGGCCATTCTATGGATGGGCGCGCGGGAGAGACTGCTGCTCTATCGCCACACGAATTCATTGTCCGGTGAAATTGACAGGATTCCGCAGGCCGTTGTGGCGCGCGAAGATGCCATGCGACTTGCACGGACCGCCGCGGCCTATCCAGGGAAGGTGCGCGCGCGCTTCGACATGCCCAACAAGATTGGCGGGCCCATCGGACAGGAAAACGTTGTGGGCGAAATTCGGGGCTACGAGAAGCCGGATGAAATCGTCATCCTCGGCGCACATCTGGATTCGTGGGAGCTGGGCACGGGAGCCCTCGACAACGGCTGCAACGCGGCACTTGTGATTGAAGCGGCGCGCGCGATTAAGGCAACTGGGCTTTTGCCGCGACGGACAATCCGCTTCGTGCTCTTCAGCGGCGAGGAACAAGGCACGGTAGGGTCGTTCCAGTATGTAAAGGCGCACCACGCGGAGCTCGACAAAATCCGCGCGATGATCACCTACGACTCGGGGATCGGCCGCGTCACTGGGTATTCGCTGGGTGGTCGCCGCGACATCGAAGCGGGCGTACGGGAAGCGCTCAAGCCGCTGGAATCCTGGGGCGCGAACAATCACACCTATGACGCCTCGTTCGGTACGGACAATTTTGACTTCATGCTCGAAGGCGTGCCGACGCTGGTAGCAAATCAGGAAGAGGCCAACTATCTGCCGAATTATCATGCCGCTTCGGACACGCTGGACAAGATCGATATGCGCGAATTGAAGCTGCATACCGTGCTCGCCGCGCTGACGGCCTGGGGAATCGCGGACCGCGCCGAACCACTCGGGAAACGTCTTTCGCGGGCGGAACTCGATGTTCTCGTGAAAGAAACCGGCCTCGACCAGCAGCTCAAGTTGCTTGGTTATTGGAACGCGTGGCAGAGCGGCGCGCGCGGACGGAGACCGTAGACTCAACATCCGGTCCTCGCGACAGTTCCGCGTGACAGGCGTCTGTTAAGGAGCATCGCATATACCCCAGGGACCTTCCCGGTATACTGGAACTGTGAGCAACGCTACGAACGAGCCGAACAGAATTGAGCGCCGATCCATTCTGGCGGTGGATTATGGGCGCGCGAGGATTGGAATTGCTCTCGCGGACACGGAGACCCGGATGGCGCAGCCGCTGATGACGATGGAGCGCATCAATCGAAATGAGGACATGCGGCGGCTGCGTGAACTGGTGCGTGGTCACGACGTGAAGCAGATCGTAGTGGGTTCGCCACTGCGGCTGGATGGCACGCGCGGCGAAATGGCCGAAGAAGCGGAGCGTTTTGCGCAGCGCGTGCGGAAACAGATTGGCGTGCCGGTGGAGATGGTGGACGAAAGGCTGACGAGCTGGGAAGCCGAGCGCTTGCTGGAAGAAGTTCAGGGAAGATTTATCCGCCATGAGAAACTGACCGGCAGTAACAAACGGCAGAATGTGCAGGCCAAGATGACCGTGGATGCCGTGGCGGCTGCCGTTATTTTGAAAGAGTACCTGGATCGACAGGGGCAGACGGCCGAGAAGGCTTGAGCATCAAAAGAAACCGAATCTGTGAGACTAAATTGAAGTTTTTGCTCGCTTTATTGCTCTTGATTTTGCTGATTGGCGGAGGCGCTGCGGCATGGATGTGGTATGGAATGACGAAACCGTACCAGGGCTTTGCGGCGGAAGGCGTCTTCGTCGATGTGCCGCGCGGGACTTCGAGTCGGCATGTGGCGTACCTGCTGAAAACAAATGGCGTGGTGCGCAACGCTCTGGCATTTGAGATCTATGCGCGGCGGCATCCGAAGCGCACGCTGCTGGCCGGCGAATACTTTTTTGATCGTGCCATGACGGGCCGCGAAGTCTTCTCGAAGCTCGCCAACGGCCAGGTCTACCAGCAGCCGTTCACGGTCCGCGAAGGCGAAACAATGTTCGACATTGCCCGCGAACTCGAAGCAGGAAAGTTCATGCGCGTGGGCGATTTTCTCTATGCCGCCGGTGATCCGGCGCTCGTTCGCGATCTTGCGCCGGGCGCTCAGACGCTCGAAGGTTTCCTGTTTCCGGCCACTTATGAACTTCCCCGGCACCCAGCAGCCAGCGAACTGATCGCAGAAATGGTGCACAAGTTCAAAGAGGAGTGGAAGCGTATGGACTTGCCAGTGGCGCGTGGACCGACCGAAGAGGGCAACCACAGGTCCGTCAACAGGATCGTGACCCTGGCGTCGCTCGTTGAGAGGGAGACGCCAAAGCCGGAAGAGCGGCCACTGGTGGCTGGTGCATTTGAAAACCGATTGCGCAAAGGCATGCGGCTGCAGTGCGATCCGACGGTAATCTATGGACTGGAGCGGCTCGGAAAATACACAGGAACGCTAACGGGGAAGGACCTCGGTTTCGATTCTCCGTACAACACATATGAGCATGGCGGGCTTCCTCCCGGGCCAATTGGAAATCCCGGGGAAGCTTCGTTGCGCGCCGCGCTCCAGCCGGCGCAGACGAATTACCTTTATTTCGTGGCCAACACCCAGGGAGGGCATTTTTTTAGCGCCACCCTGGCGGAACACAACAAGAATGTGGTGAAGTACCGTCGGCTGCTGGCCGGTCTTCCGGCGGATCCGCCGCCGCAGCCACCTCCGCCCAGTCCGAAGAAGAAACAAGGCAAGCAACACCGAGGCACAGCACGATGACTGAAGATTTGAAAACGAAGAAGGCACTGATCTTGGAGACCGCCCGGGAGATCAAGGTACAGCAATGGACGCCGGCGGAGATCGATCAATTGCGGCGGCGGCTCCTGGCGGAGCACGGCGAGGCGGGCAAAACGGGAATGGAATACATTGCTGACGTGCTGAAAGACGCGGGACAAAAAGTAATGATTAACCAGCAGGAAGAAGCCGAGGACCAGTACGAGGAAGAATTCGAGGATCTGCTGCACTTCAAGACGCTGGAAGATGCTGAGGTCAGCATCATGCGACTGGATGAATTGATGCGCAAGTTTCGCGGGCAACACGAACACGCGGCGGTGGAGCGCGTTTTGAACGTAGCGCGGCTCGGTAAGCGCCGCGCGGAGATGATCTCGCGCAACAACAAGGTGGACGCTCACAAGCGCGCCGAAAAAGTAGAGATCGCCAGCTGGTTCCGTATCTGGCTGGACACCCCGGATGCCTTCTTCGACTGGCTGGACGTTCGGAAGCAGTCGCCGGAATTTCGCGCCAAGTTTCCACAACTGGAGACTGAAGAATGAGCACGCCGGGAACTGCGGCGCCAGGAAACGGTGCGCTGGAATTGCCGCCCTTTTCTCTGGATGTGCAGGCGCTGGACCTCGGTGGCGACATCAAAGCGGTGGCACTCGAACTAGTCGAAACTGAAAACCGCGAGCCGGTACGAGGCCGGGACGCGGCAGAGATCTGGTCGGCGGTCTTTCCTGCCCTTGCGGGGAACGAATCGTACGCCGTGGATTTTTTCAGCCACATCGAGAGGGTAAGAGAGTTTTGCAAGACGCGCGAAATCCCGTTGCGCGATGCGGCGGAGCGCTGTGTCGTGCTGCCGCAGCCCAATCAAGAGCAGTTGCAGCAGATCTTTGAACGACTGGAAGGCGAGACATTCGGCATTAGAGCAGGCCGGTCGGCGCAATCGGCCGATGCGGCACTCGAAGGCAACTTGTCAAAGTGGGGGTTAAACGCCTATCAGCCAGTCTACGCCGGCTACACGTTCTGCGCCATTTGCGAGCCGGAAGACGGCTGGGTGACGTTGCTGAGCGAGTCGCTCTGGCCCAGCGAAGTCATCCGGCGGGTGCGGCCGGCAGTTGAGCGATTTGACATCCACATTGCGCGGCCCAATTGAAAGACTCCCTGGCCGTGACCCGCATGGATTGACCGGCATCCGAGTGGTTGCTAGATTGCTTCATCTGAACGAGTGAGAACGGAACTGATTGATGCGACGTGTGAAAACATGCCTGGTCCTGGCGACACTGGCGGCTAATTCCTGCGGCTGTGGCAGCAGAAATGGCGTAAAGGGCCACACTGAACTACCTCCGTCGCAGAGGTCAGTCGCGAAGGATGCCACGCGTGAGGAACTCTTCGAAGCATACAATCTGATCGCGCGCAGCACAAAAACGCTGAACGCCACCGTTGAGTTGAAGCCGACAGCGGGGTCAAAGTATAGCGGGTTGATCGACGAGTACCATGAGGTTAAGGCCTTTATTCTGGCGGTGCGGCCGACGGAGATTCGCGTGATCGGGCAGGCGCCAGTGATCGGGACCACGGTGTTTGATATGGCCAGTGATGGCGAAACGTTTCGGGTTTCGATTCCGCCGAAGAAAAAGTTCCTGGTTGGACCGGTGGCGGTCGAGCGCTCCAGCAGCAAGCCGATCGAGAATTTACGGCCGCAGCATCTGCTGGATGCGCTGCTCTGGCCGGAAATTCGAAAGGAAGAATCTGTGACTTTGCGCGAGTACAACGAGGAGAATGCCAGGTATTACATATTGACAGTTCTTCGCGGCGGCTATCAGGTGGAAGTGTTGCGGGAAATCTGGTTTGACCGCTCGGAGCTGCAGGTATCCCGCATGCTGACTTTCGGGCCGAAAGGTGTTCTACTTTCCGATGTTCGCCTCGGTGACTGGCAACCTTCAGATGCTGCGACGTCATCAACTGCCGCGGCCTTGTTTCCGCGCGCGATTCGAATCGAAAGACCGCACGACGACTACCAGCTCGATTTGCGGGTCACCAAGGTCATCATGAATGAAGAGATTCCGGCCGAGCGATTCAAACTCGAGCAACCGGCGGGGGCGGAATTGGTGCCTGTTGGAAAAGCCCCGGAGTCCAAGTAACCATGATGGGGGAGCTGATCGCCCGCAACCTCCTGCACCGGCCGCTGCGCACGCTGATCGGAGCAATGGGGATCGCAGTGGAAGTTGCGCTGGTCGTCCTAATCGTCGGGCTGACCAGCGGGCTGCTGACTGAGACGGCTAGGCGCATTGAAGGCATTGGAGCGGACATCATGCTGCAGCCACCATCCGCGTCTTTCCTGTTCGCCTTTGGCAGCGCGCCCATGCCCATCAAGATCGGCGACCGGCTTGCGGAATTGAAGTACGTGCAATCCGTTGCTCCCGTGCTTTTCCAGTTTAATACGTCGGGCGTCGAAATCGTTTACGGAATTGAAC
>MNIJ01000227.1 GCA_001919715.1 Acidobacteria bacterium 13_1_20CM_58_21
CATGCCAGGATCATGCGAATCCGTCTTGGGTGTCGAATCCGTGGAAATCCAGCCATCCTCTTTGGGCTTCAGCTCTTCCGGCTTGTGATCCGAAGAAGTCCACCGCCTCCCGTCAAAGGTCGTGAGCGCGATGCCCCTCCAGCGCAGCCGGTCGTAATTCACCGGCTTACCCGTTTGCACGCGCATTACTACTGCAGAATTCCTTTTGATTTCGCCGATTTGACCGAGCTCGACGTTTTCGGTGAAGCCGGTCATAAGCGAAGGGCTGAAGCTGGCGCGGCCGAGATATCCGGCGCTGAAACGCGGAAAAAAGAAAAACAGCACGCCACCAAGGACGATGGATCCGATCGCCACGCTCAGAGCCGAAAGACTCAGCGCGCGATTCAATCTTCGATCGCGCTCGGTGTGCAGATGGAGAGCAGGCGAGACGGCGCCGACGGCTCCGCGGCGTAATTCCATCCCGACGAAAGTGGAAATACCAAACAGGAGAAAGATGAAAAAAAGAATCAGGAAAGTGGTATCGACGGTAAGAACGGCCGCGGCAAGAATACCCGCGAAAGACAGCATGGAGAGAAACAGCGCGTCACGGTCCGTGACAGCGCTATAGAAACGTACGATGGTGACGAAAATCAGAAAATGGACCGCTCCCAGGAGCGCGGCGAATAGCGGCGGATTGGCCGAGTTTCCAACAGAGAAACGCGAGAGAAACAGGGCGTCCACGGGGAAGAACGCCAGGTAAGCGAGGACGCACCAGGTTGCGGCGCGATGTGAAATTTCGGCCGGGTGCCCGTGCCATGCGCGGAAGCCTTTAAAGAGCACGGCGAGTGGGGCAGCCAAGCTGGTGATGACGTCCAGCTTCCCGGTGCTCGCCAGCGTGAGAGTCGAAGTAAGAATCAGGAGCGAAAGCGACGTGCGGAAGAAGCGCTCGGCGGGCAGCGCGGGGTCACTCGAAGTCGTGATGGACGCAGCCATGGCTAATTTTTTATCGTAGCACCTGGAGTGCACCGCGGAAAGGTGGCGGGGCGAAAGGATTACTCTCAGCGCCAGGCGGAAATGAAAGCTGCGCTGCCAAAGCGGCGCGGGCGACTTTCCTAGTAAGGTTGGAAACAGGCAGGCTGGAGATGTCACGGAGCGGAACCTGCTTTGCGCCCGTGATGAGGGGGAGTTTTTGTACGTTGATGAGGAAGGGCAAGACGGTGATGGCGCGGTACGTTACCGTGTGACGGACTTTGCCGGCGGGTACCAGTTGCCACTTGCGGTTTTGCACTCCTGGAGTGTGCCTTCGCAGGAACGCCATGAGATACCCGGCTGGCTCGGCGGTCACCGAGAGCGTCGGGAAATGCCACATATTTGAAACCAGCGTCGGCACGTGATCGGCCGAGGCTTTCTCTTTTGTTCGCTTCGGCGGTGGATACAGAATAGTTTGGCCTTTTCCATCTACGAATACGGCAGCGGCCAGAGTGACTTCCACGGTGGTGTACTTTATCCGTTTTTCCGGTATGGATTCGGCGATGCCCAGCCTGCGCCCTTTGCAGTATTGGGCGACGGGGCAGAGCAGACATTGCGGCGATCTTGGAGTGCACACAGTCGCGCCAAGTTCCATGACGGCCTGATTCCAATCACCCGGGTATTTCGGTTCGAGCAAGCCATCCGCTGTTTTTTGCAACTCTTGCCAACGCTGTGACTCGCGGAGGTCTCCGCGAATTGCCCCGAGGCGCGCAAGGACGCGCGCGACATTGCCGTCGAGGACGGCGTGTTTTTCGCCAAAGGCCATACTGAGAATCGCTGCGGCAGTGTAGTTTCCGATGCCGGGCAAGGCGAGAGCATCCTTCCAGCGCGTTGGAAATTCTCCGCCGTAGTCTGCAACAATTTCCTGCGCGGCCTTCTGCAGATTGCGCGCGCGGGTGTAATAGCCTAGACCCGCCCACCAGCGCAACACTTCTTCCTGCGGCGCAGTGGCCAGCATGCGCACGTCCGGAAAGCGCTGTAGAAATCGTTCGTAGTACGGAATCGCCGCCGCAACGCGCGTCTGCTGCAGCATGATTTCGGAAAGCCAGATGCGATAGGGATCTTTCGTCCGCCGCCAGGGCAGGTCACGCTGAAATCGGCGGAACCAGCAAAGCAGTCGTTTCCGAAAGGTAGCGAGATCCTTGCTGTTTAGCATATGGTTGGCTCATTCTCGCACAGCTCCAGTCGGACAGACATTCTTGTCTGTTCGCTTCCTCAAAATTTTGCTGGACGAAGTGGACAGGCAGGAATGCCGGTCCCACCTACTGCACAGGATCGTCGAGGAAGACGACATACGAAGAACTCCACACCGAGGCGGGGACGGAGCCGTGGGGCTGGCTGGTCACGATGATTTTGAAAAGCTCGGGCGAAGCGGCTAGATCGGCCATGAGCGATTGGTGGGGATCGGATGGTAGGGGTTGCGCGGTCGCCAGGTGCTCGAGAATTGTGAAAATGATTTCGTCGGCGGGGGCTAGCGGAGTTTCCACACCGGCACTCCGGAATTGCAGCAAAGAATTGTTTTCGTAAAAGTGCCAGGCCAGGCTGGCGCAGATAGTGACGGCGCGCTCGAAACGCTCATTCGTCCGAGACAGTCCCGGTTTCAGACGGGAGGATTCTTCCTCGGATAGATGGGGATCGAGAACCAGGAGGATGCGGCAATCATCTTCACGCGTGAATTCGCGGACCATCAATGAACCCGAGCGCGCGGAAGCTTTCCAATGCACGTGACGCGCACTGTCCGTAGGGAGGTAATCCCGCAGCGCATAGAGATCCTGGCCGCGGCCTTTCGTAAGGCTTTCCAGCGCCCCCTGCAGGCCGGGCAGGATTTCCAGGTATTCAGCACCTGGTTCGACGGATGGATAGACCAGCGCTTCCGTTTTCAAGTTGATTTGGCGCGCTTTCCGCAGGAAGCCAAAGGGGAAACGGGTCACGATGCGGAAAGCGTCCTGACGATAGATGCCGCGCCGCGGGAACGTCATGGGAATGGTTTGCTGCACGCGGTCGTGTTTTGGAAGATAAGGGAAGTACACCGGCGTTTCGAGCATGGCGGCGGGGGCCTGTTTTGTCTTGGTGGCTTCGAGGCGCAGCGAAAACGAAGGCAGCGTCAACTTTTCATTCCCGAGCTCGGCCATCACACGAACCGGCTGGCCCGCGAAAATATGTTCGGGCAATACAAGCCGCATTTCGATGCCCGAGAGGGTGATGGAAGAGAGAATGCCGGACATCAGAACGAGTGCGATGAGGCACGCAAGAATCAAGAAGAGGAGATTGTTGCCGGTGTTCAGCGCCGCCAGTGCGACAAGAATGATCCCGCCGAGATAGATCCAACCCTCGAGGGTGACGCGGTACTCCATTTTGTAACCGATCCAGCGAAGCGGCGTGCGCTTCGCCAGGATGGGAACGAGCGTCACTCCCACCCAGCCGGCGATGGCCAGCGCGGCGAGCGCCGAAGTGCTGGCCAGCGCGAAGTGGCCCAGTTCCGCGGCGGCCCCGGAATACAGGGCCAGAAGGAGTGCAGCCGTGAGTGCCGTGATCGAGAGAAAGAACGCCCGCACGGCGGGGCGGTCAGCCTTGGCCCAGAGTTGCGCGATGGTTGATGGCACGCTCACAGCCGGGCGATCACAAAGGGACGGGTACGGATTCAACGATATCGCGAAGAACGGAATCGGTGGTTTCCGATTTTTTCTGCAACGACGCATGGCGCGAACTGGCGACAACACGGTGAGAGAAAACCGAAACGGCGAGCTGTTTGAAGTCGTCGGGGAGGCAATAGTCGCGGCCATCGAGATAAGCGCGGGCCTGTGCACCGCGCTGAAGCATGAGTGTGCCACGCGGGCTGACACCCAAAGCCAGCTGCTCACTCTTGCGCGTGCGATTGACGATTTCGAGAGCGTAGTCGTGCAGGCTGGTGTCGACTTTGACGTGCGCGACGACGTCCTGCATGGCCAGCACATCGCTGACATCCACAATCGGGTCGAGCGAATCGAGAGGATTATCGCCAACACGCTTGCGCAGAATTTCCTTTTCGGTTTCGTGCGAGGGATAGCCCATTTTGATGCGCATTAGAAAGCGGTCGAGCTGCGATTCCGGCAAGGGATAGGTGCCGTGATGTTCGACGGGATTTTGTGTGGCAATCACCAGAAACGGCTGCGGCAGTGCGAGGGTCTTGCCGTCGACAGTGACCTGCGCTTCGTTCATGGCTTCGAGAAGAGCGGATTGCGTGCGCGGCGTGGTGCGATTGATTTCGTCGGCGAGGACGACGTTTGCGAAAATAGGGCCGGAGCGAAATTCAAATTCGCGCGACTCGGGATTGTAGACGCTGACGCCGAGAACATCACTGGGAAGCAGGTCCGAGGTGAACTGGATGCGCTGAAAGCTGCAATGAAAGGATTTTGCGAGAGCCTGCGCGAGAGTCGTTTTGCCGACGCCGGGAACGTCTTCGATGAGCAGGTGACCGCGCGCAAGCAAAGTGATCAGCGCGAGCTGGATGGCCTCTTCTTTGCCGTAGATGGCGCGTGCGATGGAGCGCTGAAGCTGCGAGACGACTTGGGAGGTGGCAGTCGGCATTGGTTGAAAACCAGCGTCCTTCCTGTTACAAATAGATGGCGGTTCAAAGCGTCGCGGCCACGCAAGACGGGCGACTAGCTCAGTTGGTTAGAGCGCTCCCCTCACACGGGAGAGGTCAAAGGTTCAAGTCCTTTGTCGCCCACCATTCCTTCTCATTCTCCCACCACCGGTCGCGAACGTGCGGTTGTCCTGCGACTTTTGTGCTGAACTTGTTATTTAGGAGCAAGTCGAAGCAAGGTTTCGAGCTTCAGCATGGAACCATTTTGGTTCAAGAGGAGCGGTCTTGTATAGTGCTCCAATGGCGAGCTTGCTGCGCACCATCGAGTTTCTAGGCTTGAGCCTGTGGCTGGGGAGCGACGTGTTCCTGAGCTTTGTCGTGGCGCCGGGGGCGTTTCGGATTTTAGCGAGCCGGGACCAGGCGGGGGCGATGGTGGGGTACGGGTTGTGGTGGATGCACATGATCGGAGTGGTCTGCGGGATTGCCATTCTGCTGGCTCGCTTGTTGAGAACGCGCACGTTCGCGAGTCTTGCGACGCCGGCGGCATTGTGTGTGGTCCTGATGATGCTGCTCACAGTCGTGTCACAACATGCTGTTAGCCCTAGGATGGCGGCGCTACGGGTGCAGATGGGATCAATCCAGGCAACCGTGGCAGACAGCCCGCTACTTGCGGAGTTCAGCCGATTGCACCGGGCTTCGGTTTCACTGGAGAGCGGCGTACTGCTGGCGGGATTGGCGGCTATGTATTTGATGGCCAAAGATTTAGGTGCTGGTCACTAAAATCCAGGTTGATGACTTGACAATACTCCCCCTATTTTGCACAGATTCATTTTAAAAGGTCATAGCGCACCAAATTTGCGCAAGAACCCGGGTACTTGTTCCCGATCGTGCCTAGCAAAGAGCGCGGCGTTAAATCCCGGTCTCTACCGAGGGAGGCGCTTGCTGGCGGGGCGTTTGGGCTTGGCGGGCTTGCGCCTGCGGGCTTGGGCGGGGCGGATCTTGCGCGCAGCAGCGCTGCCGGCGCGCTGACAGGCGCGCCACATGTACCAACTGGCGACGGTGCGGTAAGGGCGCCAACGCTCGCCGAAGGCGAGGAGTTCCTTGGGTCTGGGCATGTGTTTTTTGTGGTAGGTGATGGACCAACCCTTTTTCACGCCAAGGTCGTGGATGGGGAGAACGTCGGGGCGACCGAGTCGGAAGATTAAGAACATTTCGACGGTCCAGGTGCCGATGCCTCGGACGGCGACGAGCCGTTTGACGAGCTCTTCGTCGGAGAGTTTTTCAGCTTGTTCGAAGGTGGGAACGACGCCGTCGATTGTTTTTTGCGCGAGGTCTTTCATGGCGAGGGCTTTTGCCTCGGAGAGGCCGGCTCTGCGAAGGACGGGCTTGCGGAGCTTGAGCATCTGTTCCGGCGAAGGGGGCCGGCCGTTGGAGCCGAGGGCCTTGATGCGGCCGAAGATAGTGGCGGCGGCTTTGCCGGAGATGGATTGATGGGCGATGGCTTCGAGAAGGGTTTCGTAAGGGCTATCCGCCCCGTCAGTCTCGATGCGGAACTCCTGGGTTTCTTTGATCAGCGGGGCGAGTTGCGGGTCTCTTGCCGCCAGGGTATCCATTGCGAGGCGCAGGTCGAATGGCGGCAGGCGAAATTCCTTGGTCACGGTCTGGCTCCAGATTGGGAAACTATGCAGAAGATTAGCAGTTTTGTTGGACGCAGCTGCTGCGGAAAAGTGTTCAGTTCGGATGGTTGAAGAGCGGTCCGCGTCGGGCAGGCGGACCCAGGAGGGGAACTGCAAGTTAGCGCAGAGATGGGGAGGTTACTTCCTCTACCTGAAATGAAGCCGCGATCAATACCACAGATGTGCGTGGCGCAGGTAACCCTTGAGAGGAAGTTCACCGAGAGAGCAGCGTCCCGTATGTATCCGTCAATGGCTGGATTGGCGGGCGTGGAAGCCTTTCTTGCGAGCGTAGCGAAGGCGTAGCAGGCTGACGACGGCGATGAGGAGCACGCAAGACTCGACGAAGAATTTGCCGCCATCGAACCAATTCATGGAGGCACTTTTCAAGGCAGGATCGGTGAATAGGCTGTGCCAGAAAAGAGCGGCGGCGGCGAAATAAACGGAGAAGGCCTTCCAAAGATGCCGGCCGAGCCGGATCCGTATGTAGGAAGTGACAGCGACAAACGCTAACAAATAGATAGCGATTGCGCCGATGGTGTTGTCGAGGGGCTGGGAAGGCGAATGGACTGGGTAGGCGAGGTCGAGAATGCGGAAGCGGGGATTCTTGCTAGAGAGCAGAATCGCCGGATGAAGGATTGAAACGCCGAGGGCAACGTAGCCCATCCAGTTGTGTAGCCGGAAATAATTGAATCGGCGATGGGGCCAGGAGCGGTGAGGGCTGTAGCGGTAGGCCATGAGCAATCCCAGAAGCATGTTCAGGGTGGCGCCGACGGCGAGTAGGCCGACGTAGGCTGAGAGATCTAAGACTGTGATGCTTGTTGGCGGCATGAAAAAGGAATCGTGTCCTTTGCTCGCGTCCCACATTATGACGGGAGAACATGTCATTTCGTTTGGAAGAATGTGCATCTGGCAGCAAGGTGAAGGATTGGGAGTGGTGAAATTTGACAAAGGGGTGAAACGGTGGAGTTGAAGGATTAAAGAGAAAGCCTGACGCACAGACGCAGCGTGCGTCGCAAAGAGGAGCGTGCGAAGAGCGGTCCGCCTTCCCGAGTGGAGTCAGGATAAACTCCACTACCACGGCATGGCCGCACCAGGCGAATGGGCGGCGCGAGGGGTGTGCTAGGATGATGGGTTTGTGCAGGCGGAAATTGGCGTGTTGAAAGGGCTCGCGTGCAGACGGGAATTATTGGACTACCGCAGGTTGGGAAGACCACGCTGTTTCGGATCCTGACGAAAGCGCATGTTGAGGGGAAGGGTGGGGCGTCGGCGACGCATGTGGGTGTGGCGAGGGTGCCGGAACCGCGGCTGGTGGAGTTAGCCAAGCTGTATAACCCCAAGAAGATTACGTATGCCACCGTGAATTACGTGGACTTGGGCGGGATGCAGAAGGAGCGCATGCGCGATGCGCTGGCACAGTTGCGCGATGTGGATGTGATTGCGCATGTGATTCGCGTTTTTGACGATCCTTCGGTGCCGCATTCGGAGGGGAGCATTGATCCTTTGCGCGACGCCACGAATCTGGATCTGGAGCTGATGCTCTCGGATCACGATCAGATTACGCGTCGGTTGGAACGCGTGGATAAAGATTTGAAGAAGAAGCGGGATCCGATTCTGGAGATTGAGAAGACGGCGCTGGAGAAATGTAAGGTGCATCTGGAGGCGGAGAGAGCGTTGCGCGAGCTGGAGTTGACACCGGAGGAGAGAAAGTCGATTGGGGGATTTTTGTTTTTGTCGGCACGGCCGGTGTTGTACGTGTTGAACCTGGGGGACGACGAAGCGGACAACCTGGACACGGCAGTGGTGCGGCACAAATTGAATTCGTTGCAAGGGCGGACGAATGCGGCTGTGGTGGTGATTTGCGGGCGGCTGGAGGCAGAACTCTCGGAGATGGATGAGAAAGAGGCCGCGGAGCTGCTGGCATCGTACGGATTGAAGGAGCCGGGGCTGAACCGGTTGATTCGCGCGACGTATGACTTGTTGGGGCTGATCCAGTTTTTCACGGCGGGGGAGCCGGAAGTGCGGTCGTGGACGATTCGAAAGGGCGCAACAGCGGTGAAGGCAGCGGGGGCGATTCATAGCGACATCGAAAAGGGTTTCATACGGGCCGAAGTGGTGCGATGGAATGATCTGCTGGCGGCGGGGAGCCTGGCGGCGGCGCGGGAGAAAGCGCAAGTGCGGCTAGAGGGGAAAGAGTACATTGTGCAAGAAGGGGATGTGATCTTGTTCAGGCATTCTGGATGAACAAGAGCAGCAATTGGGAAATAGGGCCCCCACCGGGTCGGGGGCGCCGGCCACAGGGGTGCAGAGCCGGGGGCGAGTTCGTGACCATCGGCTACCGCCGAGATGGAGTGAGGGTTTGCACGGGCTGAAGCCTGTGCTACTGGCGATGGGACATGATCTGGGATTTCGGACGGCGCTGGCGGCGGGGCTGGGGCTCGTGGCCGCGGCGGGGAATTTGATCGGCGGATATTTTGTTGTTCACAAGGATTGGCCGAGGAAATTTCTGCAATATTTTCTGGCCCTGGGCGCGGGATACATGCTGGCGGTGGCATTCGTCGAAGTGATTCCGGAGTCGGTGCGGCTGTCGGGCGAGAGCGCGCTGCTGTATGTCTTGATTGGCTACTTCCTTGTGCACCTGTTTGAACATACGCTGGCGCCGCATTTTCATTTTGGAGAAGAGACCCACTGCGAAGAGGTGAGCCGCTATCACGCGCGGACGAGCGTGCTGGTGGGGATGACGATTCATACGTTTTTTGACGGGGTGGCGATTGCGGCGGGATTTCTGGTGTCCACGTGGCTGGGAGCGGTGATCTTCTTCGCGGTGTTTCTGCATAAGCTGCCGGAGGGATTTACGGTGGCTTCGGTGGTGTTGGCAAGCGGGCAGGGAAAGCGCAACGCCATTCTGGCGGCCGGGTTATTGGGAGTGGCGACGGTGGCTGGCGTGGTGCTAACGAGCTCCCTCGCGGGGCAATTGAAATACGCGCTTCCGCTTTCAGGAGGGGTCACCTTGTACGTGGCGGCCACCGACTTATTGCCGGAAGTGAACCGGGAGCCCCATTGGCGAATGGCGCTCCTGGTATTTGCTGGGGTTGTCAGTTTGTTGATAATGAGGTATTTATTCCACCTTTAGCTTCGCCGTACTTTCGCCCCAAAAGTAGTCCTACCAATTGCAACTTTCTGAGACTACATGGGTTTGATACAGTGTGGCGGCTATGGCCAGGTCGGACGTCCAACTGATGCTGGACGTGAAGGCGGGTGACGAACAGTCGTTCGCGCTGCTGCTCCATCGCTACAGGACTCCACTGGTTAATTTCCTGTATCGGATGGTGCGGAACCGAGAACAGGCGGAAGATCTGGCGCAGGAAGTTTTTTTGCGAGTGTACCGCGCGCGGGAAGACTACGTGCCCAGCGCGAAGTTCACTACCTGGCTTTTCCGGATCGCGACAAATCTGGCGTTAAATTCGGTACGGGACAACCGTTACCAGCGGATGGAAATCTCACTGGATGCACCGGTGACGGCGGATGCCGAGGACGGCGAGGAGAAGAAGCTGGATGTTGCCGAGATGCACCCGAACATCGAGCAGCACCTGATCGAGGAGACGCGGCGGAAAATGATCCGGCGGGCCATTGAAAAGCTTCCGGAGAAGCAGCGCGCGGCGGTGCTGCTGCACAAGTATCAGGAGCTGGACTACGGAGAGATTTCGAAGATCCTGGAATGCTCGGAGAGCGCTCTGAAATCGTTGCTCTTCCGTGCGTATGAAACGCTGCGAGTGGAACTAGCTCCCCTCGTGGCGCAACGGGCCGCGCAATAGAGATTGGGCCAGGAAGGGAAGGACTGTCATGAGTTGTGGCCGGATGGAAAGCAAGATCTTGGGATATATGGACGGGCGCCTGAAGGAAGGCGAACGGCTGGAGATGGAGAAGCATCTTTCGACGTGCGCGGTGTGCCAGTTGCGCGTGAATGAATTTCGCGCGGTGCATGTGTTGCTGGACGAGTTGCCGATGATCGAGCCGTCGGCGGCGTTTGATGCTCGCACGCAGGCGCGCGTGGCAGCGGAACCGGCGACGCAAGACTGGTGGGCGTGGTTCGCATCCTCGCCGAGGGTGGCGTTTGCGGCGTCGATGCTGGTAGTGGCGATGGTGTGGGTTGGGTCGCAAACGGCGGACACAACGTTGAATGCCGGAGATATCGATAAGATCAATCAGAATATGTCGGTGTTGGAAAACTACGATGTAATTTCAGATTTTGCACCGTTGAGCGACTTGCCGCAGCCGGTGCAGGCGGATGACACGAGTGACACCAAGCCGAATCAACAGATGTAACCACAAATGAAATGGAAACTCACATTCGCGGGATGGTTGATGGGGCTGGGAATGGGCGCGGTGCTGGCGGTGCCGTGCTTCGCGCAGGGACCGCGCGCGAATTGGACGCAGAATCGGCAGGACAATAAGCCGCCAAAGCGGGAAAAGCAGAAGCCCAGACAAGCACAAAGGCAGGACCGCCGGCAACAGCAGCAGGAAGTACGGGGAGCGCAAAACCGGCGGCAAAACTCTGGCGCGAACCGTCCGCCCAACGCGAACGCAAATCGGGCGGAGACGGCGCCGCGGCAAAATGTCAATCCGAACCGGCCTCCATCGGCGTACTCCACGAATAAGGAATTCAATAACCTGAGTCCACGGGAGAAGCAGAAGGTCCTGGAGAACAATCGGCGGCTGCAAAGCCTGCCGCCCGCGCAGCGGCAGGAATTGCAGGAGCGCGCGCAAGTGTGGGGTAAACTGACGCCAGTACAGCGCCAGCACATCCGCAATGATGTCCTGCCGAAGTGGCAGCAGTTGCCGCCGGACCGCAAGCGTGCGATCCAACAACGATTGGGCGTGCTGAAAAACATGCCGGAGTCAGCACGCAATCAGCACCTAAGCGACCCAAATTTCACTCGGGGCATGAGCGAGGAAGATAGGGCCACGCTTCGTGACCTGAGCCATCTGCACGTTGGCGGAGCGCCGGAGCCACCGAGCGAATAAGGCAGTAGCCGTCAGTTCCCAGTTTTCAATTCACAGCGAGCTGAAACAGGACAGACGGTGACGGGCTACGCTTTATTTTATTCCCCATCGAGCCCACTGAAGACCTCAACAACACCGCTTGCAGACTGGGCGCCCACTTGCGGCGGACGCACCTACGAGGACCATTCTCTGCCAAATCGACTCTCCGTTTTTCCCGCTCTGCGTTGACAACACGCGGCTTCTCACGGCATGGTGACTAGTTCAAGCTGTCGGCATGCAACCAGCGGAGGGAGAATATTTTGAACAGTGACCGCACCGCGGTCAACCCGGCCGGGTCCACGCGCTTTCGCGCCATGCAGCACCGCAACTTTCAGTTATTCATCGCGGGACAACTTATATCGCTGATTGGCACGTGGATGCAGACGACCGCGCAGCTTTGGCTGGTCTACAAGCTGACCGGTTCTGCGGCGCTGCTCGGGGTCTTCGGATTCGCGAGCCAGGTGCCGATGCTGTTTCTTTCCTCGATTGGCGGCTACGTGGGGGATCACTACGACCGGCAACGCAGCGTGATTGCCACGCAGACGTGCTCCATGATTCTCGCGTTCGCGCTGGCAGCGTTGACACTGGCGAATGTGATTCACGAATGGGAAGTCATCGTCATCGCGTTTCTTGTAGGCATCGTGAACGCGTTTGACGTGCCGATCCGGCAGGCGTTTTTTGTACAGATGGTGGGGAAGGAAGATCTTCCAAACGCGATTGCACTGAATTCCTCGATTTTCAATGGCGCGCGAGTTGTAGGTCCGGCGATTGCGGGATTTGCCATTGCCTGGGTCGGAGAAGGCTGGTGTTTCTTTCTGAATGGTCTGAGCTTTGTGGCCGTGATCGTGGCGCTGCTGATGATGAGGATCGAGCGAACGGTAATGAAACCGAGCAAGGATTCGCCGCTGAGAAGTTTTGTGCAGGGTTTTCGGTTTGCGATGAGCGATCTGCCGGTGCGATCGGCTCTCTCGCTGCTCAGCGTATTGAGTCTGTTTGGTTTGCAGTATTCGGTGTTCCTGCCGATCTACGCGAATGACATCCTGAAGGGAGGTGCGCGCACGCTGGGATTGCTGATGAGTGCGGCCGGGGTGGGCGCCGTACTAGGCGCGCTGCAATTTGCGGCGCGTACGCACTACCGGGGTCTGGCTCGTTGGATTGCGGTGACTTCTACGACGTGCGCGGTAGCTCTGATTATCTTTTCGCAGGCAAGGGTTTTCTGGCTGTGTACTGCGTTGCTCTTCGTAGTGGGCTTCGCTGCTACCTCGCAGATGGCGGCGACCAACACGCTCATTCAGAACCGGGTGCCGGATGAACTGCGCAGCCGAGTGATGGCGGTCTACGCAACGATGTTCATGGGGGTGCAGCCGATTGGCTCACTGCTCGCCGGCGGAGTGGCGAAGCGAATTGGCGGGCCTTATACGCTGGCGGTGTTTGGAGCGCTGGTGCTAGTGGGGAGTCTATTCTTTTTGTTTCGCGTGGTCATGAGGCTCCCACGGACGTCGGGAGAAACTACTGCAGCGCCTGCAAACGACTGAAACTCTTGCAGATTTGGTTGTGGTGCTAGATGGCCCACCTCCTTGCCCGCTCAGGATTAGTCCGCGCCTTTACAAGGCCGGTCGTAGTCCGGGCTAGGCAGGGTTGGAGCGATAAAGCCAGGAGGGCTGGATGAAATTCTGCACGGATGTCGGGGTGTTTATTGCTGCCAGGAGGGCATCGACTTTGGGGCGCAGCGGCGCGAGCGAGCAGACTGGATCGGTAGCAGCGGCATTTCCTGCGAGCAGCAATGCCTGGCAGCGGCAGCCACCGAAGTCCTGCTTGCGCCGGTCGCAGGTCTTGCAAGGTTGCTGCATCCAGTCTTCGCCGCGGAATTTCTGAAACGCGGCGGATTGCTCCCAGATTTCACGCAGACCGTGGTCTTTGACGTTTTCAAAGGAGAGCCCAGCAATGACTTGCGCGGCATGGCACGGGAGCACATCGCCGGTCGGGGTGATCAGCATCAGTTTGCGTCCCCACCCGCCCATACAGGGCTTGGGATAGTTGGCGTAATAATCCGGGACGACAAATTCGATGCGGATTTTGCCCTGCAATCTCTGCTGTTCGCGTTTCAGAAATTCGACCGAATGATCTAACTGTTGACGCGTTGGCAGCAGGTTTTCACGATTGGCAAAGGCCCATCCGTAGTACTGGACATTGGCGAATTCGATGCGCGTCGCGCACGAAGACTCCGCGAGGGCCAGCATTTCTTCAAGTTGATCGATGTTGCGGCGGTGGATGACGAAGTTGAGAGTAACGGCCACGCGGTGATACCTGAGCCAATCAAGAACACGGAGCTTTTGCGTATGCGACTTGGCGCCGGAAATTTCATTGGCGGTTTCTTCACGCGCGCCCTGGAAACTCAGCTGCATGTGGTCGAGTCCGGCTTCGACCAGTGCCGCGAGCCTCGTTTCATCCAGGGGCAGGCCGGAGGTGATGAGATTGACGTACAGGCCGGCGGAGCGCGCCGCGCGGACGAGTGCGACGATGTCAGAGCGGGCGAGCGGTTCCCCTCCGGTGAAATCAATTTGGAGGACACCTGTTTCGGCAGCCTCTTTGAACACCCGGCACCAGATTTCTGTGGGGAGTTCGCGAGCGCGAGACTGTAACTCGACTGGGTTCGAACAGTAGACACAATGGAGCGGGCAGCGGTGGGTGAGTTCTGCGATGAGCGCGAGCGGATTGGGAATCGTAGATGTCATCGTCAGAAGAAATGGGCTCCCATGCGATCGGGGCCGCACAAAACGAAAAGACACCGGCAAAAAATGCCGGGGTTACAACTCGAAGTCCAGAGCGCGTCTCTCTTGCAAAAGCGCTAGATAGCCGAGGATGTCCTGCTCGACCTTTTGCGCCTCGGCTTTGGAATAGATTTTCTGCAATTCCCTAACGATCTGTTCGACGGTGTGTTGGCCGTCGCAGCGCTCGACAATCTCGAGACTTGGGCCATTCAAGCGCAAAGCGCGTTCAGGCATGAGGAGGACGCGCTGCTGGCTGTTTTCCCCAAGGCGGCATCCGGGAGCTAGGCGTGGGCGGCTGTTCAGTGCAGGCGGCATTGTGAGTTCTTCAAGATTCCTTTGCGGGCTGGAAGGCGCCCGGGGGTGGCCAACCGGGATGGACATAAGCAAAATAGAGCGCGTCGAGCTGGGCCCACAGAATGTCGCACTTGGCACGCAACGCGGCGTGGGCCAAATCCTGTTCTCGGCGCGTGGGCGCGTGTTTCACCACCCAGGACAGGGCGAATTCGCAGTCCTCCGTGGCTTGTGTGAGACGGCCGGTGAAATAGTCGAGACCGCCGCAGAGCCAGGGATAGTGCTGGCGAAGGCGGTCCAGGCGAAGGGTAATCAGCCGCTTAGAGAAGAGTTCGGTGAGGGAAGAAGCGACGGCTTCGAGATGAGAGCCAGTGGAGACAAATTCGACGTAGGCTTGAACGGCGTACCGAGTTGCTGGCAGGATGCCCGCGCTACGCAAAGCTAGGTCACGCGAAAGGCCGGTGGCTTCAACCAGGCGCAGCCATTTTTCGATCCCGCCGGGTTTGGTGCCGTCGCCGTCGTGATCGACGATGCGCTTACGCCAAGCGAGGCGGAAGGCGGGATCTTCGCTGCGTGCGAGGATGGCCGCATCTTTGATGGGGATACGGCTTTGATAGTAATAACGATTGAGAGCCCACGCTTGAAGCTGGCCGCGCGTGAGCCTGCCGTCGAGCATGAGCAAGTGAAATGGGTGCTTGTGATGGTAGCGCTCTTCTCCAATGGCATGAAATCCGGCGACAAACTCGGCTTCGGAGAACAGCG
>MNIJ01000211.1 GCA_001919715.1 Acidobacteria bacterium 13_1_20CM_58_21
TAGATCGGATTGCAGTTCGGCGCCTGGATTGGGATTCGATGCCGTACACCTGGCCGCCACCTGCGGACCGGGCGTCCTTGGCTTGCGCCGAACAGGGTTCCAGAGTCCGTTTTTCTTTCCGTTTTTTGACGGCGGATTGTTCGAGCCCAGTTCTCCGGTAGCAGTCGACGAAGGTCCGGCGGCGGAGACTCCACAGCCGGAGACCACCGATGCCGAAGCTGCCAGGACACGCCGGCGGTACCGGGCTCCCGAGCCGGCAACGGCGCCGCTGGCTGAAACGGCCAGCTCTGCACCTCCCGACAACGAGGAATTTGTTTTTGTGCGACGGGATGGCACGGTATTTTTTGCCGTGGCGTACTCCTGGGAAAAGGGGACGCTGCACTACATCACCAGCCAAGGATTGCCCCGCACGATTACCGAGGACGCGCTGGATCTGGACGCCACGCGACAATTCAACGAACAACGTGGATTGAGCTTTCGATTGCCGGCGTGAAGGCTATTTTTTCGCCGGTTCCGGCATGACGTAGCCGGATTTTGCCGGTAGGCCGGCGCGCTCCAACTGCACGGTGGTGTGCTCAACTCCAAATTCATTTGCGGCGACTCGCTGGATCGAAGCGAGAAGGAGCTCACACTCGTCGAGGTGCATATCCGGAATGCGCGCGTGGAGACTGAGCGCGTGGTGGCCCCCACCAAGAGACCAGAGATGCACATCATGCACTTCCTCGACGCCTTCGATTGTCAAGATGGCCCGGGCGACATCTTCAACGCGCAAATCGGGCGGCCGGCCTTCGAGAAGAATGTGTGAGGATTCGCGCAGGATGCCGATGCTGGACCACAGCACAAGCAAGCCGATGGCCAGGCCGAGAAGCGGATCGATCCAGGACGCAGCGGTGGCATGGATGATTAGCGCGCCGGCGATAATAGCGATATTGGAGAGCGCATCACCAAAGTTGTGAACGAGGATGCTGCGCAGATTGAGGTTTTCTCGTCCGCGGACAAGCGCGAGCGTGATGCCGCCATTCACGGCGAGGGCGGCCACAGAAGTCCAGATCATCCAGCTCTCCACCACCGCCACCGGGGAACGGAAGCGTTCGAAAGCTGCATATCCGAGCCAGAGCGAAAGCAGGACGAGGACGAAGGCGTTGGTGAATGCAGCGAGTGTGCCGGCGCGATGATAGCCGTAGGTCTTTTCGCCATCGGCAGGCCGCTCGGCCCAGCGCATCGCGAGGTAGGAAATGCCGAGCGCGGGGACGTCGGCAAGATTATGAACCGCGTCGTTCAGAAGGGCGACGCTGCGGCCGAGAATGCCGCCAAAAACCTCCGCGACCACCAAACCGAGGGTGGCGACCATGGCCCAGCCAAGCACCGCGGGGCGCAGCGCGGGGTGAGAGTGGCCGGCGTGAGTGTGGCCGGGGGAATGCGAATGACCGGAGTGACTGTGGTCGTGGGAATGAGCGGCCATCCTTGTTATTCTACGCGCACGATGACCGCGGTGCAGTCGTTTCCCGCGCTTATTGGGCAGTATGACACTTCGGCTCCGCGAATTGATTGACGCTCCTGGCGTCCGCTGCGACCATGAAACAGGCTTTCCGTTCCGCGCGTGTTAGAGCGGAACGAGCCTGCACACACAGGTTTTGCACGCAGAGCAATGACAGAACCCATCGCCAAATTGAGTTTCTGGGGCGTGCGCGGTTCTACGCCGACGGTAGACCCGGCGACGTGGCGCTACGGGGGGAATACGCCTTGTCTCGAACTGATCGCGCCGGACGGCACGCAATTCATTCTGGATTGCGGGACGGGGCTGCGCATGCTGGGGAGCCGCTGGGCCGCGCCAAACAGCGGGAAAGCTCCGGAGACACATATCCTGGTTACGCATTATCATTGGGACCATATCCAGGGGATTCCGTTTTTTTCGCCGCTGTATGCGGAGAACAACGAATTTCATTTCTACAGCTTCCGATCCAGATTTCTGGGGCGCGATAGCCTGAAACAAGTCTTCGAAACGCAGATGGCACTGCCCTATTTTCCCGTGAACGTGTCGGCGATGAACGCGAAGCGAAAGTTCAAGGAAATGGACGGCGGCGATTCGTTCAAGGTTGGAAAGAACAAAGTCACGGCGCGCTGGCTGAATCATCCGCAGGGCTGCCTGGGCTTTCGCATCGAGACGCCGGCGGGTACCGTGACTTACGCCACCGACAACGAACCGGGCGACGCGCAACTGGACGAGAGCCTGCTGGAACTAGCGGCCGGGGCGGACATCCTCATTAACGACGCGCAATTTACCCCCGAACAGCTGGCCACCAAGAGAAAAGGCTGGGGGCATTCCTCGTGGCTGGAGGGAGCGAAAATGGCCCGGCAAGCCGGGGCCAAGACCCTGGTGCTTTTCCATCACGATCCCGATTCGACCGATCGCATGGTGGATTCGATTCTGCGGCAGGCCCGGGAAGAGTTCGCCTCTGTTTACGCCGCCAGCGAAGGCATGGTAATCACGCTGGGGGCACCGGGAGACCGAGTGCAAGCCCACCTGCCGGGAACGCGAACGGCGCTGCGCCGCGAAGCACAATTTCATGCGAAAGTTTGCGGCGTAACCGAAGGCGGGAAGGACTTCGAGGAAGAGACCATCGTCCGGGACATTTCCCTGCAAGGCGCACTAATATCCCTGAAGCACCTGCCGCGTCTGCAATCGGAGCTGCAAGTCATCATGGAGGCCCCTGGCCCAGATGGCGTGCAGGCGATGAACCTGCGCGGTTACGTCGTGCGCATCGACGCGGGGCCGGAAATGGGGCATGTGGCCGTGGGCGTAGTGTTCACCGATTAATCTTAAATTTCAGGATCAGCCGTCAGTGCGCTTGACAAGCGACCGTGGCGAGGGGGTCTAACGCAAATCGGCGATTTTTTTGTCGAGGTGGGCGAGGGCCGCTTCGAGCGATTTGCGATGGTTTGGATGAGTGGCGGCCGCGAGATCGTTCACGATTCGGATACGGGATAGTTGAAGATCCTTGCACTGTTCCTCACGCGCGAGTTGTTCCGGGGTCTTGGGTCCCGAATGCGGTTTCTGCTTGGGCGCTTCGGTAGCTTCGACCTGCGATTCGACGTCCTTGCTTTCCCAGCCGCGTGCCATGCCTAGAGTGTGACATAGTTTGGCCGAGCCGCGCGCGCTTCAGATGGGAAGAGTTGCGAAAGCAAAATCATGCACCGGCGGCGCGGCGTTGGGGAAGAACAGGGAGGGCCGGACGCATCGCACTGCGGATGGTGCTCTCGGCAACGCGCGCGAGATGTTCGGCAAAGATGCCACCGTAGAAGAATTCAGCGGTGTGCCTGGCCCAGGTCACTCGCAGGCGCCAGGATTCGTCGAATTCCTCGGCGCAGGCAGCAGTAATCTCGCTGACGGGGATCTTCAGGAGCGGCTGGAGGCGCCCATCGAGAACGAAAACGCGTTCGACGCCGACGAAGAGCTGCGCGGCAGCAGGCGGCGCGCTTCCTTGTTGATAGCGCCCTCCATTGACGACAACCAGAGCTGCCAGTTCTCGGGCTTTGTCGTCGGCGTCGGTGCCCAGTTTGGCGGGAGGCAGAAGAATGGCGGTGACGAACATGGCCAGACCGACGATGGCCGGAACGAAGCTAGCCCCCAAGCCCAGCGGCAGGACCACCAGCGCCGCCCCGGCGACTCCCAAGAAAATGCGGAAGAGCATCGAAGAGCGCGGGTTGCGTCGCACATGCAAGATCTTGGAGATCAGCAACACCAAGGCGAACAGAGTTCCTATGGCCAAATGACGAAGCCGCTTGCCGAAACCCTCCGGCTGAGAAATCGCGGTGTTGGACGTGGCGTTCATCTTTGATCTCTGAAGGCCCATCGCTCAAGGTTCGAGGCCGCGGATTTCGCGCATGCTGGCAAAGGCACGCCGCAGATGAGGAATGGTGATCGAGCCGCCAATAATAAGCGCCACATTGAGCGCGTCGATCACTTCTGCGCGCTTCCAGCCTTCCTGGCCGCAGCGGACTAAATGATAAGTTATGCAGTCATCGCAGCGCAGCACGGCGGAAGCGACCAGCCCGAGTAATTCCTTGTTCTTGGTACCGAGAGGGCCGGGCTCGTAGGCCTGGTGGTCGAGAGCGAAGAAGCGCTTGATGCCGAGGTGGCTGCAGCCGAGGATTTCCTCGTTCAGGTCGGTGCGAAACTTCTGAAAATCCTCCAAGCGATCGGCCATGGTTCCTCCGGTGGAGAGCCGTCCCGCTATTATGGACCAACTCGGGCCACCCTGTTAGGGCACGTAACCGGGACCGCGCAGCACTTTCCCGGGCAACGCTCCCGTCATTTCGCTATGGTCGATGACGGGCACGCCGTTGACCAGCACGTATTCCATGCCCTTGGACAATTGGTTGGGATTGTCGAAGGTGGCCACGTCGTGAACTTTTGCTGGATCAAATATGACCAGGTCGGCCCACAAGCCCGCCTTCAAGACGCCGCGGTCGGTCAAGCGCATGCGTTGAGCCGGTAATGCGCTGAATTTGCGGATAGCGTCTTCGAGGGTGAGCTTGCGTTCTTCACGAACATATTTGTGCAGGATGCGAGGGAACGTGCCGTACGCGCGCGGATGAGGATGTTCCTGCCCGAGGATGCCATCGGGCGCAGTGCCGGAGGAGTCGTTATCGACGGAGACCCAGGGCTGCTGGAGCGCGAGGGCCACGTCTGGCTCGGACATGCCGAAGACGGCCACGGAAGTGAGGGCATGGTCTTCAATCAGCAGGTCGAAGAGAGCGTCCATGGGATCCTTGTTCCCGATTCTCGCAATTTCGGCCAGCGTCTTGCCTTGCAGGGGAAGCAATTGGGGAGTGTGCACGACGCCGATGAGCACCGCTTCAGGGCCAGGAATCTCCTGCCATTCGTTATCCCACTGGTCGGACGGAGTGAGCATATCCTGGCGGATGCGGTCGCGCGTTCGTCGATCCTGCAAGCGTTCGAGGAGCTTGGCGTTGCCGCCGTCGTGCGCCCAAGCGGGAATAAAAGCGGAAAAGTCGTTGAACCATGCGGTGTAGGCGTAGGTGTCCGCGGTGACATCCAAACCTTGTGCTCTGGCGGCATTGATCTTGGCAACCACTTCCGGCATGCGCCCCCAGCTCGGTTTGCCGCCGACCTTCAGGTGCCAGATTTCGACGGGGATATGGCCTTCGCGGCCGATGCGCAGGGCCTCGTCGATGGCCGGCAAGATGCCGGTGCCTTCGTTGCGCATGTGGGTGGCGTAAATGCCGCCGAACTTTGAGGCCTCCCCGGCCAGGGCGATCAACTCTTCGGTCTTGGCGTAGGGAGCGGGGGCATATTCGAGCGAAGTGGAGACCCCGACGGCGCCGTCGCGCATGGCTTGGCTTACAAATTCTTTCATGTCCTCCAGCTGGGCGGGCGTGGGCTGCACATCATTGTCACCGAGCACCATCCGCCTGACGCGCGTGGCGCCTACGTAGCTGGCAAGGTTGATTCCGATGCGTTGCTTCTCGAGCCGGGAAAAGTATTCGCGGAACGTCCGCCAGTCGACCTGAATGTGGTAATGATCGTATTGCTCCTGGTCGGCACGGAGAATGGCGTCGTTCAGCGGGGCGATGGATTCGCCCTCGCCGGTGATTTCCGTGGTGATCCCTTGGAAAATCTTCGACGGCAGGCGGGGGTCGACAAGGATGGTGTACTCCGACTGTCCGAGCATGTCGATGAAACCGGGAGCAACAACCATGCGGCGTGCATCGATGGTGCGAGCGCGTCGCGCGGCGCTGAGATTTCCAATGGCGGCAATCTTTCCGCTGCGAATTCCGATATCGCCCGTATACCAAGGCGAGCCCGTGCCATCGATGATGCGGCCGTTGGTGATGACCATATCGAAAGACTGCGCCGGTTCCCGGGCTTCGAAGTGAGCGACGCCGAAGAGCATAATCACCGCCCAGAACCCGCACATCCATGGATGAAGCCTACCATTCGTCATAGGTTGATCCTCGCTAACGAGACGACACAATTTGTTTTGAGATCCGAGCACTGCGGGCATTTTACCTGTGGGCCGTAAATATATTAAGACTGTGTTGAGATGGCAAGCCTGCTCTCAGCCAACGCGGATTGGATCAGTGCGGTAAGTATCCAAGAGGCGTCGCTAGCCTGTCGGCAACCTTGGCATGCAGCAAGTGCGTCGCGGCAGGAACCGGAAGGTATCCATAGCGTAGGCGTGGAGCCCGGACTTTAGCCCGGGGAGGACGTCAATCTGGAATCGCCAGCAAGGCTTTCTCCGCTAAGTCTCTTGCTCCGGGCTTTCCCGCGAGGAGGAGTTCGGCCCACTCGGCGCCCGCCTTGGAAAGGCGCACGGCTTCGCTAGTCAGTGATTCCGGGCCGCCGGAATCGGAGTTGCCGAAAAAGATGCGGTCCAGTGGGCGCGAGGCCATCAGGCGATTCTTGGTGTACTGGCCTGGCACGGCCATGAACATCGGATGGCCGCGGCGGTAGATGCGCACTTCCACGGGGTCTACGTTGAATTCCGGTAGCAGCTTTTGGAAATCGGAGAGCACGCGGGCAGCCAGAGACTTGCAGCCGTTTTCGTCGACCAGCGTGGAGCGCTGGAGTTCGCCGAGCGGCGTGTAGAAGGAAAGGATGTTGTGCTTCTGCTGGTATCCGGGATTTTTCTGCAGGGTCCAGTCGGCCACGATGAAGTCCGTAAACACGCTTCCGGGGCACCAATTGTCGTAGCCGCGGTTGTAGACCGGCTTTTCGAAGATGACGTTGACGACGGGATAGGGCGCGAAACGATAGCGGCGCATCGCGGTTTTCTGTTCAGAGGGAAGGCCCATGACGATGCGCGAGGCGATGTGCTTTGGTGCGCACATCAAGACAGCTTTGGCCGAGACGGTGATGAGTTTTCCTTGGTGGAGGTAGGTGACGCGGACGACGCCGCGGTCCTGGACGGCGGCAACGACGGCGGCATTGTCGAGCATGCGCTCCTGGTATTTCGGCTGGAGGACTTCGACAAGCTTGTGGGTGAGGCAACCGAGTCCGCCGGGAAGAATGGCGCGCTTTGAATCGCCGCCGCTCGTGAGATCCTGCACATTGGCGAGCCCCACATAGGCGGAGCTTTCTTCCGTGGTCGCGCCCCAATTCGAAGCGCCGAAGCCGTCCCACCATTGCTGAACTTCGGGCGCGTAAGCGGCGGTGAAGGTCGAAAACGGCTGCGCGTCGAGCTCGGCCATTTTCTCGCCAACCTTGATTTTCATTGCGTCGTCACGAAATTTCTTAAAGCTTTCGCGCACTTCTTTCTGATAGGGAAGTTGATCGATGCCGGTTTTCCAAGTGTCGGGGACATACGTGCGGTTGACGATGGTGGGATCGGGCGAGTTGACCAGAGGCATCCGGAGGCCGATTTCGGAAGCCAGCTGATCGCCTTCATCATCTCGATAGGCGTACGCCGAGCCAGTCCCATAAATCTGGCCTTCGAATTCTTCCTGAAGAGCGTTGCCGCCGAACTGAGGTTCTTTCTCAAGAAGCAGCCAATCCTTGCCCCGGAGGAAATAAGCAGCGGAAAGACCGGCGAGGCCTCCTCCCACGATAACGATATCGGCTTTGCGGGTGGTGCCCGGGTGTTCGAACAGATGCCCGTCGCGAATCTGATGGCAGACATCGAAGTGTTCACCGTGAACGAGCGGTGCCGATGGCGATTTCCAATCCGGCGCGGCCAGAAGCGTAGCGTCGATAGGACCGCCGGCGGCCACGGAACCGGCCACGACAAACTTGATGAACTCACGGCGTGACGGCGTCACCAAGCCTCCTAGGGTCTTTCGAGAAGTTCCCGGGCATCGGCGCCGAGGCCGCGGGTACGCACGCGGTACCAGATGACGATTAAGGCCACAGAGACGGCCAAGATCAGCGCTGATACGGCGTTGATTTCAGGAGTGATGCCGCGGCGGAGGCGGCCCCAAATTTCGAGCGGCAAGGTATTGTCGCGGCCGGTCAGGAAAAAAGTAACGGCAATCTCATCCATTGACAGCGTGAAGATCAAGAGGCCGGCGGCAATCAGAGAAAGCTTCAGATTCGGAACAGTGACGCGCCAGAAGGTTTGCCAGGGGGTCGCGCCGAGGTCCAGCGAAGCTTCCTCCTGGGCGCGGTCCATTTTCTGAAGGCCCGCGAAGAGCTCGGTGGTAGCGACAGAAATCAGCGCGGTGCCATGGCCAAGAAAAACGGTGAACAAACTGAGCTGGGCGCCCACAAAAACGAAGAACATGAGCAGGGAGAGCCCGGTGATGATGCCGGGAAGAATCAGAGGCAAAAGCACCAGCCGGCGAAAGAGAGCTTTTCCGGGGAAGCTGGCGCGGTCGAGCGCCAGCGCCGCAAGCAATCCCAGGGTCAGGGAGAGCGTCACGCTGCCGGCGGCGACCTTCAGGCTGTTCGCGACAGCATCCCAGAGGGGGGCATCGGCGAAAAGCTGGCGGTACCAAGCCAGCGTGAGATGGCGGGGAGGGAAACCGCCGACGCCATCACGATTGAAGGAATAAAGAATGAGAACGATGACCGGCAGATAGATAAAGACGAAAACGAGCGCGGCATAAACGAGGAGCAGCGGACCGCGGCGGTTTCGACAGTGGCCGCTCATTGGTAGCGCCACCGCTTTTCGAGCCGCTCGCTGAGGACCAGCAGGGAGACGGTGATGATCACCAGGCCCACAGAAATCGCCGAGCCCAGCGGCCGATCATAGGCCGCACCGAAAAGGCTCTGCACCACGTTGGCGATCATCGTGCTGGAAGCGCCACCCACAAGGAGCGGCGCCAGGAAATCGCCCAGCGAGAGGACAAAGGCGAAGGTGGCACCAGCGAGCAGGCCGGGAATCGACAGAGGCAGGATGATCCGCAGAAATGTTTGAGCCGCTCCAGCGCCCAGGTCTTCAGAGGCTTCCACCAGCGTGCGCGGGATGTGCTCGAGGGCTGCGTAGATGGGCAGAAAGACGAACGGCGTGTAAATGTGCGTGAGCATAACCACGACGGCGAAGGGGCTGTAAAGAAGGAAGGCCACGGGCCCATGGGTGAGATGCAGGTATTCGAAGAAGCCATTGAGCACGCCTTCGCTGCCGAGAATGGTCTTCCAAGCATAGCCGCGCACCAGGTAGCTCACCCACAGCGGCACGATGACCAGCTGGTAGAGCAGCTCTTTAGGAGCACCGGCATGAAACGACAGGTAATAGGCCAGCGGGTAGCCGAGTAGCAGGGAGCACAGCGTCACCGCGGCGGCGATGCGCATGGTTCGCACTAGGACGGCGGCGTAGACGGGCTTAGAAAAGAGCGTCACATAATTGTGCAGGTCCGGCTGGCGGACCAGCATCCCGTCACGGACGGCCCAGAAACTGTGCGCCAACATCAGCGCGTAAGGAAGCAGGAGGAACAAGCCGACCCACAGGAGTGGTGGGAGAGAAACGAGCTTTTTGTACGCGTTTGAGTACATGGCCGGAAAAGGGCAATCACTCCTGGACGCGGACGGCGTCGGCGGTCGAAAAAACAAACTCATGTTCACCGGAAAGCGGCCCGCGTGCGGAGATCCGCACGCGCAAGAGCTGACCGCTGCAATTCACTTCCAGCAATTCACTCGCGCCACTGAAGAACTGCTGCTGAAGGGCGGCGCGAAACCGCGCGGTTCCCGGAAGCGCCACCGCATCCGAGGCCAGACGGATGGCCTCCGGGCGCAACGAGAAAATGGCGGCGCCACCAGGGTCATCCGAGGGCCATTCTATGGCCCCGCACCTGGCCATGCCGTCAAGAATCTCTCCACGCAATAAATTGGTTTGCCCGATGAACCGAGCGGTGTATGCCGTAGCGGGATGCGCGTAGATTTCACGGGCCGTGGCGACCTGCTCCAGTGCTCCGTCGCGCACGAGCGCGATGCGGTCGGAGAGCGCCATGGCTTCTTCCTGGTCGTGGGTGACGAAAAGAAAAGTGATGCCCATTTCGCGCTGCAGGGCTTTCAATTCGCTCTGCATCTGCTTGCGCAGATTGGCGTCCAGCGCGGAAAGTGGCTCGTCGAGCAGGAGAAGCAGAGGACGATTGACGAGCGCGCGCGCCAGCGCCACACGTTGTTGCTGCCCGCCGCTCAGTTTGGACGGACGGGAAGCCGCGAATTCCTGCATCTTCACCATGCGCAGAGCTTCATCGACGCGGCCGTCGATCTCGGTTGCAGCGGTTTTCTTGACGCGTAAGCCGTAAGCGACGTTCTCGCGCACGCTCAGATGCGGGAATAACGCGTAGTTTTGGAACACCGTGTTCACTCGGCGCTGGTACGGCGGAAGCAGGTCCAAACGCACGCCGCTCATCCAGATTTCTCCCGCCGTCGGTTCTTCGAATCCGGCGACTAGACGAAGAAGAGTAGTTTTGCCGGAACCGCTTTCACCGAGCAGGGTGAGGAATTCTCCCTCGGCAATCGTCAAGGAGATGTTCCTCAGCACCTCCCGCGTGCCGAAACGCTTGGCCACACCGCGGACTTCAAGAAGTACTGCCGAAGCCGGGTCGAGCGAATTTGCAGCCACGGAACTCACGAGGCGTTCTTCACCTCATTCCATATCTCGGTGTACTTGGCTCGACGCGGAACATCCCGCCAGAAATAGATCCTTTGCATATAGGCATCCGGATTGTCGAGATGCAGACTCTTCTTTTCGTCTTCGCTGAGGTATTGGGATGCTCCAGGATTTGCGGGCGTGTAGTGAGTGACGTCGCTCACTTTCTTCTGGGTCTCGGCTTCGATCATGTACTCCAAGAACTCGGTCGCCAATTCCTTGTGGGAGCTCGCCGTCGTGACCATCAGGTGATCGATCCAGCCGGTAGTGTTTTCTTTGGGAATCACTTCGCCGATAGGAAAGTTCAGGGCGCGCAACTGGTTGGTCATCAGCGGCCATCCCATGGCCAGGGTGATTTCATGGTTTTGGAAAAGGTTGGTCAAATCACCGCCGGTTGACCAATATTTGCGGATGTTGGGTTTCAATTCGATCAGTTTTTTCTTGACGGCTTCAAGCTGCTCGTCGCTCAGGTTGTAAATCTGGTCGGGATCGGGATGGTCGTAGCCGAGGACCTGGGCGGCCATGTACAGGCTGGAAAGCTCATCCCACAGCGAGATCTTTCCCTTGTATCGGGGATCCCAAAAGATGCTCCAGGAATCCGGGGGCCGGGCAAAGGCCGTGGTGTCATAGAGAATGGGGTTGGGCCCCCAGACAAATGGCACGCCGTAGGTCTCCCCATTCCTCTTCACCAGCGGAAGCTCACAGAGCTTGGGGGAAAGTTGCGAATACGACGGGATTTTCCCCAGATCGAGCGGTGCGGCCAGACCAGCACTCACTAGGGAGGCGGCCACATCGCTGGACGGGGAGATCACATCATAATTTGACGCACTGCCACCGCGAAGTTTCGCGACCAGTTCGTCGCTGGAGCCCATGTAGGAGGCCTGCACCTTACAGTGATGACGCTGCTCGAAGGCGTGGACGAAGGAGGCGTCGGAATAGCCTTCCCAAACGAGCAGGCTTAGCGCTTCTTCTTTTTTCCTGCACGCGCTGCCGGCCAGGGCCAGGGCCAGAATTCCCAGAAGAATGGCGCGAGAGCTCATTGCTCCTCCCGGTTACTTGGTATCCGCTTGATACACCAGACGCCCGCCCACGATGGTGGTGACAACTTTTGTGGCCCCTATGTTATGCGGGTTTATGTCGAAGATATTCTGCGAAACGACGATCAAGTCGGCGAACTTGTCGATCTCGAGCGAGCCTTCCGATTTTTCGCGGCGGCCGGCAAACGCCGCTCCGAGGGTGTATCCCTCAATCACTTGCGCCACCGTCAATCGCTGCTCAGGAACAAAACCCGCTGCCGGTTTTCCTTCAGAGGTTTGGCGGGTTACCGCGGTCTGAACCCCTTCCCACGGATTGAGGGTCACGACCGGCCAATCGCTGCCGAAGGCCAGGCGGCCTCCGGCATCCGCGATGCTCTTCCAAGCCCAAGCTCGGGAGGCGCGATCGGGGCCGGTATTCCGCGCCCAGACGTCCAGGGTATTGGAATCCGGGTAAGCATGGAGCGGTTGCATGCTGGCGATAACCCCGAGCTTGCCGAATCGCGGAATGTCGGACGCGGCGATGGTCTCGATGTGTTCGATGCGCGGCCGGCGATCGCCTTTTTTGTGATTTTGCGTTGCGGCATTTTCATAGGCATCCAGCGCCGTCCGCACCGCGTAGTCGCCGATCGCATGGGTGAAGAGCTGCAACCCGTGTTTGTCCAATTCCGCGACTGCCGCCTTGTACTTGGAGGGCTCCCAGAAGAGCTTGCCTTTCCGGGAGGGATCGTCGCTGTAGGGTTCCAGCATTGCGGCGGTGTGCGATTCGACGACGCCATCCACCATAAATTTGACGGCCTGGGCGTCGATCCATTCGTCGTGGAATTTTTTGCGGGCATGCTCGATGGCCTCGAGGTCCTGGGGCCGGAGCTCGGGTGGATTGAGGAAGTAAGCGATATACAGGCGCACGCTGAGATCGCCGCGGCGGCGCATTTCGTCGAACAGATCGAGCTCTTCGAAATCCTGGCCGGCGCTGTGGACCCGCGTGATGCCGTGTTGGTTCGCCCATTTCATGCCCTCGCGCAGCGCCAAAAGCTTTTCGCCGCGAGACGGCTTGGGAATAATCTTGGCGACCAGGTCCTGAGCCGACTCTTTTAACGCACCGGTGGCCTCACCCGTTTGCGGGTCGCGAACAATCGTGCCGTTGGGCGGATCCGCAGTATCGCGGGTGATCCCGGCCAGCATAAGGGCCTTGGAATTGACCCAGTAGGTATGTTCGTCATAGCCTTCGAGGAATACCGGGCGATTGGGGAAGATTTCATCCAGATATTTCTTGTGCGGGAGGGCCTCGGGACCGAACATGGCGTAATTCCATCCGCGGCCAAGAATCCAGTCATCCCCGGGATGTTCGAGGGCATATTGGCGCAATCGTTTTTGAATCTCCGCGGGGTCTTTTGCGCCTTCCAGACGCACCCGGCCGAGACTCAAAGAGCCGTCCATAAAGTGGATGTGACAATCGACGAAACCCGGGAGCACAAGTTTTCCGCCGGCGTTCACGACTTTTGTACCCATGCCACGCCGCCGCTCGATTTCCGGGTCGTCACCGACAGCGGTGATCTTGCCGTGGCGAATGGCCACGGCCTGGGCCCACGGCTGCTTGGGGTTTCCGGTGTAAATGTGACCGTGAACGACGATGATATCGGCCGGTTCGACGATCCGGCTTTGCGGGCGCGCCATCCCAGCAGCAGGGAGCAACAGAGAGAGCGACTGAAGAACGACGCGAAACGCTCGAACTTTCATGGGCACCTAGTCCTCGGAATCAGAATGTTGGCGGCGTGTTGATCCACAGCAGCCAAGTTTCCGTCCGTCCGGGGTTCTTCCAGCGGTGCGGAAGGGAACTTTCGAAATACAGGCTGTCGCCGGGCTTCAAATGATAATGCTCCTTGGCGCCCAGCCAGATCTCAAAATTTCCGCGCAGGACATGGAGGAATTCCTCGCCCTCGTGCGAGTAGGATGCTCCGCAGTCGCCACCAGGTTTGATGCGAAAAAGATGCGGCTCCATCACGGTGTTTCCCCAGGCCAGCAGCTCCATGCGCACGTCCGGTGTGGTCTCCAGGATCTTTCGCTGGTGCGGGCGCACCAGGCGCGGATTATCGCCGGCGGTTTCGAAGAATGAAAGAATGTTGGTACGGTAGAAGCGGGCGATGCGGCGCAGCGTGGCGATCGAGGAACGCACCTGGCCGCGTTCGAGGCCGCTGAGAAAGCCGACCGAGACGCCCGTGGCGCGAGCCACCTCGGCTAGCGAAAGGTCGCGGCGGGTCCGCAAGCGTCGGAAACGCTGCCCGGGAAGGATCGAGCTCTCCCTGGGAGCAGAGACAACTCCCTGGCGTTTGAGCACGTGAACGATGGCGGCGGGATTGAGGCCGCGGACCCGGCGCAGGAAAATGGCGCGTTGCAGCAGGCGCACATCGGATTCGGTAAAGATACGGTAGCGGCTCTCGGTCCGTTCGGGCGAGAGCAAACCCAAGGCCTCCCAGGCGCGCAACGCCGAGGAGGAAATACCCACGCGGCGGGCCACTTCGCTGATGCGCAACGGGCGCGGCGGCTTGCGCGCGGCCGATGCGCGGGATAAATTCTTTCTGCTTGACACCGGTCCCGGCTTTCTCTAAGTTTACAAGATTATAGTAAGGTTCGAGGGGCACGGCAACTACGAAGAATTGCTGTTCAAGAATTCTTCACGGCATAGGGGTGAGTTCATGAAGGTTGGCGCACGATTCCGGCAACTGCGTTGCTGGTGTTATCTCAGCATGCGATTCGCAACCGTCTTGGCGGTGGCCGTGCCGCTGGCCCGCGCGCAGAGCACCGGCGGCCGCATCCGCGGCACGGTGATGGACCCGAGCGGCGGCGCGGTAGCGGCCGCCACCGTGCAGCTGATCAACGAGGGCACGCACGCCACGCGCGAAGCACTGTCCGGCGCGAATGGCGAATACATTTTCATTGAAGTGCCGGTCGGCAGTTACGAAGTCGATCTCACCCTCCAAGGTTTCAAGAAATATGTCCGTAAGGGAATAGTGCTGGACCTTAACCAAGTCCTCACTCTGGACATCGCCCTGCAGCTGGGCGGTTCGACCGATGTCGTCGAAGTCACCGGCGCGCCTCCCGTCGTCGATACCGCCTCGACTCAGCTTGGCGCCGTGGTGAACGAGCGCTCTTCTACGCAACTGCCTCTAAATCAACGCGATGTCTATCAACTGCTCCAGCTGCAACCGGGAGTGCAATCCCAGCTAGGCAACGACCTGTTCTACGGATCGGATAGGGCCGGGGTGGTCACCGTGAATGGCGGCCGCGGCCGCTCCAACAACTACACCGTGAACGGCGGCGACGGCAACGATCTATTCGCGAACCTGCCCGCTGTAGAACCCTCACCGGACAGTATTGAAGAGTTTCGCGTCATCTCCAATTCCTTTGATGCGGAATACGGCCGGAACTCTGGAGCGGTCGTCAACGTGGTCACCAAGTCCGGCACCAACAATGTACATGGCGGCTTTTACGAGTTCTTGCGCAACGATCACTTGAATACCCATCCCTTCACCTTCACACCCTCTCCTAAGCCGGCTTTCAAACAAAACCAGTTTGGGGGCACTCTCGGAGGGCCCATCCACAAGGACAAAACCTTCTTTTTCGCCTCCTACGAGGGCCGGCGAATTGTGCAGGGGATTGTCTCTCAACCCGTTACCGTACCCACGGCCGCCCAGGTCGGGGGCGACTTTTTTGGCGGGGGCGCCACACCATTTCAGGGTACGCTGGCCGATGCCACGGTGGCGGGTGTTTTGAACGACCGTCCTGGGTGCGCTCAAGCGGTCGCGGCACAGGGCGGCGCACCCATAGCCGTCGGCAACAAGTATGGCGGAACCTATGATGCCAACGGCAATTTAACCTCGCCCGGTATTTTCACTAACTTCAACACCGGAATGGATAACCAAATTCCCGCAGCTTGTTTTGATCCGGTGGCACTGAGCTTGCTTCAATACGTGCCCGGCGCAGGGGGAAGCGCATCCACGGTAGTCACAGTTCCAAAGAAGAGAGACCGGGGCGATCAATTTCAAATCAAGATCGATCATGCTTTTAATAACAGTCAGAAAACCGCCGTCTACTACTATTTTGACGATGACAATACCCTCGATCCCTTCGCCAAATTTCAAGCCGAGGGAGCTCCGCTCGGAAACTTCCCGGGCATTTACGCGACGCGCACCCAGCAAATAAACGCCAGCCACTCCTCGACAATCGGCTCCCGGTCCGTCAACGAGGTCCGCTTTACCTTTTTCCGTGAGGGCCAGCTCAAATTTGATAGTCCGACCAAGACGAATGCCATTCAGGCTTCCTGTGGCGCCGGAGCGGCGGCGGCGTTTTGTTTTACCGGCGTCGGCGATTCCGCCACATTGAATGCCGCCTGCGCCGCCGGAGCCACCAGCCCAGCGGACTGCGGGATCCATTCCGGACTAGGCTCCAAGATAGAAGGCGTGCCGTTTATTCAAGTGAACGGAGGCTTCTCCATCGGAAATAACGCGGGAGGCCAATTGCCGCAGGTCGGCAACACCTTCCAGGTCAGCGACAACTTCAGCAAGATCGTCGGGAACCATAGTTTCAAATTTGGCGGCGATGTGCGCTACCAGAAGTTCGATCAACTGTTGTATTTCGACGTCAATGGCTGGATGACATTTAATTCCACAACTGCTGGGCCCACCGGGAGTGACTTAGGATCCGATAGCGCCTACCCCGATTATTTCCTGGGATTGGCGAACAGCTACATCCAAGGCTCGGCGCAGCACGAACTGGTGCGCAGCAAATCCACGTATCTCTTTGCGCAGGATAGTTGGAAGATCAAATCCAACCTGACGCTGAACTACGGTGTGCGTTGGGAGATGAATACGCCGCTCTCTGACATCGGCCAGAAAGTTCAGACCTTTCACCCGGGGCAGCGCTCGACCGTCTATCCTTGTAGCCTGGACCCCAGCAATCCTCTTTTCGCAACGTTTGGACCCGGAGAGGCCGGATGCGACGCCGCCGGCGTCACTCCCGTGGGGTTGGTTGTTCCGGGTGACCAAGGCGTTCCCCAGGGCTTGACGAACACATACCACAAAGGCTTTGCCCCGCGACTGGGGCTAAACTGGAGCCCGGGCTGGCATGATGGGTTACTGGCCAAATTGACCGGCGGTCCCAGCAAAACCAGCGTCAGCATGGGATATGGCATCTTTTACAATCCCATCGAGCAGTTGGTCCTCGAGCAGTTCAGCGCCGAGCCGCCCTTCGGTGGTAGCAACTTCATCGGCTCCTCGTTCCTTCAGATGCCCTACGTGGACCAGACCGGCGCGGTCTTTGCCAATCCATTTACCGGGATTCTGAATCCCAAACGAGGTCAACCGATCGACTGGTCCAACTTCGCCGGCAGTGTTTATTTTGGACAATTCCCGCAGCATATGCGGCCTCAATATCAGGACCAGTACAACTTGACCATCAAGCGCGAACTGCCCGGCAATACCCTCCTCCAGGTGGCTTATGTCGGCTCACAGGGCCACCGCTTGCTGGCCACCTATGAGGTTAGCCCGGGGGCCCCGCAAACCTGCAACGCCATCGCCGCCATCGCCGCTGCCAATCCCGGAAACGTGCTTACGGCGTCGGGTGGGAGCGAGACCACCTGCAGTTCTTTTGGCGAAGACAGTCCCTACTTCATCCTTCCTGGCACGCAAATTCCGACCGGAGGTCTTTATCTTCCTTACGGTCCAAGCGGGCCGACCACACTCGCTGCCGGGTCGGTAGTTGGTTCCCAGGGCATCACCTTGGTGGGGTTGCGCCGCTATTCATCTCCTCTTTGCGATCCTTTGACGGGCCAGCAGTGTCCAGCCACAGGCGTGCCGCCGTTCTCCGGGATATTCAGCGAGGACACCATTGCCCATTCGAACTACAACTCCCTGCAGGCGCTCTTCGAGAAGCGCTTCTCTCATGGCCTGCAGTTTCAGGCCTCCTATACGTTCAGCAAGTCTCTGGACAACGCCTCGAGCTTTGAAAGTGCCCTGAATCCTCTCAACTTCAACGCCACCTATGGCTTGTCCAACTACGATGCGCGGCATCGTTTCGTTTTCAACTATGTATGGGACTTGCCGGTGCCGAAATTTGATGGTTTTAAAGGCCAGCTTCTGGATGGCTGGGAAGTATCGGGAATTCTGAGTTTCCAGTCCGGCTTCCCGGTGCGCATCACTTCACAGGATGATGTCGAGCAACTGGACACCACATTTGACTTCGAGGCGCCGGGCCAGCCGAACTTCGCGAGCGCCTTCAAAACAGTTAACCCCCGGAACACCGTCTGTGCGGCCTTCACCGGTCCACTGGCACAGCTCGTTGATCCCACACTCCCCGCTTGCCAGCCTGTTTCCGGTTATGCCTTCGATCCCAATTTGTTCACCAACTCTACGGTGGCTCCGGGAACCATCGGCAATGCCCCGCGCTCCATTTGCTGCGGTCCGGGAACCAACAATTGGGACATGAGTTTTCTGAAGAACACCAGATTTGGAGAGAGATGGCAAATGGAGTTCCGGGCCGACGTCTTTAACATCTGGAACCACGCGCAGTTCTACACCGTGGACGGCAACATTTCCAATCAGGGCGGGACGTTTGGCCAGGTTCTCCACGTCCGCGATCCGCGATTGCTGCAGTTCGCGCTGAAGTTTCACTTTTAGCGCAAACTGGAAACAAAGATTTCTTTGGAGCGGTTCGCGAGGGCGTGGCCCTGGGGGACGTTCAAGAAAATTGCGAGTCCAGCACCAGCTTCAAGAGATTTTGCTCGCACAAACTGACCGCAGGGAACAGTCCTGCAACCACGGAGTACTCCCATGCACGACGCACTACAGAAAGAAATCGCCACCTACGAAAAGCGCACCAGGAAATCGGCGGTAGCTCACCGGCGTGCTCTCGAACGAATCCCGCTCGGTGTAGCCAGCAATTATCGCCACTACGAGCCTTATCCGATTTTTGTGCAGGACGGGAAGGGCAGCCGGATTCACGACGTCGACGGCAACGAATACATTGATCACAACCTGTGTTTCGGAGCCTTGATGGCGGGGCATTCGCACCCTGCCGTCGTCCAAGCCGTCGAGCAAAAACTGCGCCAGGGCACGACTTTCGGGATGCCGCATGAGCAGGAATGGGAACTTGCCGAAGAGATTTCGAAGCGCTATCCCGTCGAAATGGTTCGTTTCGGTTCGAGCGGGACGGAAGTCACCATGCACGCCTGCCGCATCGCGCGCGCCGCGACCGGCCGCGACAAGATTCTGAAGTTCGAGGGCTCCTACCATGGTCTGCATGACACCGCGCTTGTCAGCGTCAAGCCCAAGGCGGAAGACTACGGGGATCCCGATGCTCCCAGTTCCGTTCCCGCTGGCGGCGGCGTGCCGAAGTCCGCGCTTGAGAATGTTGTGGTCGCCAGCTTCAACAATCTGAAGAGCGTCGAACACCGCTTCGAGCAGTATCCCGGACAAATCGCCGCCATTATTCTCGAGCCCATTCTGATGAACGTCGGTCTATGCCTCCCGCAACCTGGTTTTCTCCAAGGGCTGCGCGATATCTGCAACAAAAACGGCGCTCTGCTGATCTTCGATGAAGTGAAGACCGGCGCGAAGCTGGCCTGGGGCGGCGCCAGTGAATTTTTCGGCGTGAAGCCGGACCTGATCTGTCTGGCCAAGTCCATCGGCGGCGGCTTGCCGCTGGGGGCGTTCGGTGCGAGCCGCAGAGTGATGGATCTGATCTCGCAGCACAAGGTCTTCCACGGCGGCACCTACAACACCAACCGCGTGGCCATGGCTGCTGGTCTCGCGACGTTCCGCGAAGTTCTTACACGCGAGAACTATGTTCGCGTCGGTAATCTCAGCAAGCAGCTCACCGAGGGCTATCGCGCCATCGTCAAGAAATGCGGCCTCCTGGCCTATGTCGCCAGCGCCGGCGTCAACGGCGCGTTGATGCTCTATCCGAAGGAAATTCAAAACTACCGCGACTGGACCAAGA
>MNIJ01000123.1 GCA_001919715.1 Acidobacteria bacterium 13_1_20CM_58_21
CATCAATCTGGACGGCGGCGAATTCGAAAAGGACAAAGACAAACGGCTGCTCGCGGGAATTCAAGCCAGCGAAAAAGTTTATGTGGATTTTCAGTTCGAATCGCTGAATCCCGGCGGGCATAGCTCGGTCCCTAGCCCGGACAACGCCATCTACCACTTGGCCGGTGCGCTGTCCCGTTTAGAAAGGTATTCCTTCCCCGAAAGGATCAACGAAATCACGCGGAGTTATTTCGAACGGAACGCCGCGCTGGCGAGCGGACAGGTGGCCGCGGATATGAAAGCCGTGGCCCAGCAACCCCCGGATCCTGGAGCAGTAGAGCGGCTCTCGGAAGCGCCTTATTTCAATTCTCTTTTGCACACCACCTGCGTGGCCACCATGCTCTCCGGCGGGCATGCCCGCAATGCACTCCCGCAAACCGCGCGCGCCAACGTCAATTGCCGGATTTTTCCGGGGGAAGACCCGGAGGAAGTTCGCCGCACGCTCGAGCGGGTTGCCAGCGACCCGCAAGTCAGGATCACCACTGTTTCACAGCTTGCTCCGGACGGAAAGGTAGTGCCCGTGCCTCCCTCGCCGCTTCTCCCTGAGGTGACTCAGGCCATGGAGAGAGTCTTGACGATCACCTGGCCGGGTGTGCCTCTGGTTGCCACCATGTCCACCGGGGCCACCGACGGAAAGTACACGCGCATCGCCGGCATCCCGACCTTCGGCATCTCCTGCATGTTTTTTGACATCCACGACAATCGCGAGCATGGGAAGGACGAGCGTGTCGGCGTCCAGGACTTTTACGACGGCGTGGACTTCAATTACCGGCTTATCAAGGAGCTGTCTTCGCCCTCCATGAGGAACACGCCCAAGAAATAAGTCCTGGCGAGCAAAATAAAATGGCCCGGAGCAGAGACCTTCTCCGGGCCGTGGTATCGCTTCAACCGCGAAATTGTCTAACTACGGCTTACCGGGCGCGGCTTCGCCGGTCTTCGGATCGCTTGGCGCGGCCGCGCTGGCGGCGATGGGTTTGGAGGTCTCCGTGCCGTAGCGCATCAGGTAAGGCATAAATGGGGTGACTTCAAATGGCATCTTTTCACGTTCCGCCACTGTGCCCACCGGCTTGCTCTTAATGAGATCCAGCTTATCGTTCCACGAATCCAGCTTCACTCGTCCGCCGATCGGAAGCGCCACAATGGCCTGCGGGTTCTGCTTCTGGTCAGCCGGCATGGAGGACCGCAGATCACCGATGACCGGCACCCGGTCGCCGAGGTGCGGGCTGATCAGGTTCGGAATTTCCTTTTCGCGTGTAGTGAGGGCAGCCAGAAAGAGCCCGGCGTTTCCGAGCTGGTTCTTATAAGGGGAATTGGTCAGGATTTGCATCGCTTTGGTGTTGGCGGACCTCTCCTCGTCGGGAGTCCGCGCAAATCCGAAATGGCGGAAAGTTTCCTTGTCGTCGATCAGCAATTGATCGAAGAAAGCATAGCTGGAATCGAGACGGTGGCCGAGAACGACGTGGCCGAGTTCGTGTGCGATCATGGTTGCCAGACTGGCCTCATCCGGCAGCACGTCGATCAACCCGCGGCTGAGGACGATGGTGTGACCGACAGTGAAGGACTCGAGCGTCGAGGTCATCATCACGCGGCAGCGTACCTCCGGGTCAACATCAATATTGTTGGTGACCTCCAGGTTGTTGACCACCGTCTCGAGGACCTTGTCGACTTCGCCGCGCGGCGCCATCAGGCCGATGCGCTCCAGGCGATCGACAACGTTATCTTCCGCCTGGCGGTCCCAGGAGCGCTGGGCCTGAATGGGGGAAAGGTCATTCGCCGTTTTGGTATCGTCCTGCACCGGGGTCTCCACCAGGATCTTGCTCAATTCCTGTTCCTGGCTGGAGTGACCGACGTTGTAGCCCCACAGCCGGGTCTGCGCTTTGAAGTCCAGTTTCTTGGCCAGGGCGTAGTGCAAATCTCTTTCCTCGCTGTAGATGAAGGAAGGCATCCATTGGCCCGGCTGCACATTGGTGCGCCAGCTGTCGAAGTGGAAGTACCAGCTGGAGTGCCCGCTGCCACCATAAGCGCCGTTAAATCGAACAATGTTGTAATCCTGATCTTCGACCCAGATGCGGCCAAGGAAGCGGCCCTTGCCGGCCCTATCCTGAGGCGTCACGTCGAACACCAGGCAACGCACTTCGCCGAGGAATTCGCGGCGCACGTAATCGAACTTGTAGTGCTGCTTGTCGAAGCCATTTGTATCGATGAAGATCATCTGCAGGAAGCCGTCCGGGAGGAACTGCATGGCGAAAGAGAAGAAGTTGCCAATGGAACCAAAAATCTTCTTGCCCTTGCCGTTGATGTCCGTCAAGGAAACCAGCGACACACCCTTCGAGAAGTCCGCGCGGCCGAGGAAATACTTGTCGCCGGCGGGCGTGTAGCCAAGATCCTTATCGGGCTTCAAGTTCTGGATGTAGGTCTCCACCAGCGGCGTATACTGTTTGATCTGCTGGTTGGCCCGGTTTTCATTGGTGATCACGCGGTCGACCACGTCGCTCATGGTCCGCGCCTGATCGGCCGGCCGGGGGGCCTCGGTGGCCGCCACCGTCCCCAGCCCGCTCAAAATAAGGACAAAAATAGCAGTTGCTACCTTACGCATTGTCTCTCTCCCCTTAGCTTAGTAAGCCAAACGGAATTCAATTCGCACGCGAGCCGGGAAATCCACTGGCTGTCCTTCGCGTCTTGCCGGCTTGAACTTGATCTGCCGCGCCGCGCGAGATGCTGCTTCATCGAGACCATGGCCCAGACCACTTATCACTCGGATCACTTGGATGCTGCCGTTTGAAAGAAATACCATATCGAGAACAACGTCGCCTTCAATTTTCAGGCTACGCCCTTCTGTGGTGTACTCTGGACGAGGTTTGTCCAGGATGTCAACAGGCGTCGTGGGGTTTTCACCCGCCGACGCTTTCTTTTTCGGCGCGACGCTCGCGGTGCTCTGATCCGCAAAGCCAGTGGACTGCAGCGCGGCGTGCTTGGTGCTTGGCGGCGGGTTCGCCGTACCATTGCCGAAGCCGGTGCTCGCCACGGTGCCGCGAATTCCTTTATCGCCGCCCGTGCCGTTTCCGTATCCCGGTCCCCCTGGCAAAGCGGGAGAACCAAGACGATTGACGTTGGTGGCTTTGTTCGGATCACCTTTACCCGGGATTCCGTTGGGATCGCCAAAGCCGCCGGTTTGCACTTTGTTCACGGGAGCCACGACCGTTGCCGGAGCAGCGCTACCGGTTCCCAGATTACCGACTTTCACTTCTTCTTTGGGCCGCTTTGGCTGACTCGTCGGGGTATCGATTTTCACCTGTTGGAATTCCGGACGGAGTTCCACGGGCTTGGCTTCCAAGGTCTTTATCTTCGGTGGCGCGACTTTTGCCGCGAGAAAAACGTGCGTCTGCTTGGGGTTGAGCTTTACCGGTTCAGGCACCACCGGCTTGGGAGCCGGAGGCGCCACTTTGGCCTTGAGCTTCGGCGGAGGTGGAGGCTTTGGCGCAACGGGGACTGCAATAACCGGCTGCATCAACTCCACAACGCGGAAGTTCAATGCCGTTGGCATCTGCTGTGGGAAGATTACAGGAAGCGTGAGCAGAAACGCCACAATCGCAACTTGTCCGGCGGCGCTCAGTCCGATGCGGCCCCAGCGTGGCTTGGAATCAGGGAGCAAGGCCAGTCGTGCTGTCACCGGTCTCGTGCCGATAGCCTTCTTCCACGCCTGTGGTTCGCCCAAACGGCCGCGGTTGGCCTCAAAACCGACGCCCAGTGTGTTCTTACGTGGTGGATTCGACATGGTTGTCACCGCGTGCCGCCTCGTGAAATTCCGGCCGCGAAACGTGGGTGGTCTAAAAATGCCTAACGCTCCCCAGTCCGCCTGCTAAATAGGAAGTGCTCTACCAGTACCAGCGTACTGACGAGGCTGAGGAAGCCCGATAGGACTTTCGTACTAGCGTCGCGAAGTCGCTAATGCTATCGCGAACGCATGGTAACGCACCCAGTTTTAACCCGGCGAGGCAGCTGGTTGCGGCGGGGCGCGCAACACATAAATAGGATACCCTAAACCCGCTCAAGGTTGCGTCTCTTTTCGACGCCAGTTGTCCCCCGCCTGGTTTATCCTCATCTGGGGCCGCAAAGCCCCGGACTTCAGCCCGGGGATATAGGGCCCCTGAAAACGTCAGCTGCTCGATATAACTCTTGAGAATGTTCAAGGGGGCACCGCCGCAACTGGCGGGTTTGGTGGGATACAGTAAGCAATTAACATGGACAACGATCCCCAGAGCCGGTCTGGAGACGCGCATACCGCGGAACCGCTGCCGTCGCTACAGGATTGCGCCCCGTTGGTCGAGTGGCTGTACGCCGAGGCCAAGGCCTCACGCTGGGGGCTCTCTCGTGGGCATTTCACGATGGCCCTCGAACGCAGCGTCACTAAGCGCTGGGCGAGTGGTGCGCTCAGTGCACCTAAGCTCGAAGAATATCTCCGCGCGTTGCATCTGGAAGATTTAGCTTTGGCCACCGCTTGTGCCGAAGGGGGTGAGGCGGCTTGGGAGTATTTTTTCACCCACTACCGCGCTTACTTGCGCGCCGCGGCGGCCGCCATGATTCGCTCGGGTTCGGCGGAAGCCGGTGATCTCGCGGATTCCCTTTTTTCCGAGTTGTACGGTTTGGCCGGCGGCCAAGGCTCGGAGCGTTCGCTCTTCCGTTACTTCCATGGGCGCAGTTCGCTAAAAACCTGGCTCCGTGCCGTTCTCGCCCGGCGGCACATTGATGCCATCCGTGCTGGCCGCCGCTTCGAGGAACTTGGCGAGGACGAAACGGGCGAGGGACGGCCGAAGATCTTCGTCGGACCGCCGATCGAGCCTACGGATCCCTATCGCGAGCGCTACGTCCGGTCATTCACCCGAGCCCTAGAGAAGGCGCTCGAAGGCCTCCAACCACAGGCAAGGGAGAGGCTCCGCCTCTATTACGCCGAGGAGAAAACGCTTGCGGAGATCGGACGGCTGCTCGGGGAGCACGAATCCAGTGTTTCGCGTCATCTGGACCGCGCGCGGCGCGATTTGCGGCAGGCGGTGGAGAACCTTCTTCGTCACGGTATCGGGGAGGCCAACGGTTCCGCCGGACTAAGCGATGCGGAGATCGCTCTGTGTTTCGAATACAGCGCGGAAGACACCCCCATCGATTTGCAGAAATTGCTGCCGCGCTCCAACTCGCGGTCCCCGGCAACCGCCAAGCGGACGCCATGACCGCGCGGTGCAAGAAAACGTTGAAGTTTCGTTCTAACCAGGGAGAAGCCTATGGCGTCTGACGAACGCGATCGGAGATTTGACCAAGCGCTGGCTCGCCATCTGCGCCCCGCCGCTCCGTCGGGTGCAGCTGCGAGATGGCCCGCTCGGGAGAGTGGCGCGTGCCCTGACTCGGAAACGCTGGCGGCTTATCATGAGCGGTCTTTGCTTCCCGAGGAAATGAATTTCTGGAAGGGGCATGTGGTCGGCTGCGCCGACTGCCAGACCGTGCTCGCCCACTTGGAGGCCACCGACGAGATTCCCTGGCTGGCGGCGGACCAAGAGAAGGTCCAGGCCCAAGGAGAACCAGCGCTTTTGGCATCAGCTTCCTACCAAAGCCAGCCTGCGTCTCCCCTAACGCCAGCGAAAAAATCTCCTCGCGTCCTCCTTTTCGGAGGCGCCCGCTGGCCATGGCTCGCTCCCGCGGGAGCTCTTGCCGCCGGTCTGCTCGTTTGGATGGTCCTGCATGAAAATCAATCCTGGCGGCCTCGAGCCTGGCCCGAAAATGAAAACAAAGTGGCGCAAAATCGAGACCTTCCTTCGGTTTCAACAGTCGCGCCGCGGTCTTCTCCGCCTGAAGAATCGTCCAGGAAACCACCATCGCCGGTCGGCGGAGGTGCGCGCCGCGTAGCTTCCGATTCCACCAAGCAAAGCGAAAAGGTCAGCGAGGCAGCCAGGACGCGGTCCCCCGGCGACAAAGAACTCGACGCGCGAAAGGACGGCGCGCGCGATGCTTTCGTGGATTTGCTGACTGCCGCCGAGCCGCTCGACCTCGACGCCAAGAATCCCCGAGAGACCTTACGGAAAAAAGAAGAAGCCCAAGGCGGAAATGTTCAAGCCGCGCTCGCGCAATCGCAGAACGCTCAAACTCAGAATCAATACAATTATGCTCCGCAAAGAGTCCCCGGCCCCAGCCCCCTGAACCAGATGGAAAATGCGAAGAAGGTAAAAGGAGCGGTGGCGGCTGCGCCGCCATCCCCGGAACCGCCTCCCAGTGCGGTATCCAGCTTCAGCAACCCGGCTTCCCTCGAAGTCGCCCGGGCGATTTCCAATCCGCGTTTGATCTCACCGCCGGGCTCGAACGTCATGTGGCTCGCCGGACGCTCCGGCCTGATCGAATTCTCCGGGGATGGCGGCGCCTCCTGGTCGCGGCAAACCAGCGGGGTGCTCGCCGAGTTGCTCGGCGGTTCCGCTCCCTCGGACAAAATCTGCTGGATCGTGGGCCGCCTCGGAGCCCTTCTTCTGACCACCGATGGCGGCGCGCATTGGGCCTCGATTTCTTCCCCCCTCGCGGAGGATCTTGGCGGGATTCGCGCCACGGACGCGCAGCACGCCACGATTTGGAACGCCCGAAATACCAAGAATTTCGAAACCAGCGACGGCGGGCGGACCTGGAAGCGCGTCCCCCATCCCTGATGCGCAGGGCGCTCTGCCCGCCCGTCCCGTGCAAGAATCTTCGCCCGCGTCGTTCTAACCCCCAGAAGGCCAATCCAGATTGAGGTGAAAGTGATGAACATCCCCGGGAGTAAGGCAACTACGCGATGGTTATGGATGATTTCCACTGCCCTGATGCTCACCGCCGGAGCGGCAATTCTGTATTCCGCGGCAGTGGGCAGCAAGGTTTTTGCGTCACAAGAGAAAGAGTCCGGCCGCGCCAGCGCGGGCGAGCAATCCACGAGCCTGAACGATCAGACCGACCTGAACGTCACCGTGTACAACTCCAATATCGCCCTGGTACGCGATGTTCGGCAGCTCCTGCTTCCCAGCGGAACGTTTCGTCTGAAATTCATGGACATCGCCGCCACCGTCAATCCCGCGACCGTTCATTTCCGTTCGCTGAACGACCCGGAAAAACTCGGGGTCATCGAACAGAACTACGAATACGACCTTCTCGAGCCCGCCAAACTGCTGCACAAGTACGTCGGCAAGGAAGTCACTCTGGTGCGCTCGTATCAGGAGAACAACTCAACCAAGCGCGAAGAGATCAAGGCGACCTTGCTTTCCGATAACAACGGGCCGGTCTGGAAAATCGGCAACGACATCGTGACCGGAATGTTTGCCGAGAGTTATCGCTTCCCCGAAGTCCCCGCGAATCTCTACGAGCGCCCCACGCTGCTGATGTCGCTGGAAAATTCCGGTGCGAAAAAACAGCAGGTGGAAGCTTCCTACCTCGCGAGCAATTTGTCCTGGAATGCCGATTACGTTCTTACTGTGGCGCGCGACGACAAGAACGCTGACCTGGATGGCTGGGTTACCGTTGTCAACAACAGCGGCACGGCGTTTCACAATGCGCGGCTCCAGCTCGTGGCCGGAGAGCTGAATCGGGTTCAACAGAACGGCGGGCTGCGGGACATGGCGGTTAGCCGGGCCATGGAGGCCAAGGCAGCTGCCCCGCAGTTCCAGCAGGAAAGCTTCAGCGAATACCATCTGTACTCGCTCGGCCGAAAGACTTCGGTCGAAGACAAAGAAACCAAGCAGATCAGTTTGCTGCAGGGCAGTGGCGTTCCAGTGGAGAAGATTTTCGTCGTGAACGGGCAGAACTACTATTACCACAATGCACAAAACCCAGGAGCACCGCTGAAAGATCCGGTGATGGTCTATTACAAGTTCAAAAATGAAGAAAAGTCCGGCCTGGGAATTCCGCTTCCTGCGGGCAACGTCCGTGTCTATCAAAAGGACTCCAAAGGCGGCATTCTCTTTGCCGGCGAGGATCGCATCGACCACACCCCCAAGGATGAGGACGTCAACATTCATATCGGCAACGCTTTTGATGTGGTCGCCGAACACAAGCAGACCGATTACAAGAGCATAGCGAGCCACGTCTGGGAGATGGAATTTGAAATCACGCTGCGCAACCACAAGGACACACCCATCACCGTGCAAGTGAACGAGCCTATCGGCGGCGATTGGGAGATGCTTTCTTCTTCCTACAAGTACACCAAGACGGCTGCCTTCGCGGCCCAATTCAATGTCCCGGTGGCCAAAGACGGCAAGTCCGTGCTGAAATACCGCATCCGCGCAAAGTGGTAGGACGCGCCAGGCAAATCGCGTTTTTAGGAGCGCAGCTTTATCCTGAGCGTTAGCCCGGGGATGCCGCGCTCCGTTTGGTCTTTAGGACGCTTCGGCGATGTAGATCATCTCGGGTGAAGAATCAGCGAGTGTCGAGCGGTCGAAATTTCCGTACAGCGCGGTAACGCGGAACCCGCAGCGCGCCAGAAGGTGTTCGATCTCGTAGCGGAAGAAATACCGCAACGTCCAGGCGAACACCAGCTTCTCTTGGCGCCCGTCCGGATGCCGGACCGAAAAAATCATCTCCAGGTCATTCCGTTGCTCCGCGCGATGGAACGCGGCCACTCGCTCGCTGACGCGCACCTGTCGGCCGTCGTCGGTTTTGTACTCGGTCACCAGCATTTCTCGCATGTGCACGGGATCGTGCATGCGCTCGGCATCTGTTTGGAAGACATCCAGAATCAGACGCCCGCCCGGCGCGAGATGCTTCTGAACGCAGTCGAGGCAATCCGTCTGCTGGCGCACCTCCAGGAGGTGCTGAAATGGGCGGAAAGGAATGATAACCAGCCGAAATCTTTCGCCCAGATCGAACCGCGCCATGTCGCCTTGAACCAGGTGAACGCGTTCGCGCGCTTCGACAGGGAGTGCCGCGCGCTTGGTCACCGCGCGTTCCAGCATGCGCTCGGAAAGATCAAGCCCGGTGATCCGCTTTCCGGCCTCTGCCAGCGTCATGGTGATGCGCCCCGTGCCGCAGCCCAGCTCCAGAATGGGATCGCCGAAGTCGCGCGCGGCGGCGCGATAGAACGCCACGTCCTGCCACCGTTTGCTCACGACTGGCGACTCGTCGTAGTAGTCCGCGATAAACGAATCGTATAACTCTGAGGCCATGAAAAGTCTCCGGCTAATTGCCAATCGTCCTGGGGGGAACGCTAAACGGTGTCCTATACCTCCATTACCTCATTCCACCACCGCGTCCGCCTCAATCTCCACGAGCATTTCCGGTGCAATCAGCTTGCTCACTTCCACCATGCTCGTGGCCGGCCGGATCTCCCCGAAAAACTCTCCGTGCGCGCGTCCGGCCTTTTCCCATTCGGCGATGTTGGTGACATAAATTCGCGTCCGTACAACATCTTTGAGGCTCGCGCCAGCCTTGACGAGCGCCGCCTCGATGTTCTTGATGGTTTCGACCGTTTGCGCTCGCAGGTCACCCACACCCACAATCTTTCCATCCGGTCCCGTCGCGGTAGTTCCCGACACGGTAATGACGTTGCCCATCCTTACCGCCCGCGAGTAGCCTACGATGGGCTCCCACGGCGCACCGCTCGAAATATTCTGACGCGTCATGCTGGTCTCTCCTTCTCGGGAAATCATGGAAAGAATAATCTACTCTCATCTTGTTTGGACGTAAGAAAATGTTCGCGCCGCCCAATAGCAGAACTCCTCGGAGAAGATGCTAGACTGATTGAGATTTGGCGGAGAAACCGAGAACACTGATGAGGTGCAACAACATTCTGGAAGCGGTTGGGCATACCCCACTGGTGCGCCTCAACCGCATCAATCAGGGTCTGAAGCCGCAAATCTACGTCAAGGCCGAGTTCACCAATCCGGGCGGCTCGGTGAAAGACCGCATTGGCATCAGCATGATCGACGAGGCCGAGAAAAAAGGCCTGCTCAAGCCCGGCGGCACAATCATTGAAGGCACATCGGGCAATACCGGTATGGGTCTGGCGCTAGTCGCGGCGGTGCGCGGTTACAAGTGCGTTTTCACGACCACGGACAAACAATCCAAGGAAAAAGTCGATCTCCTCAAAGCCCTGGGCGCCGAAGTCATCGTCTGTCCGACCGCCGTCGAGCCGGAAGATCCGCGCAGTTACTATTCGGTGGCCAAAAAACTCGCCCGCGAGATTCCCAATTCTTATTACCCGAATCAGTATGACAATCCCAGCAATCCCGAAGCGCATTACCGCACCACGGGTCCCGAGATTTGGGAAGACAGCGAAGGCCAGATCACCCACTTCGTGTGCGGTATGGGCACCGGCGGCACCGTCAGCGGCGTGGGAAAATACCTGAAGGAAAAAAATCCCCATGTCAAAATCATCGGCGTCGATCCCTACGGCTCGCTGTACTACGATTTCGTCAAGACCGGGCAAACCATCAAAGCCAAAACGTACGTTGTGGAAGGTATCGGCGAGGATTTCTTCCCAACGACCATGAATCTGAAAATTCTGGATGACGTCATCCAAGTGAGCGACGAGGAATGTTTCGTTGTGGCGCGCCGTCTGGCGAAGCTGGAAGGCTTGTTCACCGGCGGCTCCGGCGGCGGTTGCATCTGCGGGACGTTGCTCCTTGCCAAAGACCTGGGCCCGCATGACTTCGTGGTCGCGTTGCTGCCGGACACCGGCACGCGCTATCTCAGCAAGGTTTACAACGACCTGTGGATGCACGAGCGCGGCTATGTTGATGCGGCTACCGCCATCACCGCAGCGGATGTCGTCAACGCCAAACACGCGACCGGCAAAGTGCGCGAACTGGTCATCGCGCGGCCTTACCAGACCGTTTTCCACGCCCTCAAGACCATGCAGGAGCAGGACGTTTCGCAGATTCCAATCTTTGAGGAGAATGTTCCGATCGGCACAATCTACGAAGACCAGATACTCAACCTCGCCTTGCAGGGCAAGGATCTTCGTAAGCTCGTCGTCCGCGAAGTCATGAGCAAGCCTTTGCCGCAGGTGCCCAGGACCGCACCCGTCGAGCGCATCACCCACATCCTCAGCCATGAGAACCCTGCGGTCTTTGTCGAAATGGGCGACTCTCGTTTTGAGATCCTCACCAAATACGACCTCGTGAGCACCGTCGCCAGCCTCATGGAACAAAAGCGCTGAGCGCGGCCGCATCTTCAGCAGGCAGGACAATGGAACTGTGAAGATTTACGATTTCAACGAACGGCTGAAAGACGCCATCCTGGTCGCCGATGGAGCGATGGGCTCGATGCTGCACGAAGCGGTGGGCTTCGAACGCTGCTTCGATGAGCTGAATTCTACCGAGCCGGAGGCGGTATTCCGTATCCACCAGGCGTACATCGAAGCCGGTGCGCAAATCATCGAAACCAACACGTTTGGCGCAAATCGCTTTAAGCTCGCCCCGCTCGGCTTGGCCGAGGAAGTCCAGCGCTTCAACAGCCGGGGGGTGAAAATCGCCCGCGAAGCACGCGAGTCGGCGGCGCGTGAAGTGCTCATCGCCGGGTCCATCGGTCCACTGGGTCTCGGCGTGCAGTCGCGCCACCCGTCCCCCGAAGAAATACAGGAAATTTTTCACGAACAGGCGCTCGCGCTCGAAGAACGTGGGGTCGACTTTTACATCCTGGAAACGTTTTCCTATATCGAAGAGGTGCTCTTGGCCATCGACGCCATTCGCTCGTTTTCCGGCTTGCCCATTGTTGCTCAGCTCACCTACGCGGAAGAAGGCACGACCTACGGCGATGTCCGCCCCTCCGATGCCGCAGCGCAATTGAAGAATAAAAACGTCCAGGTAATCGGCGCGAATTGCACGCTTGGTCCGCAGGCGCTTCTGCCCATTCTCGAGGAGCTTGCCGCCGTTGATGGACTTCGCGTCAGCGGCATGCCCAACGCCGGTTTTCCCAAGCGCGAAGGCGATCGCATCGTGTATCCAAGATCTTCACCGGAATATTTTGCGCTTTTCGCCCGTGAAGCCGCGGCACTCGGCGTGCGGATTCTGGGGGGTTGCTGCGGTACGACGCCGGCGCATATTCGCGCCATGGCCGAAGCCGTCAAATTGTTGCGACCCTCCGAAACCCATCCCGTGGTGCGGTCCGTCGAAACCGTGTTAAGACCTGTGCCGGTGGCCCGTCGCGAGCCCGACAGCAGGTTCTGGAAACAACTTCAGAAAAAGGAATTCAGCGTCTGCTTGGAAATCGATCCGCCAAAGGGCCTCTCGCTCGATCGCATCTTCGAGCAGGTCGACAAGGTCATGGCCTCGAAGAAAGTGGATGCCATCGACATCAACAGCGGAGCCATGGCCCGCGTCGGCATGGACGCGCTGATTGTGGCCGGCGCTCTGGAAGCCCGCGGCATTGAAACCGTTCCCCATCTGACCACGCGCGACCAGAATATCATCGGCCTGCAAGCCGCGCTTCTCGGCGCATGGACCGTCGGCGGCGTTCGCAATGTACTGGCCATCACGGGTGATCCGCCATCGGTCGGTGATTACCCGGAAACCAGCGGCGTCTACGAAGTCGATTCCGTCGGCCTGGTCAAAGTTCTGAACCGGCTGAATCAGGGCACCGACTGGGCCGGAAAAACTCTCGGCGGCGCAACGAATTTCACCATCGGCGTGGCTGTCAATCCCGTTGCCGACGATCTCGACAACGAAATCGAGCGCTTCCACGCCAAGGTCGAAGCCGGCGCGCATTTCGCCATGACTCAGCCGCTCTTCGACCCCCAACACTGGCACGCTTTCCTGAACAAACTCGGCGGCAAGCCGGTGATCCCCGTGCTGATCGGTATCTGGCCGCTCAACAGCTACAAGCAGGCCCTGCGTTTGAGCAACGAAGTGCCCGGCATCGTCATCCCCGAGCCGCTGTTGAAGTCCATGGAAGCCGCAGGGAGCGCCGCGCGCGATCGCGGCTTTGAAGTCGCCCGCGACATGCTCGCCTGGGCGCGCACCGAACTCGCCGGTGCCTATCTCATTCCGCCGTTCAAGCGTTATGAAGAAATTCTCGAGATCCTTTGATGTACAGCCTTATCAAACCAAACAGTGAGTCTAGGAAAGCACACCAAGTGTTGGCCAGCTGTGTTGCTAAAGGGAGAGGCTGGCTACGGAGCCGGTGTTAGCCCGGTGGGTTCCTCCCACAACGCCCTTGGCTAAGGCCAGGAGAACGAGGAGGCTTAACGTTCGGGCAAATACCGGCGCGATCAGTCCCCGGGCCACGATGGCGTGACAAGTGGTTGTCCAGCCTGGTCGCGGCCCACCTCGTGGCGTCAATCAGGCCGGAAGCCGGCCGTCTGGTAGAAAAATCCTTCCTCCATAATCACATCAGCACCCAACTTCTCTGGAAGCACGGCGCTGGTATGATCGTGAATGATCTTCCATCCATCCGGGAAGCGTTGCCACACCAGGGTAAACACTCCTCCGACATCACCTTTTTCACGTTTCAAATGCCAACGCCCCAGGACCAGCGCGGCTTGCGGCCCCAAAAATCGAAACTCTAGCTCCGAAAAATCCAGCTGTCCCATCGCCCCGGAGTCGGGATAATTCTTTTTATATCGCGTGCGCACCGCGTCCCAGCCTCGTGCCACGCCGCTGTTCCCGGAAAAGGTCAGTTCCGGAGAACGCCAATAGCCCTCCAGAAAGGCGTCCACATCGCCACGGTTCCACGCGGTCTGCTGCCCGCTTAGAACGGCGTGGATGGCTTCCTGGTCGGTGTGACGCTCCTCGGCGGGACGGGCGAGTCTAGCGACCAAGAGGAACACCACCATTGCCAATCGAACCGCCACGAGTACGCAGCAACGAATTGCTCGCATGGCCGCTCTCCTCAGGAAAAAACCCTGGTCTCCGTCTGAGGATAAGCTGACGACCGCCTGGCCGGCAAGCATTCGCGGGTAAGCCAAATAATCCCAAAGGGTTACATCCGATAGTCCCAGCCCGCTAGTACTTCGGAGCTATTGGAATCTATCTTTGTCCCCGCCAGAATCCCGTTAGAGGCTGAGGGAATGTACAGCGCCATGCTACTTGCGATCTCCATTGTGGCCCTTTCCCAGTTCGCGCTCTATTATTGGAGAGCGGTCCTGGCGGGTGTTGCGGCGACGCCGGTTTCTGACCGCGTGCTAGTTGCAGCCCAGGTCGAAAATGGGCGCGTTAGGCCCGAGGATTTCCAGACCTTGTCCGGCTTACATCATTTGACCCTTGATCTCTATCCCAATCGCAGCGGATTGGGTTTGGTACGTCTGTATTACAAGCTTATCGAAGGCCTGGATGTTTTTCTCGGCAAGAAGATTCCTGCTTTCGCCGTCTGGAGCGAAAGCGAACGGGTCATCTGCGCCCGTTACGCGGCCGTCCAGGTCGATCGCCGCCTTCAGGCCAACCTCGACCTAGCGGCCTCGCTGTACACCTGCTAACGGACCTTCAACCGATCAGTCTTTTCCTGTCCCTCGCGAGGGACCGTCTGCCTGGTTCACATCCTTCAAAAGATTTCTCGTCGTCCGGTTAAGCGAAAGCCATTCGATTGTCCCAACGCCGCCGCGGATTAGAATTTGAGCTGCAGCGACATCTGAAGGATGCGCGCCTGTGACACGGTTTTGGTGATCTGGCCAAACTGCTGGCTGTTGATGTCTTGATCGGCCATAAAAAAGACTGGGTGATTCAAGACGTTAAACGCTTCGGTACGGAAGGTTAGCTTTAGTCTTTCCGTGACGGCAAAGTCTTTCCTCGCGGAAAGATCCCAGTCAAAGTAAGCGGGACCGCTGAAGGCATTGAGCTGCAGGTTGCCTACTTCACCGGGCTGTGGATCACAGAAGCCCCCCGGAACGGCCGCGGCGCAGCTTTGCTGCGCCTGGGCCGGGATACCGGTACCGTCTGGACCGATGAGTTTCGGATTAATACCGTAAACGATGCCGCTCGGCTGCACGAATACGCCGACGTCGCTGCCGAGTTGCCCATGAGAGAGCGTGGCCAGGGCGGTGTCCCGCACTGACCGTGAACCGCCTCGATTGAACGAGGCCCACTTCGAAAGAATCGAAAATGGACTTCCGCTTTGCCAAGTTAAGACGGAAGCGGTCTGCCAGCCGTTGACGAGCAGACCGAGGGCCTTGCTGGTTGTTGAGAATAGCCTGTGATTCGTGCCCAGCGGCAGGTCATAGGTAAAATTGGCCTTGAAAGCATGGGTGATGTCGAATGCCGCCCGGCCCTTTTCGAGGAATGGCCGTGCGTTGTCCAAATACGGCTGGAAGCGGGTCTGGTCATTGTTCGTTCCCGTACTGTAATCGGTCATTACCTTGCTAAAGACATAGTTCGCCTGCAAGTACAGCCCGCGATTGAGGCGTCGGCGAACCTCGACGACTCCGGCGTGGTAGGAAGAGAACGAACTGTTCTTCAGCAGGTCGCCGCCCATGATGAAGGGATTGGCAAAAAGGGTCACTGGATTTCCAAACCCTGGGCCCGGATTGTTCCCCGTATCCCATTCCTCAGCATGGTAGGAAGACTCCAGTGCTCCCAGCAGTCCTAGCTGAATGTCGTCCACGAATCGCTGCTGAAAGAATTGGCTGTTGTTCGGATCGTGGGAATCTATCCCGCCAGTCGCGAAAAGAAGCGGAAAGACGGTCAGGGGCTGGCTCCCCGGACCACTGTAAAGCGGATCGAAGACACCGTTCGCCGCCAGCGAGAGGAACCCGTTGGCACGCGCTCGTTTGAAATCGGCCAAGAATCCGTTCTTGGTGAAATCCAGTTGGTTGACGTCGATGGCCCGGAACAGTCCGACCCCGTGATTCCCAATGTATCCCATGGTAAGCGAGGTGTTCCACCCAAGATCCCGCTGAATGCTCAAGTTCCACTGCTCGACGTAGGGCATGCGTATGTGGGGATCAATGGCGTACCCCGCCACGCTGCCAACGCCTAGGTTTAGGGCGTTTGTCTGGAAATCGGTAGGCACCTGAAACGGCGGAGCAGTAAGTCCTTGACTGTTTAGCCCACTCACCGTCAATCCGGTCAGGCCTTGTGCCGACGGACTGGAGCTCAGGCCGGAATTGCCTGCGGCTGCGTTTCCCGCAGCGGCAAAAAAAGCATCATTCACATAGTTCAAGCCAAATCCCGCGCGAACGGCGGTCTTCCCATTCCCAAACGGATCCCACGCCAGTCCGAGGTTGGGAGCAAATTGCGTCTTCCGTCCGTTATACAGCGGACGCTGGCTCGGGCCACCAGCGAAATCGACCGTGGCATTGCCAAGAAGAGTCTGTGCGACGGTCTGGCTCGCCGGTATGACGGGAAGAAGAACCAACCCATTTTTCTCGTCCACTGGACTGTAATATTCCCAGCGCACCCCGTAGCTGAAGGTCAATTTGCGGGTCATTCTCCAGCTATCGCCCAGATAGGTCGACCAGTTGCTTTGGCGATAATTGCGGTTGTCGCCCGCACCACTCACGAATCCGGACTGCTGACTGGTTACGTTAAACGTTTGATCCACTTGGCCCACGACGCCGGCGCCGCTGGCAAGGAGGGCAATGGCATTGAGGCGATCTGTCGAACTAATTGCTGCTCCAGCAGGAGCGGGGAAATCACTGCGGGACGGCCGGTTCGCGCCGTTAATCTCCAAGGTATAGACGGGAGTAACGCCGAAATTATCGTAGGTGAAAATGGTGACGCGTTGTAACTGGCCGCCGAAGGTGATGACGTGATTGCCGTGGACCCAATTGGCATTGTCTTTCCATGCCCAGGTACGCGTGTTGCGGCCCTGCGGCTCGAAATCAGGTGTCGGAAGCGTTGTCGCGAAGCCGCCGAGAAGGTATCCTGGCTTGGAAAAATCCTGCGTACTCGCAAAGGTGGCCGGGGCCAAGTTAAATCCAAACCTGGCGTCGTTGGTAATGTTCCCGCCGGAATTCCAGCGCCATGCCGTGGAAAGAAATTTCGTCTTGTCGTTGTTGCTGACTATGGGAACCTTGTTAAACGAAGTGTCGATGTCCGGCCGATCGACGGTCTGCCGGTTCCACTGGAAAGTAGCCGAGATGGTGTTATGGTGGCTTAAATCGTAGTCCCCGCGGAATCCAAAGTTATCCAGGGTGTTATTCGAACGCGCATTAAATTGGTAACCCAGCAGATTCACGCCATCTCCGACTCGATTGTTATTGGAGGCGGTGGGAACGCTCTTTAGAATTGCCAGTGTCGCGGGGTCCAGGTTGAATACCGGAACTGCCGGGCGAGCATTGTGAGAAACAGACAAAAGATCAACTGTCTGCGGAGGACCAGAGGGCAGACCGGTAGTGGTGTCCAAAGGCTGATAAGTAAAGGGCAAGGTCGGAGTTGCCGAGGCCAGCGCCGACTGGGTGGCAGGGCTGAGAATGGTGGTGTTATTGGGAGTCTGCTGGCGCAGCCGCAAGAATTCGTAATACCCATAAATGAACAGTTTATCCTTCTTGAGGGGACCGCCGAGACTGCCGCCACCCTGGTTCTGCAGAAGACCCGGCTGGGGTATTCCGCTGGCCGCGTTGAACCAGTCGTTGGCTGCCCAGGCGTTTGAGCGGTAGTACCAGAAACCGTCGCCGTGAAAGTTGTTGTTTCCCTTGGGCGTAACAATGCTGACTTGCGAGGCGCCGCCGCCATTTTCAACCGCGGAATTCTGATTCACAACGGTGAATTCCTGGGCTTGGCTGTTAAATGGCACATTGGGAGAAAAATCCAAAGCATTTTCGCGTATAAAATTGTCCTGAACGTTGATGCCGTCAATGGTGAGGTTGGAGAAAGAGGTGCGCTGGCCATTGATGGTCGTCGAGATTGCGCCGTTTGGGCCACTGTTCGATACACCGGCCTCCAAAGCCAGGAGAGCAAGCGGATTTCTGTTCAGAATCGGCAGGCTATCGATCTGTGCTTTTTCGACTGTGCTGGTGACTTCGGCACTCGTGGTGTTGACGATTTCGGCCCCCGCCTCGACCTCGACCGAATCCGCCGTCGCGCCTACCTCGAGGGTGATCGGCGGCACCGAATATTGAGTCGCAGCATCAAGTTTGATGTTGTTGACCACTCCGGCCTTGAAACCTGCTCGGGTCACGGAAACTCGGTAATATCCGTAATCCATACTCTCAAATTGGTAGCCGCCGTTCGTCCCGGTAGAAGAACCGTAGCTGGAATTCGTGCCCAGATTGGTCAGCGTCACGGTGGCATCCTTGACGGGCAGACCCTGAGCATCCACGACCGTTCCAACAATGGAGCCTGTAGAAGACTGTCCAACAATCTGAGACGCGCAGGAAAGCAACAAAACCGACGCTAGAAGAGATTTACGCATAACTTGATCCACCCCTTTCCCTAAGTGCTTGTGACTCACCCCACGAATCGAAACTTCCTGCCCGGCAGAGGGCCAGAAGTTTTAGGAGTCACCATCTGTCGAGAACTTAGTTTGTCTTGTCAGCAACAGAGGGGCCAGAGAGTATTTTTTGGAGTGTGTCCAATCTTAACTGGAATCGGTGCTTAGAACTTAGGTAGGCGCAGCGCTTGCTCAGTCACCGCTAGTACGCCCAGCGCAGCAGCACGCCACCGGTCGTGTACCCCGCACCCACGGTGACAATCAACACCAGGTCGCCCTTGTGCACGCGCCCCTGTTCTACGGCATCGCGCAGCCCCAGAGGAATGGTCCCCGCCGTAGTGTTGCCATACCCGTCGATGTTGGCTAGGACCTTGGAATCGTCCAATCCCAGCCGCTCCTGCGTAGCTCGAATAATTCTCAAGTTAGCCTGGTGCGGCACCAGCAGCTTCAGATCGTCTTTCGTAAGGCCATTCTTATTTAGCAGATGCGACGCCATCTCGGACATCCGCCGCACCGCGTACTTGAACACCTGCGAGCCTTCCTGGTGGACATAGTGCATGCGCTTCTGGAGGGTTTCCTGGCTGGAGGGATGGAGCGACCCGCCACCGGGCATATAGAGAAATGCTCCCCCTGAGCCATCCACGTCATGCGCGAAATCGAGGATCCCTTCGTTCGAGCCCGCGGCCTCGAGCAGCACCGCGCCCGCGCCATCGCCGAACAGCACACACGTTGCGCGATCCGTGTAATCTAGAACGGACGTCATGGTATCGCTGCCGATGACCAGCACTTTCCTGTGCGTGCCCGCGCCGACGAACTGCGCTCCGACGGTCAGCGCGTAGGCAAAGCCGGAACACGCCGCGGACAGGTCAAAGCCCCAGGCCTTCTTCGCGCCAATGCGCTCCTGAACCAGGCAAGCGGTGGCGGGGAAAAACATGTCCGGGGTAACCGTGGCAAGCACGATAAGGTCGATCTCCGCGGGATCTGTTTTGGTTTGGGCCAGCAAAGCCTTGGTGGCTTCTGTGGCCATGTGCGAGGTGGCCGTGCCCTTCTCCGCGACGTGGCGTTCCCGGATTCCGGTGCGCGTGCGGATCCATTCGTCGCTGGTCGCAACCATTTTCTCCAGATCCGCGTTGGTCATCACCTTGGGCGGAACGTAACCGGCTACACCCGTAATTTTTGCCGCAATGCGGTGGGACATGTTTCTCCTGTGCTTTTCTTGCCCCCAACAAGGACGCTGAATTTTATGCGATTGCGCCTGGGCGTTACAAGGTTAAGACATGCGCAGCCTAGTAGCGGAACAGATAGCTAAGCTTGACGAAAAACAGGCGATTGGTGGTGTTGGCCGGCGAGCCGCGCGGTCCGATCCCGCCGTCCACATTGGCCAAAGACAAATCGGTGAAGCCATTGTTGTAGCCGGCGTACACCGCCGTACCGGGGTGTAGCAAGTAGGTAAGCAGCACATCGGTGGTAAAGAGTTTGCTGGGAGCGAACGGTCCGCCATTGACGCCGCCCAGATTAGTCTGCACGTCGAGGAGTTGCGCATTGGCGATGGTCGCGTTGTAGTCCAGAATCAACCGCAGCGACAATGCTCTGGTGAACTGGTAATTCAGCTTCGCGCGGTTAAGGTAATTGTTGAAAACACTCTGCCCGGGTGTGAACGGAGGCGTAGTCCAACCCGGCCGCGTTCCCAGCCGGTAGTAAATCAGCAGGTCATCAAATCGGAACCGCGAGGAAGGCCGCAGTGTCAGGCCAAAATTCACCCGGGTCGCGTCTGCCAGGAAGGGCAGGAGGCCGGGAGCCGGAAAAAAATTCTCTCCAATTCCCTGTGTATACCGCGCGGAGAAGGAGATCCATTTGTACGGTTGCGTGGCGGCGAGAAGGGAAGTGCTGTGTTTGCGAAACCCGATATTGTCGAAGAGTTCGTAGGCTTCACCACGATTGATGCTGAGGGTGGTCTGCTTCGTCAAATCCATTTGAAATCCAACGGCTGCCTGCCAATCCTCGAGAATGTTGTTGTGATTCCAGTCCACGGTTTCGCTGGCCGTCGGGCCGAAATCGACAACCTTGCTGTTCTCCGGTCTCCAGAAATAGGCTCCGAATGCGTTGTTCTGCCGAACGTCGACGCGATTCACGAATCCCAACTCGGTGCAGAAATTCGGCGAGACATCGTTGTAGTTGGTGGAAAAACTGAAATGCCGGCCGCTGTACGATGCGTCGGCCCACAGCGCGTTGCCCTGTTGGGAACCCCAGGCTGGATTACTCGCCCGAAAGGACAAGCAATTCTGTCCGGCGTTGAGATCCTGCCGCGTCCAGCTGTGCACCCCCTGAATATCGACCACCCAGTTTTGGGAGAATTTCAGCCGCGCATCCAGCGAAGCCACGCGGTTGCTGGTGTCTGCGAAATCACGGCTCGAGAAAAAGCCTCCCACGTAGGACTGATTGCCGAACTCGCGGGTCACCCGCACCAGCCCGTCCACCGCTCGCGTGTCGTAGGGCCCGCTGGTGAATCCCTGGCCGGGCTGCCGATCGTCGATGACCAGGGCACCCAGCGTCCACTGGCCGACCTTTCCCGTCACGCGGCTGCCGAACTGCGGGTCGGAGATCCGGCGGGAAAAAAACAAATTGATGGGAGTCACAAAGAATCCTGCATTTTCAATGAAGAACGGTCGCTTCTCCGGAAAAAAAACGGCGAAGCGCTGATTGACGGTGACCTGCGGATCGTCCGATTCCACCTGGCTGAAATCCGGATTCAGCGTGAGGTCGAATGTCAGCGCATCTTGGGAGACAAACTTCGCATCCAGCCCCGCGCGATGCTCGTATTTATCCATGAACCCAGGAGGGCCGTTGCTTGGCTGATCGAGAAAGTGGTCATTGGCCAGCAGGCCATAAGGAATGAGCTGAATGTTCCGCCCGGGAGAAACTTTTTCCAGACCACCAACGGGAGCAAATTGCTGCGTCAGCCCCGCGACGCGCTGGGTCAGGTACGGCCAATAGTCGTATTCGCTCTTGCGAAGGATCACCCGATAGAGCGCTACTCCCCAGGTTTGCTGCGGGTCGTTCGAGAACCGCAAGCTCTTGAAGGGAACTGAAAAGAAGACGATGTAGCCGTCGCCGGTGATGCGTCCCGCGTTATCCCACAGGGTGTCGAAGCTGAAATCGTATCCCTGCCCCTCGGTGTAGATCGCATCGGTCTGCACCCCCAGCGGATTGGAGTAGAAGAAATAGGCGCGGTGAAAATCCCGAAACGTGTCCAGCAGCACGCCCACGCCGTCGTCCTGATCGGAGGCCTCGCGCTTGGAAAGATGCGCCCGCACCTGGCCCGCTTCATCGTGACAAACGAAGACAGCGTAAAAGTTCTTGTCGTCGTAGGAGAGGTAAGCGGTAGTAGCTTCGGTCGCAGGCGTACCATCGCCCGGAGTGTTCTGTCGGAAATCGGTGACCGTCAGTTCCGCTTCACGCGGATGGTTTTCCAGGAAATCTTCCCATTGGGGCGCTCGATGGACGCGCGGGATCTTGGACAGCGGAATCTTGGCCCTTTGGGGAAGGAGTCCCGCGGTGGCCTGCGCGGAAAGGGGTGTCGCCGCGGCGACAACGCAAATAATCCCAAGAACCGCATTCCGGACAAGAGGGCCCATCGAGGATATTTTTATCTAACTTTCACTATACTCTCGCGCAACTATAGGCTGGTGCAGGGGTTGTCTCATTCAGTACGGTGGAGGCCCGGGGCTAGGAGGCTGGCGGAAGGACTTCATAGCGCCAGGAAAGGTTCGCCGTTTTCCTCAGCATGGCCGCAACCGAGCAGTATTTGTCCTCGCTAAGCTGGATGGCCTGCTTTACGGCCACGTCGTCGAGTTGGCCGCGGAGACGATAGAGCATTTCCAGCTTGGTCCAGACCGTGGGTGGCTCCGCCGCACGTTCGCCCGAGCAGATCACTTCGAGGGATTCCAGCTTCTGCCGCTTCTTGTCCAGGATGATGACCACGTCGGTGGCGGTGCAGGCTCCGAGCGCCAGCAGCAGCAGCTCCATCGGGCCGGGCGCCTGGTTGGAGGCCCGGTCGGAATCAATGGTCATGGCGTGTCCCGACGGGCTGGTGGCCACGAATTTCTGTTTGCCAATCCACTTCACCGATCCAGTCTGCATGCGACCTCCCCCAGGGAAAAGGATAACAGGAGGCGGAATTTGAAACGAGCTACACCGGTGGTAGCATGGCTCTGCTTTTTGGTTTAAATTGCCTGGCCCGGCTTGTACTCTCGATAGCGCCAGGGGAGGAGCGACCAAATGCAAATTCTAGTCTCCCAGGCCAAGGGCCCGGCGATCGCTGCGCTTGGGCTGGCGGCGCTTCTTTGGTCGTCAACCATCGGAGCTGCCCCGCCTCAGCGGAGTTTGGCCGCCGATGGAAAAGATCAACCGTACGTGATTGAGTACTACTACAAGGCCAAGTGGGGGCACGCCGAGGAATTCCTGGCGCTGTTCAAGAAAAACCATTATCCAGTTCTCGCCAAGGAGATCGAGCTGGGGCGTATGTTGAGGGTCAGCATGACCGTTCCGCGGTATCACAGCACCGAAGACGGCCGTTGGGATTATCGAGTAACCATCGTCTTCAAGAATGCCACCATTGCCAACGACAATTTTGACAGCTCGGTTTTGATCAAGCAGCTCTATCCCGATCAAGACACCTTCAAAAAAGAAGAACAACGCCGCTTCGAAATCCTCGAAGCTCATTGGGATCTGCCCATCAAGGACGTGGACCTCGAGGCGCGCTGATCGCTGCGCATTTTGAGCAGCCGTGATCAGCTGCCGCGCACCGGGCCGGTGGTCGCGGCAACTTCAATGATCGGGTTAGGCTGCGCCCTCATGGTGCGGACAAAAAGTTCCACGATGGCTCCGTCAAATTGCGCATTCGCGCAGCGCTCCAGCTCGGCCAGAGCGTCCATGGCTTTACGGGCCCGCTTGTACGTGCGGTCGCTGGTGATGGTGTCGTAGGCGTCGGCGATGGCAATGATGCGCGCGCCCAAGGGAATGTTCTCCCCGGTCAATGCGTCCGGATAGCCAGAGCCGTCGAAGAATTCGTGGTGGTGAAGAACCATTTCGCGGATACGCGCGAGCGGCGTCAGCGGGTCGAGGATCTTGGCGCCAAACTTCACGTGTGCCTTCATGGTCTCCCACTCTTCGGGATTGAGCGGGCCGTTCTTGCTCAAGATGCTTTCCGGAATACCGACCTTGCCGATGTCGTGAAGCACGGCACCCAGACGAATCTCTTCCATTTCCTCGTCTTTGATCCCCATGGCTTCTGCGACCAGCGCCGCATAGGCGGAGACTTTCTGCGAGTGGCCTTGGGTGTAGTGATCCTTGGCGTCGATCGCCAGGGCCAGCGAGGTGACGGTGTCTAGCACCGCGTGCGGGAGTGCCTGCCTACCCTGGGCCGAGGCCGTAGCTGACTGGCCGTTATTTGCTTCGGTCGCCGCCAGCGATTCGGTGAATTGTCGCAAGCGCTGGTAGATCTCCTCAAAGGCCTCGGGGCCCGTTGAGAAAAGCCGCTTGAGCGTCACTCCCAGATACGCTTCGAGGACGTCACGTTTCCATTTCTTTGCTTCGTTGGGATCGAAGTGATCGGCGGTTGAAACAGCGTTGCCGCCCTGATGTTTCGAAAGATACATCGAGGCGTCGGCAACTTGGATTAGCTCTTGCGGTGACGAGCCGTGGAGCGGATAGCAGGCGATGCCGAAGCTGGCGCTTATGTTTTTCTCGCGCAACAGCCCATCGGCGGATACCCACCCACGGAGCTTGCCGGCCAGTTGCCGCGCATGTTCCATATTGGTTTCCGGCATCAGAATGACAAACTCGTCCCCTCCGTAGCGGGCCACCACGTCGGAGCGCCGGCAATTGCTCTCCAGGATCTGCCCGACGCGCTGCAGAACGAGGTCGCCATCGACGTGCCCGTAGAAATCGTTCACGAATTTGAACCGGTCGAGGTCCATGAGCACCAGCGCAAAGCCGCGGCCGGCTCGAGTGGAGCGCTTCCATTCCGCGGACAATGCTTCCATGAAAAAACGATGTGTCTTCACGCCGGTGAGTCCGTCGGTGATGGCCTGTTCCTGCGCCTTTTGGAAAGAAAGCGCGTTGTGCAGCGCGCCGGCGATGAGGTCGGCCAGCGTGCGCAGCAGAAGAATCTCTTCCTCGGAGAAGTCCACCGGAACGGACGACTCGACGTACAGGATGCCGTGGAGCTGTTCGGCGTAAAAGACCGGCAAGGCCACGGCCGCCACGGAATCCTCGAAGAGTGGCTGCAACGCGGCTTCGGCAGGAGAGGAAGCGCGGTAGGTCGCCATGTGGCCATTGCGGGCCACCTGGCCGATCAGGCCCGTGCCAAGGGCGATGCGCTGCCCCAGCGTCCCGCGGCGGTTGCCGGCCTCGGCTTGGATCACCACTTCCCGTGTCGCGTAGTCCAGCACGCCGATGCCGATGTGATCGTAGGTCAGGCCGGCTTCGAGTTGCTCGGTGATCTTGGCGAGCATCTCGTCCGGATTGAGCGTGGCGATGGCGTTGCGAGAAATCGTGTTGAGCAGAGAGAGGTGCCGGGCCTTGGTGCGCTCTTCGCTGAACAGGCGGGCGTTTTCAATCGCGATACTCGCTTCGCTTGCCAGGACGCGCAGAAGCTCCAAGTGCCCTTCGTCAAAAACGCGCTCCTCGTCGGAGTACACAGCCATCGCGCCAATGGCGTGGTCATAGGCCACCAGCGGCACGCCGCAGAAGCACCCTTTGGTGCGCAGAGGCTCGACACCCAGCTTTTTCATCTCCCCCACGTAATTGTCACCGATGAGCACCGGCTGCCGCGTTCGAATGATGTATTCGGTGACGTGGTTGCCTGCGGGGCGTGTGCGCTTCGGCAGACGCAGGCCATCCACGATCTCGAGATCGAATTGGATTTCGTCGCGCAGCGGATCCAGTTCCGCGATATAGAAATTTTGCACGTCGAAGAGCCGCCTCAGCTCCTCCCACACTTTCCTGGTCAGGTCTTCTTTGTTCAGCGTGGAGCTGAGCGCGCGGCCGATTTCGTTCAATACGTGAAGCTCTTCGCTCCGCCGCGCCGTCTGCTGAATCAAATAGCTGTTCTCTACGGCCATGCCGATCTGGTGCCCCAGCGCGAGGAGCAGCCTCAGCTCCGCCGGTGTAAAGCGCCGGCTGTCCGGTGTTCCGAGAAGCAGCACCCCGAAGGCTTGCTCTTTGGCCTGCAGGCTGATGGCCACCACGCTGCGCAACCCCTGCGCGAGAGCCAGCTCGCGGAATCGCCGGATGGACTTTTCTTTTTCGAGCGCCGAGAGGGAGTCATCGCGCAGGTCACGAAAGCCAAGCAGGCCTCCGAGGCGCGACACCAGACTGACGAGATAATCGTCCAGGCCTTCGTCCTGAGCGGCGCGGCAAAACTCGTCACTCAAGCCCACGGCAACGACCGACGTGGGGCCCAGCGGATCACCGTGGTGCAGAAAGAGCGCCCCGGCGGGCAGCCGCACAACACCCAGCACGCGGTCCAGCGCTTGCGACAGCATGCGCTGAATCTCGCCGCCCGCAAAGCTGGAGGTCGCCAAATTGAGATTCGAAAGCGCCAGCATGTTGCGCTCGATGCGCCGCTTTTCTTCTTCGTAAAGCGCCATGACCATGAGCATGGCCACGAACGCGCAGGGAGCCGCCGCAACCACGCTCATGCCTGCGCCCTGGAGTTCCGGAGTGGTATCGAGGAAGTGCAGAGCGATCCACAGAACGCCCCAGGAAGCGAAGGAAACAGCCAGCAGCCGGTCGGCAAGAGTTTCCTGCCGCCGGCTTTCCTGCCAGAACACCACCGCGACCGCGATGTAGATAAGCGAACCGGGAATGAGCGCGGAGACAGAAAAGGCGTTGGCGGCATTGGCCGCTGCCCAAAATCCGAAGAGCACCCCAACGGCGAGCCCGGGAATCTTCCAGGCCTTCCGCTGGGCGTAAAGTTGTGCCCCCAGAAAAAAGAGCACCCCGGAAACCGCGAAAAGCCAATGATTCAACGCGCTCTGCAGCGGGCTCTCCGCTGCCCACGGAGCAAGTGTCAGCCACACGTAATGAAGTCCGAAGACGGCCCACGCGGCGGTCCACAGCAGCAGATAAGTCTGGCGCTTGATGCTGTGGATATAGGAGAAAAAGCCCGCCACCAAAGCAGTGGCGATCAGCAGGGCCAGTGAAATAAAACTCTGATGCATCAGGAACGCATTCGATTCTCCGCCCGTATGGCGGACTCTATTCCGCTAGCCACCGAGGCACAAACGTCGTTCGGCCCCACGGTGTCAACCGCCAACCGCACCGGCTGCAGGAGAGCACAGCCGTGCGGCGACGCTAGAAGGGTCGCGTCGGTACACAAAACAAACTAGTTACGATTATGGATGACGGAATTTTCAGGAAGCAAGCATACCCTAGTACTGGTTGCCAAAGAGACAGCATCTAGGAGATAACGATAGCAATGCCCCGGAGCACGACCTGCCTCGCCCTTGCCCATAGCCCGCCAGTTGGACCTAAATAGAGGGTTTGGCTACACTGAGAGCTTCGATTGAAGTGCCGGGACGCGCTCACATGAATGACAAAACATCCGCTGTGAGGGTGCGATTTGCCCCCTCCCCCACCGGTTATTTGCACCTGGGAGGAGCTCGCACCGCGCTGTTTAACTGGCTGTTCGCACGGGGCCAGGGCGGCACGATGATTCTTCGCGTCGAGGACACTGATGCCGAGCGCAACAAGCCCGAACTGGTGGGGGGAATTCTCGATGGCTTAGAGTGGCTGGGCGTTGGTTGGGACGAGGGCCCCTTTTACCAATCCGGGAGAACGGAACTGTATCGCGCGGCTGCGAAAAAGTGCTTGGCGAACGGGGCGGCATTCTTGTGCTACTGTCCCGCGGAAAAATACGTCGGCGGGGATCATGAGGAAGAAAGCAGCGAAGGCCCGCAGCTACGTCGGGTCACGCGCTGCGCCTGCCGCCAGGGCCGGCCCGCGACGCCGGGTGGGAAGCCGGCGGTGCGCTTCAAAGTTCCTCTTGGTGGAACCACGAGATTCCTGGACGCGGTATTTGGGGAGCGCGAGTTTTCGAACGATGAAATCGAAGACTTTGTCCTGTTGCGTTCCGGGAAGGACGACCAAGAATTCGGCCAGTCCATGTATCAGCTGGGGGTGGTCGTCGACGACATCGATATGCGCATCACCCACGTGATTCGTGGCGCGGACCACCTTTCGAATACTCCCAAACAGGTGCTGCTGTACCGCGCGCTGGGTGCGGAACCTCCTGTTTTTGCGCATGTGCCGCTGATTCTCGGCCCGGACAAGTCCCGCCTTTCGAAACGTCACGGCGCCACGGATGTAAACATGTACCGCGCCGAAGGCTTTCTGCCGGAAGCATTCCGCAATTTTCTGGCTTTATTGGGCTGGTCTCCCGGCGGAGACGAAGAGTTTCTGCGAACCAAAGATTTGCTGCGGAAATTTTCGCTTGAGGGCGTGAGCCGCACCAACGCCGTGTTCGACCGGCCGAAACTCGAGTGGTTCAACACCCAGTATCTACAGAAACTTCCGATCCAGGAGTTGCTCCCGGAAGTCGAAAATGAATTGAAGCGCAGCGGATTGTGGAAGCCGGAGTGGGCCGCTCCCGGGGCGGACGGTCGGGACCATGCCTGGTTGTCAAAGACCGTCGATTTGCTGCGGCCGCGAATCCGCTTGTTGCCGGATTTTTCGAGTTGGTCGCGCGCATTTTTCAGCGACGAATTCACGCGCGACGCCGCGGCCAAAGAAAAATTCTGGACAGATCCGAGAGTGCCGGAACTCCTCGGGAGACTGGCCGATCGGCTCGAAGCCCTTGCCGAGTGGAATCACGACGCATGCGACCACGCCTCCCGCGCGGTGGCCGAAGCCGGCGGCGTGAAAGCCGGCTTGTTGATCAATGCCACGCGCGTGGCCATCGTCGGCCAGGCCGTGGCGCCGCCGCTCTTCGACACTATGGTCGTTCTCGGCCAGCAGCGCGTCGTCAGCCGTTTGCGCGACGCGGTGGCCAGTTTCGCTAAAGCTTAGCGCCAGCCTTCCTTCAAAAAAATCTGGAGGTCTGCCGCCCTGGCGGCGGATCAAATCGGGGATGGGCATGGCGGGCCTATTGCTTTCCAAAAATTTCCGCGTGGGCGGACCTGGCGGCGGAGGCCGAAGCGACGACGTTGAGCGTGGCCTCGAGAGCGACGGTCACCGGGGGCAGGCAGAGTTCGGTGCTGCAGGCCTGGTAGCGGAGCTTGAGAGGAATGTGCTGCACGCCGAGCGGGGCATTGGCAAGCGTGGTGATGGGCAGGCGAAGAATCAAGGTGCCCTGGTAGACGTTCAGTGGCGTTTTTGAAAACGTGAATTTCTCGAGCTTACCCTTGGGATAGGAGACCTCGCCGCCGTTGAAACCGGCGGGAAGTTCGGCCTTGAGATCGGTGGCGATGAGATAGTCTTCCGATTTTTCGCGGGCATTGACATGGAAGCCCGGGCGAATCTTCATGACCACGGCGATTTCCAATGCCCTGCCGCGGGCCGCGGGATCGAGCGAGACGTAGGTTTCGGGTTTGACGACATCGCGGCCGGAGGGGACTTGCGGCAGCAGCGCGGTCGACAGGACCAGCAAGCCGATCGAAAAGATAGCTGCTTTGATTTTCATAAAGTGACCTGGGCGCCGAGTTGCTGGGAGATGACGCGGCTCATGACGGCGTGGAGATCTTCACCCGTTTTTTCGTGCACAAACGCCTTGCGTGGTTCATTCCATCCCAGCTTGAAGCTGCTGGAAAGCGCGGAGATCCAGATTTCGCGGACGGGTGTGTTGGGTGAAATCACGAATTTGGCCTCCACGGGTTCCTCGAACAGCACCTCTAGCTTTCCGGATTCGCCTTCCACGTCGAAACCATGCTCATCGCCGGCGGTGAGCATGCGGCGCCTGAGGTCCTCGAACGCGGCGTCGGCTTTTCGTTGAAAGTCCTTTTCATCGAGCATGCATTTAGCGTACATGAAGAGAGTGGGTAGTGGGTAGTAGGCATTAACGAGGCATTGACGAGGCATTGACGAGGCATTGACTGTCCTCCCCGGGCCAAGTCTGGCTAAAGTCCGGGGATTCCTACGGGCTCCACGGCCAAGCGATGGAGACCTTCGTGGTTCCTGCTACGACGCACCTACGGCATGGCAAGGTTCTGCGCAAGCTAGCGAATATCGATACTCGGTCTGGGACGGAGACGCGGTCGACCGCCTGCGGCTGCCGTTAGGAAGGTGGGCACCGACTTTGAATCCCAACTGACGTTAGATGCATGGCCAAGACAATGATGTCCACCTGCTGGCGGGTTGGGTGTTCCTTGTTCACGGCGGATCCGCAGGGAGGATGAGCATCAGCTACCCTGGATTTCCCGAAGATGACCGGTGGTGACGTCGTAGACGAAGCCGCGGACGGCGACGGTTGCGGGAATCCAGGGATGGGTACGAAGTTTCTGTAGTTGGTGGCGGACATTTTCTTCGATGTTTTGGAAGGCATAGAAGAAGGCGGGAGCAACAGCGGCGGTTCCCGTGAGATTCTGGATTCTGGTGCGCAGATCTTGTTCGCTGGTGTGCATCAATCCGCAATCGGTGTGATTGATGACCATGATTTCCTGGGTGCCGAGCAGATAGTGCGAAACGACCAGGGAGCGCAGCGTGTCATCAGTGACGATCCCGCCGGCGTTGCGGATGATGTGCGCATCTCCCTCTTTCAATCCCAGGGTGCGGGTGGAAAGACGGGTATCCATACAGGTCAACACGGCCAGCTTGCGCTCGGGACGCGGGGTCAGTCGGCGCAATTCATGGGTGCGCGAGTAAATCTCGTTGGCGGCGAGGACCTCGTCGATGACGCTCATGGCCAAAACAGTCTAGCAAAACCGAAGCCGGCCAGTGAGCGGTAGCCAAGGCAGAAAGAAAAAACGGTCCTATTGGAGTAAGGCGCCGGCACAACTGAACTACGCGATTTGCGCCGGGGATGGCCATGGGCGCGACTGAGCGCAGAGAGAAAAGTGGGTCCAACATGAGGTGCCCCACGCGGAAGACCTACAACTGAGATTCGATGGCTTTGGTAAGTTCCTCGTAGCTAATCAGACCCTGAACTTTTTTTACGATTTTGCCGTCGCGAGAGATGAGGAAACTGGTGGGGTAGCCGAGAAGGCCGCCGAACTTGTCGGCGACTTCGTCGTTGCCGATGACGATGGGATAGTTCATGGCAAGCTTCTGGCCGTTGACGTTGAAGCGCTCCTTCGCGAGGAAGGGAGCGACGGCGGACTGGCCTTCTTCGTCCATGGAGATGCCGACAACGGTAAAGCCTTTTGCTTCGTACTTCTGCTGCATCTCCATGAGCCAGGGAATTTCGATATAGCAGGGATCGCACCAGGTGGCCCAGAAATTGACCAGCACGACTTTGCCTTTGTACTGACCAAGCGTGACGTCTTTGGCCTGCAGATCTTTGAAGGTGACTTCAGGAGCGGGCTGTCCAGCGGTCTTAACGCTGACCTGCTCGGTGCTCTTCACCGGGTCGGTGACTTTGACGCGCGTGGCCTTATCGACGTAGTAGGTGCCGATGATGAGCGCGATGACGGTAGCTATGGCTAAGAAAGTTTTGTTGTCTTGGATAGCAGTAATTTTCTCCCAACGCTTTATGACCGCGAATACCACGACTGCCAGACCAGCCACACCGGCTAGCAGCCAGAACGTTGTACTCCCCTTCCCGCTAGTGAGGACGCGTTCGAGCCACAGAACAAGGACATTCAAGAAACTCAGCTTGGCCGTGAGCCAGGTCAGCTTGTTGACGAAAACCAGAGCGCCGACGAAAAGCAAAAGGGCGCCGCTGAAGAGTTCGACGGCGTGAAGGTATTTTCTGAAATTCTTGTAGAAGGTCATGAATTTTCCGATGCCCAGGGCCGTTAGAAGAAACGGGATCCCCAGGCCGGCGGAATAGACGGCCAGGAGGAGAACGCCGCGCTGAATTTTGTCGCTTGCGGCCGCGATCGTGAGTACCGTCGTGAGGATGGGGCCAATGCAGGGGGTCCAGCCGAAGGCAAACGCGAAGCCCAGGAGGAAGCCGCTCCACGCGCTGGGCTGCGCGACAGAACTGCGCAGGTGGACGTCGCGGTTGAGCCAGCGGGCCAAGGCGGGACCAAAGAAGCCGATGCTGGAAAGCGAGAAGAAATGAAGCGCACCAAATCCGGCGAAGAGAGTAGCATGGCGAAGTAAAGCAGTGATACCGACAGCGATGAGGATGACCCCGAGAATGATGCCTACACGGGGGCTGAGCTTGATGAGCAGGCCGAGAAGATGGAGACCGAAAAGAAGGATAAGCGCACCCGCGACGGGAGTGAGCATATTGCGGTTCTGTTTGAGGAACACGCCGACGGCACTTGCAGATGCTCCAAAAGAGATGAACACCACGGAGAAGCCGGCGATGAAGGAGAGCGAGGGGCCCAACAAACTGGAACTCGGAACTTCGCCCTTGCGGAGCTGCTCCATGCCGATGCCGGAGAGCATGGAGATGTAGCCGGGAACGAGCGGCAGAACACAGGGCGAAAGAAATGAAACCAGCCCGGCGAGAAAAGCTCCTGCTAGTGAAACATCGTTCATCCCTGGTTCATCCTCGCTTTAGATCCCGTTGGAAAACCCTACCTCTTATTCTCCCACAAATCTCGCTCGCGCTCGTCCTGGAGATCCTTCGGCGAACCGCGCCGCTCGGCTGCAGGACAACGTCCGTGGGTCTTGAGGGGAGCGAGCCCCTCTGTTTTAGACGCGCAAAACGCAGAAAAGGAAACGAGGTTAGAGGGAGCTAATGGGCGACAGATGAAGGATTTGGCTGGCGTAGAGCCCGGGCAAGAATGACGGATCAGTTTGTAAGTATCTGAACAGACGTACCTTGTAGGAGCAGGACTGGCATTGCGGTTGCCATGCCCCCCAGTGAGGGTTTGCTCGGGAGGCAGGCGACAGATGAGTATCCGATGGACGGCCAACAAGGTGACGTTTCTGCGGGTCGTGGTGGGGTTCCTGGCAGTGTGTCTGTTCGGGCGGGGGGCGTGGGCCAACCTCACGGCAGTAGGGTTGACCGTGGCAGCCATCGCGCTGGATGCTTTGGATGGGCATCTTGCCCGGAAGAAACAAATGGCCACGCCGGTGGGCGCCCAACTGGACATCCTAGGCGACCGCATGATTGAGAACGTGTACTTCACCTATTTCGCGGTGGTGGGGATGGTATCGCTGTGGCTGCCGGTTTTATTTTTTGCGCGCGGAGCGGCAACGGATTTCTTGCGCGGGCTGGCGATGAAGGCGGGCCATTCCGGTTGGGGCGCTCCTGCCATGCTCGAGACGTGGTGGGGGCAGGCGCTGGTGGCGTCACGCTGGAGCCGAGGGTTGTATGCGGCGATGAAATGCTTGTGCTTCTGCTATTTGGGATTGGAATTGGCGCTGACACGCGGGTCGGTGGCGCTCGTCGGTCAACTGGCTGCGGATGTCCATGACATGATTCGCGTGGGGGCGTATGTGTTGACGTGGATGACCGCCGCGTTTTGCTTGCTGCGAGGATTGCCGGTGCTGGTGGAAGGGTGGAAATACATTGCGGGAAACGCGGGGCCGGTCGGCGGAGCAAAGAGCGTGGCACAGGAGGCGCACAGAAAGGAGATCGGCGAGAAGGGCGGAGGAGTTGCGGCGTTTTTTGATTTGGATGGAACGCTGGTGGCGCGGCCTTCGCTGGAAAAAAGATTCTTCCGCATGTTGAGAAACCGAAGAGCCATCCCGGCAAGAAACTACTTGCTGTGGTTGAGGGAAGCGATGTGGCTGATGCCGCGCGGGATCGGCGCGATTCTCGAGGCCAACAAGGTGTACCTGCGCGGCGTCGAGATTCTTGGCGAGCATGGCGAGGGAGACACGGACGGCCAACCCGCCGAAGGCCAGCCCCGCGCTGCTTGGCGGCGCAATCCCCGACAGCCAGTTCCCACCTTTCTTGCTCTAGCGATCGAGAAAGTGGCGTGGCACGCGAACCAAGGGCACCAAATTGTGCTGGTGAGCGGGACGCTTCTGCCGTTAGCGCGGCGAGCCGCGAGCGCCATGGAAGCCGAACTTGCCGCGCGTGGTATCACGGTGACGATTGGCGTGTTGGCAACGGGGCTGGAAGAACTGGACGGCCGGTGGACGGGACGGATTTTGGGCCCGGCGATGTTTGGGGAAGCCAAGGCGCGCGCAGCGAGGCGACGGGCCGAGGAGATGCGACTCGACCTTGGGCGATGCTACGCGTATGGCGACAGCCTGAATGATCGGTGGTTACTGGCGGCAGTAGGCCGGCCCACGGCTGTGAATCCATCGAAAGGTCTTGGACAGATGGCCAAGAAGCGGGGGTGGCCGACGATCGAGTGGAAGGATTTAACACCGGGGCACTCCAAGTTCCGGGAGAAGAATAGACAGATTGGCGTGAACGTGAAAAACAAATGAGCCCTGGAGAACTGAAACAACGAGCCGTGAATGCACCTTCGATGGGCCGGCGATGAATAGCGCGGATGGAAAGAATCACGGAAGGAACGAAGGCGCGATCGTCTGGAGGGAGGAGAGGGGAGGCGGCGCGCGCACGGCCGAGCTCGAAGCAGGGGGGCGAAGAATCGCGGGATGGATTACCCGGCAGTTGGCGGCAGTGTGGGCGGCGTGCGGAGCATTCGAGTGCGTGGCGCTCGCGTATTTGGCGGCATCGAGTGCGCTGATCGCGGTGTTTGCGGAAAACCTTCTGCATCCAGTGAAGCTGGTCAGCGTGCAAGCCTTGGTTGCCACCGTGATTCTGGCCTTGTGCCTTGTAGAAGCCGGAGTTGCGGAGCGCGCCAGGGGGCGAAGCGAGACATTTTCAGTAAAGTTCTGGCGCTTCTGGCGGCATTGGTATCCGCATCTGTTTTTTCTATTCTGTTTTGAGGAGCTGGGAAAATTCGTGCATCTCGTGACGCCCGGCTGGCAGGACGCGAAGCTGATGGCTGCCGATCACTGGCTGACCGGCGTCGATCCGGCGGTGTGGCTGGAACAGTTTGCAACGCCGGCGCGCAACGATTTCATGCAGTTCGCCTATCTTACTTATTTCGGATATCTGTTGGTGTTGGGTGGCGTCTTGTATTACCGGCGCGATTGGCGCGAGTACTGGTCGGTGATGACGTATTCGGCCACGGGGTACGCAGTCGGTTATCTGATCGCGATTCTCTTTCCCATCGAAAGTCCATGGTTTTCGATGGCCGGAGCGTGGCACGGCCCGTTGCAGGGCGGGCCCATCACGGCAACCATCAATTGCATTGAACATTTCGGTCGCGTGCGCGGGGCGGCCTTTCCATCTGAGCACGTGGCCGGGTCGGTCGCGGCGTTGTGGGGAGCATGGCGTCACCGGCGGTGGCTGTTCTGGGTAATGTTGCCGCTGGTCGCCTGCATGTGTGTTTCGACAGTGTGGGGACGGTACCACTACGTCGTGGATGTGTTCGCAGGAATGGCCACCGGGACGCTGGGGTATGTGATCGGTGATTGGGTAATGAAGACACGCGCCCCTATGGCCACGGAAGCAGATAAAACGTCTGGCCGAGACTAGGCCCGCAAATGCAAGCCGGAACAGGGGATAAGCACGAGGCAAGGTGTATAAGCACGGGAGGTTTTCTTGCCGGTCGTAGCGGGTACCCGCCCATTAAACAGCCAACGGAGGACGGAGGTTCTCGGAGCGGGAACGCTCGAAGATCTTGGCGATGCGCAGCAGCACGGGCTCGCTCGCGACACCGGCCATGATCTGCAAGCCGATCGGCAATCCCGAACGGGTAAAGCCACAAGGAACGGAAACAGCAGGCACACCGGCCAGATTTGCCGGACGGTTGTTCCGCAGCAGCAGAGTGCGAGCCGCATACTCGTGCGTCCCGATGCGGATCGTTTCCTGATTCAAGAGCGGCGCCTCAATGGCCGTCGAGGGAAAGACCATGGCATCCACATCCGCCTCCGCGAGCGCCAAGTGCAGTTGCTCGAAGAATTGTTTGCGCTTCTCCAGAGCCCGCAGGTAGTCAACCGCCGGGACCTTCGAGCCCATCTCCAGTCTTGAACCCACGTCGGCGCCGTACTCCGCAGCCCGGGCCGGAAAATATCCCTGTTGCCGGTGGTAAAGGGCCGCTTCCGTCCAGGCGATATGATTCCCGGCGTCTTCGGTTTCATCGAGCAGGGGGATAGAAATGTCTTTCGCGGTCATGGCCACGCGGCAAAGATCGCCTAAAGCGGTGTCAAAGGCTTTCCGGACGTCCGGTGAAAGAGCATCGAAGAACAATTGAGTTGGAATTCCCAGGCGAAACTTGCCAGGCCGCAGAGCCGCAGAACTTAGAAGATTTGGTTGGCGGCCCGCGCGCGAGTATAAAACTCCGGCCAGAGTGGCCAGGTCACCGACGGTGCGAGCCAGCGGGCCCGCGCAATCGAGAGCGGGAGAAAGTGGAATGATGCCTGCACATGAAATGCGGCCCCAGCTGGGCTTCAGACCGGTGACGCCCGAGAGGGATGCGGGAATGCGAATGGAGCCGCCGGTGTCCGTTCCCATGCTGCCGTAACCCAGGCCGGCGGCAACGGCGGCAGCAGAACCTCCACTCGAGCCACCGGGAATGCGCTGGGGATCCCAGGGATTGCGGACCGCGCCGTAGTGCGGATTGTTGGAGGTCACACCGTAAGCGAACTCGTGCAAGTTGGTCTTTCCGAGGATCACCGCGCCGGCTGCTCTCAGCATGGCCACGATTTGAGCGTCGCACGTGGGGATGAAATCTTTCAGGATTTTTGAACCCGCAGTGGTTCGAATGTCTTTGGTGCAGATGTTGTCTTTCAGCGAAATCGGGATTCCATGGAGCGGGCCGCGATCACGATGCCCTTTCTGACCACGCGGCCCGAAGAGCTCGGATTCGGCCTTCTTGGTTTGCTCGAGGGCCAGTTCCGCGGTGACCGTGATGTAAGCGTTAAGTTTGGGATTGAGTTGCTCGATGCGGGCGAGCATCAGCTTGGTGAGCTCGACGGGAGAGAGTTTGCGTTTGCGGAAGAGTTTTCCGACTTCCTCGATGGATGCGAAGGCCAGGTCGGTGTCGTTCATAGGAGTCCCATTAAATCACAGTCGAACACGCCGCAGATTCAAGCGCGGCACCGCCAAGCCTGGCGGCTAGAAGATTCTTTCCTGATGGCGGAGATTTCCGAACGTGCCGATGTTGGCGATGATGAATGCGATGCGGAACTGATTTTCCGCGCGCACCTGTCCGAGGTTGATGCGGCGATATTCGACGGCGAGGCCGCAGCAGCCGCCGTTGTAACTGAGCTGCACGATCTGGTTTTGCAATGTCTTGTTCTCAAAGTCATAGCCGAGACCGGTAATGAGATTAAACCCCTTGCGGGATTCGCTTCCGTAGCCGACCAGCCCGCGAATCTGGTTGGAATCCGGCTGCTGGAAGGGGGCGGGCTGGACGGGATTGGCATTCAGGCGGAAGTAGGAAACGGTGGCAAATAATTCCCGATAAGGTTTTACTTTGAGGAGCGTGCCGATGGTGACGAGTCTTTGAATTTGGGGATCGTACTGAAGAATCTGCTCCAGATCGTAGAGGTCGCCGGGAGTGATTTTAAAATCGCTGACGATGGGAGACCAGTTGCGGGGACCGAAAGCAAATGCGAAAGGCGAGATGGAGTCGAACGCCTGGAACACGTTGCGCTGGCCGTTGACGATGGCGCCGCCAAAGGTGGGATCAAAGTAGTGCTTCTGAACGATGCGCCAGGAAATGAGCTCCTGAGGCTGGCCGTCGCCGTCTTTGCGGAAGAGCCGCTGCGCAAAGCCATATTCGACTTCGCTGGTGTTGGTAAGAGTGGCATCGGAATCGAAATGAATAAAGTCGGCGAAATGATTCACCCCGGTAACGTAGCGGTAGGTGAAGGCCGGCTCGATGGTGTGTTTGTAGCGGCGTCGATTCTGGCCCTTCTTTCTGGGAGCGCCACGGAAGAAACGTTCGAGCGTAGGCGGGCGAACCTCGACGGCGAACTCGCCCGTGTTGCGGGATAGCGAAGCCGCACTGACCTGCCCGGCGGAATTGAGGGAGTCGCCATTGCGGGTAGTGCGAAACGCGGCGGAAGTGGTCACCCCGAGCCACCCACCGAAGTGCAGTGGAACGGTTACGCGGGGCGCCAATTCGTAGCGACCGACGAAATTTGCAGTTTGAAAGTTTTGATCGCGGCGGTATCCCACGTCGGCAAAGGCGTCAAAACCGAAATAAACGGGGGCGCGGCGCCAGGGAGCCTGCTCGACGGCGCCCAAGCGCGCTTCCGGCAGGTTTCGCAGAGTAACGCTGGTGGCGGGAACCGCGGGCGTGGTGGTGGTTGCGGCGACCGGCAGGGTGAGAAAACTTTTGTCACTGAGGCCGGCGAAATTCAGGCTGAAGCCTCGGAAATTGTTCGAAAGGAACACCGCGCTGCGCACTTCGGAGTTGGTGGCTTCGCCGAAAGAGTCGGCGAAGGCCAGACGGAAGGTAAGCGAGGAGAGATGGTTGAAGTCGGTCACGAAGCGCCAGCCGCCGGGGAGCAAGGATTGGATTTCCAGGCGTTGCTGCTCGCCACCCTGAGGATTGCGTGTGCCGTCAGAGTTGAGGAGGCCGCGGTCCTCGACGCCGAAATAGGTGTACTCAATCGCAGTGTCTTCGAAAGGCTTGGCGCGGAATGATCCGCGTTCGAGCAAGCCGCGGCGGCTCATGAATTGGGCGCCCAAGGTAGCGTCCACCCACGGAATGGGAGCCAGATAAAAAGCGTCACCGAAGATGAAGCCCTTGCGCGAGCTCTGGCCGACGTCGGGGATGAGGAAACCGGACGCGCGGACCTTGCGGCCCGCGGGGGCGGAGGCGTACGGGAGCCAGATGAGGGGCACGCGGAAAAGACGGAAGTTGGCGTTGACGAGCGCGACAGTTTTATCCAGACGGATCCGCGCGTTGGGCGCGTAGAACTGCCACTTCGGGTGTTGGGGATCGCAGATGGTGATCCAGGCGCGGTGGATGAGATAGATGTCTCCCGGGAAGCGTTCCACGTCCCGCGCTTCGAAGTACAGCGGATGATCAGAAATCAAAATTGACGGATTGGGCCGCCGCTCGATCTTGATGTTGCCGCGAACGTTGTGAAAGAGGCCGTGGCCGGTGCTGACGTTGTAATGGGCTTCATCGGCTTCG
>MNIJ01000022.1 GCA_001919715.1 Acidobacteria bacterium 13_1_20CM_58_21
CGCGATGAAGGGCGTCAAGCGCGTCTTTCACGTTGCGGCGGATTATCGATTGTGGGCTAGGAGTTCTCAGGAGATTTACGATTCGAACGTTGGCGGCACAAGAAACCTTCTGAGCGCGGCGAAGCGCGCTGGCGTCGAACGCTTAGTCTACACCAGCACGGTGGCAACCGTTGCCGTCGACCGGCCGCAGCATCCGAATGAATTCACCAACGCCAAGCTGGAAGAAATGGTGGGCCACTACAAGCGCTCGAAGTGGATGGCGGAAAGGGAAGCGCTGGAAGCCGCGAAAAACGGATTGCCGGTGATTGTGGCCATGCCGACGACGCCGGTAGGGCCGGGAGACTGGAAGCCGACACCCACCGGAAAGATCATTCTGGATTTTTTGAATGGCAAGATGCCCGGTTATGTGGAGACTGGCTTGAATTTTGTTGGCGTGGAAGAATGCGCGGCAGGACACCTGCGGGTCGACGAAAAAGGCAGAGTTGGCGAGCGCTACCTGCTCGGTGGTGAAAACCTCACGCTCAAGCAAATGCTGGACACCCTCGCGAAGATATCGGGTCTCGATGCGCCCCGGTTGAAAATTCCACATGGACTCGCGCTGGGTGTAGCCTATGCCAATACCGCGTTTTCGCGGCTGGTCGGGCGCGAGCCGAGCATTCCGGTCGAGGGCGTGAAGATCGCCCGGCACAAGATGTTTGTGGATTGCTCGCGCGCCAAGCGTGAACTTGGATTTCAAGCGGGACCAGTGGCTGCAGCGCTGGAACGCGCCGTGCGCTGGTACGAAGCGAACGGCTACATCGCCAAGAGCCGCGCCAAGCGCATGGCTCACGCCGCCGCTTAGGGTTTTGTAGTGGCCGGGCGAGACTTGTGCCCAGCGTAGCCGAAGGCGACCGGTGCCTTTGTTCTTGTTGCCCGGGACTTTAACCCGACATCTTAAGCTGATAGATATGCGCATCCTGGTCACCTTCGCCGTCGCAGCCGAGTTCGCCCCTTGGCAGAAAAGGCACGATTTTTCGCTGGTTCAACTTGCGGATCTCACGACGTATCAAGCCGAGATCGCGGGCGCCAGCGTTGTGGTCCTGTTAACTGGTATGGGTGGCGCGCGCGCCGGATCCGCGACGCTGGGCATCCAAACGGCTGCAACTGAGTCCGGACGATTCTTCGAGGTATGCGTTTCGACTGGTTTGGCCGGGGCGCTGCAACCTGAGATCAGAGCCGGTGAAATTGTTGTAGCCAGCGAACTGCGAACTCGCGCCGTTTCCGCTGACCTTCCTAAGAGCGAAATTTCCTGCGACAGGGAGTTGATGGCTTTGGCAAAGAAGTGCGGGGCGCGAGGAGTAAGGGCCTTCTATGAGGAAGATCACATCGTGATCACTGCCGCGGAGAAATTAAGATTAAGCTCTTTGGCAGACGTGGTAGACATGGAAAGTTTCGAGGTGATCGGCGAGTGTCTGATTTGGGGTACGCGTGGGGTGGCGGTACGCGCGATTAGCGACACTTCAGAAGACGATTTGCCACTCGATCTGAATCTAGCAGTCACGAGGGCGGGCGACATCAGCTTGAAACGCATGCTCGGGCAAGTGTTGAGGCAGCCAAAGAGCGTTCCCGGACTCTTGCGCTTCGGCAGGCAGAGCCATAAGGCTGCCGGGTCGCTGGGAAGCTTTCTTGACAGTTTCATCCCCCAGTTGGCTGCTCGGAGTGAAGCATTCTCGTTGCATAAGAGAGAGGTTGCCCAGGCAGGATGAGCAGGACTGAAACAACGCTGGAAGCCGTGAAGACACCAGCCCCCATCCCCAAAACGATGCGCGCCGGTGTCTACCGAGAAAAGGGAATCGTGCGCGTCGAGGAGGTCCCCGTACCGGAAGTAGGCGATGGCGAAGTTCTCATCAAGGTTGCTACCTGTGGGGTCTGCGGCACCGACATCAAAAAGATTTTTCACGCTTACGTTTCGCCACCGCAAATCCTTGGACATGAATTGGCAGGCACGGTGGTTGCCGTTGGCCGTGGCGTGACGAAATGGCGACGCGGCTACCGGGTAATGAGTTTTCATCACATTCCCTGCGGGAAGTGTTTCTATTGTGAACGCCGCCTCTTCTCGCAGTGCAAGCAGTACCAGGCGACGGGTCTGACCGGCGGATTCACGCCGAACGGCGGCGGCTTCGCGGAATACGTGAAAGCCATGCCCTGGGTGGCCGAACGGGGGATTGTGGCGCTCCCCGATGACGTCAGCTTTGAAGAAGCCACGTTTATCGAGCCGATCAATACGATTTTGAAGGCCGTGCAGAAAGCCCGCGTAACGGCTGGCGAAACCGTGCTAATCGCGGGTTGCGGCCCCATCGGCCTACAATTGCTAATGGTGGCTAACTTGGAACATGCCAAGCTCTATACCAGTGATCCCATGGCCGTTCGGCGCGCGAAAAGCCTAACGTTAGGAGCATTAGAGTCGTTTGACCCCAGTGATGGTAAGCTTGTGGAACACATGAAGGCCCGGACTGAGGGTCGAGGCGCCGATGCGGTTTTGGTTGCGGTGGCACACCCTGGAGTTGTGATCGATGCGTTGGCGGCGGCAAGACCTGGAGGACGCGTACTGTTGTTCGCCGCGAACGACCCGGTAACCAGGATCGAGTTTCCCGCTGCGGCAGTGGGGATCGACGAAAAAGAAATCCTGGGCAGCTATAGTGCGGCCGTGGACATCCAAGAAGAAGGGGCCGACCTGGTGCTGAAAAAGAAACTGCCGGTCATGGATATTGTGACGCACCGTTTTCCGTTGGCTAGAATCCAACAAGGGTTGGATCTGGCCGCCAAGCCAACGGAGGAATCACTCAAGATCTTGATCACACACGCATGAGCACGACGACGCCAAAGAAGCTGGAAGTAGGCGAAGAAGTGAAAGTTGCCGTAACACAAGTCACGGTGCCGTCGAAGATGACCGCAGCCGTACTCTATGGCAGCGAAGATCTTCGCATAGAAAAGATCGATGTACCCGCACTGGCGGCCGACGAAGTCCTGGTGCGCGTCCGGCTGGCGCTTACCGATGGCACTGACCTCAAAGTGTGGAAGCGCGGTTATCACGCCAAAATGATTCGACCGCCGGCCGTCTTTGGCCACGAACTGGTTGGCGAAATTGTGGCTGTGGGGAAGCGCGTGGATCCGCGCTGGCGGATTGGCATGCGCGTTATCGCTGCAAATTCCGCACCGTGTTTGCGCTGCTATCACTGCCGCCGTGGCCAGGAAAATCTTTGCGACGACTTGTTGTTCAACAACGGCGCGTACGCGGACTACATGCGCATCCCCGGCCGCATCGTCGTGGAAAACATGCTGGAAGTGCCGCACTCGGTGGACGATCAGAGTGCAGCGCTGGCCGAACCCTTGGCCTGCGTGCTTCGCGGAATCTACGAGATGGAAGTGCGCACCGGAGATACCGCCGCGGTGATCGGTTGCGGTCCCGTCGGATTGAAGTTTGTCCGCATGCTTTCGCGACGCGGAGTTCGCGTCATCGCGCTGGCGCGGCGCGCGGCGCCGCTGGACATTGCTAAGCGGCTGGGCGCGGTGGCGACCTTCAACGTCACCGAGACCGAAGATGTCGTGCCCGCCGTCAGAGCGCTTACCGAAGACCAGCTTGGACCCGATTCCGTGGTCGAAGCGGCGGGCAATCCGGCCACCTGGCAGCAGGCGCTGGCGATGGTGCGGCGCGGTGGTGTCGTGAATTTCTTTAGCGGCCTGCCTTCGGGTACTCGTGTTGAAATTGACCCGGCGGCCATCCACTACTCGGAAATCAAACTGATCTCGCCCTTTCATCACACGCCGCGGTTCTTTCGCGAGGCCCTGGAAGCCATCCGGCGCGGGGATATTTCGGCTCGCGATTTCGTCACCGAAGAAATCCGGCTGGCGGACCTGCCGCAGGCGTTTGCGCGCATGAAGTCGCGCAGCGGCGAGATCAAGTTGGCCGTGCGGCCGTAGTTTTCGGGTGCCAACCAAACCCACCTGTCATTTGTTGTTCCCGCGTCCCCCATGGTTCTGCGGGATCGAGCGAGGCGCGTATTCTGCGCTCTGGACGGTTTTGCGTAGCGAGGGATCTCTCTTGTGATGTTACTCCCCGGCGAAATCGACATTACCCGGCACACACCAAAGCCCGGCTGCGCGCCCGAAGTGGCTCGGCGATATACGCGGTGGCTCGCAACGCATCACTACGAAAATTTCAACGTCGTGTCCTGGCTTCTCCCCAAAGAGCTGCACCAGGATTTCTACAACGTCTACGCGTATTGCCGTTGGGCGGATGACCTCGGTGACGAAGTTCGCGACGCGGCGCGCGCGCTGGAACTGCTCGATTGGTGGGAGCGCGAGCTGGATGCATGTTACGAAGGGAAACCAGCGCATCCGGTCTTTGTGGCGCTCCGCGAGACGATCGTCGCGAAAGATATTCCCAAGCAGCCCTTTGCCGATCTCCTGAAGGCTTTCCGTCAGGATCAGACCGTCAAGCGCTATCCGAACTGGGATGCCGTGCTCGGCTATTGCGTGTATTCGGCAAGTCCGGTGGGACGACTGGTTTTGTATCTGTGCGGCTACCGCGACGAACAGCGCCAACGTTTGTCGGATGCCACCTGCACCGCGCTGCAACTAGCGAACTTCTGGCAAGATGTCGCACGGGATCTGGAAATCGGGCGGATTTACATTCCCCTCGATGCGGCCGCGGCGCAGGGGCTCTCCGAGAACGACATCGTCGAAAGGCGCTTCGATGAGCGCTACGTGCGCTTGATGAAGGATCTGATCGCGCGCACGCGAGCCCTCTTTGCCGAAGGCAATCTGCTGGTAAAAATGGTGGATGGCCGCCTCAGCGTAGACTTGGAGATGTTCAGCCGGGGCGGTTTGGCCGTGCTCGATGCCATCGAAGCGATAGGATATGATACTCTCCACCGCCGCCCGGCGGTCAGCAAAGTAAAGCAGGCCCGTCTCCTGGGCGGCGCCCTGGTAAGGCATCTAATAAACAAAAACTCAAGCGCGGATGTGAAGGTACTGCCATCCCTAGCTGTAGGGACAGAGCATGCCGTACCGCAAGCGAGCACCATGACTGCGGAATCGTACGAAGCCTGCTACGCCATTGCCCGGGCAGCTCGCAGCAATTTTTATCACGCTTTCTTCCTCCTGCCAAAACCCAAGCGGGATGGGCTGGCTGCCCTGTATGCCTTCATGCGCCTCGTGGATGATGTTGCCGACGAAGGCGCGGACCTCGCGGCCAAGCAACGCGGACTGGCGAAATGGCGCGCCGCTCTCGATCAAGCCATCACCGGGCAGGAGCAGCTCTTCGATGGCAACGCCGCCATGAGCCCCCCTTCTGCCTTGGACGGCGCCTCCGAAGTATTGCCTGCGCTGGTGGACACCCTGCAGCGCTACAAAATGCCCGCACGCTATCTTCACGACCTGATCAGCGGAGCCGAAATGGATTTAACGTTGCAGGCGTATCCGACCTTCGAGCGCCTCCGGGAATACTGCTATCGCGTAGCCGGCACGGTTGGACTTACCTGCACGCATGTGTTCGGCTTCCGCGACGCGCGTGCCCTGGACCTGGCGGAAAAGCTGGGCCTCACTTTTCAATTGACGAATATCATTCGCGACGTGCATGAGGATTACAAACTCGGCCGCATCTATCTCCCGGAGGAAGATCTGCAGCGGTATGGAGTTTCACCGGAAGATTTTGGTCGCGCCGAGGCGACTCTCGGCGTTCGCGAATTGCTTCGCTTCGAAGCCGAACGCGCCTGGCAACTTTATGAAGAGGGTTCTGCATTGCTTGGTCTCATCGATGCCGATAGCCGCGGCGCATTGTGGCTGCTCGTCCATACTTACAGCGCGCTGCTGAGTCGCATCGAGGCGGTGGACTTTGCCGTCTTCGGTGAGCGCGTGCGGCTGCCTAAAGCGGAAAAAATGATGTCGATCGCCAAGGCGCGCTTCGGCCGACACACGGAAGAGAATATCCTTGAAAAGCGTGATCGTGATCGGCGGCGGGCTGGCGGGACTGGCAGCCGGCGTCGCGTTGGCTGAATCCGGCTGGCGCGTACGTTTGTTTGAACAGCGTCCCTTCCTCGGCGGCCGGGCAACCTCCTACGTGCTGCCCGACGGCCAGCATGTGGACAATTGCCAGCATGTCACTCTGGGATGCTGCACCAATCTGGAAGATTTCTACAGGCGCATCGGTGCCGCCGGCAAAATAACCTTCTTCGATCGGCTCCTCTTTCTCGATCCACAAGGACGCAGAGGAGAGATGCACGCCGGGCGGTGGCCTGCGCCATTTCATCTGACGTGGTCGTTTGCGGCCTTTCGGCCGCTTACGCTGCCGGACAAGCTATCCATCGCGCGCGCCATGCTCGATATTCTGCGGACCAAAGGTAAGCCACCGGACCTGCTGGAAAATGGTGGGATCTCCATGCTGGAGTGGCTCCGCCGCCGCCGCCAGACGAAAGACGCCATCGAGCGCTTCTGGCGCGTCGTCCTCGTGAGCGCTCTCGATGAGGAACTTGCTCGCACCGACGCACGCTTCGGCATCGACGTTTTCTGGAAAGCCTTTCTCTCGAACAGCACCGGCTATCGCATGGGAGTCCCCGCCGTACCGCTTGCAAATTTATACGATGGATGCAAGTCGGAGATCGAGCGCCGCAGCGGGGAAGTGGTTTTGCGCACTCCCGTGCGCGGCCTGAAAATCGAAAATGGTGCGTTCGCCGGGCTTCGCTTTGACGAAGGGCGCGAAGAAACGGCCGATGCCTACGTATTCGCCGTGCCCCACACCGAGCTGGGCGACCTGCTCCCACAAAGCATGAAGCAGAGTGATCCGGCGCTCGCAAATCTGGACAAAATCAATGTCGCGCCAATCACCGGCGTGCATCTCTGGTTTGACCGGCCGGTGATGGCGGACCCGTTTTTGACGCTTTTGAACACCACCACCCAGTGGATCTTCAATAAAAGCGCTCTCTGCGCCGATTCGCATGGAAAAGAGAAGGGCGATCCCGCGGGACAGTACTTGCAATTGGTGATCAGCGCGTCTTACGATTTGCTGCAAAAACCGCGTCAGGAGATCATCGACCTCTGTTTGGGAGAACTCTGGGAGGCTCTCCCCGCGGTCCGTGACGCCGAATTGGTGAAGGCCACGGTCATCAAAGAAGCCGCGGCGACGTTTTCCCCGGAGCCGGGAGTGGACCGCTGGCGCCCCAGGCAGCAGACCTCCGTGCCGAGTTTGTTCCTGGCCGGGGATTGGACGGCCACCGGTTGGCCCGCCACGATGGAAGGTGCCGTGCGCAGCGGTTACTTGGCCGCCGAAGCTCTGCTTCGCTCCGCAGGAACGCCTCGAAGATTTCTGCAACCGGATCTCGAGCCGGATGGATTCATCGGCATGTGGCTAGGAAGGCAAAGCGCCGCGACAGGTAACTGACAACGAACAGCCCGAGAGCGAAGGTACGCATGAAACAGGAACTGACCACCCAAAAACCATCGTCCGGCCTCCGTTCACGGCGCAACCAGTTCATACCAGCCAATGCGGCGCTCCTTGTTCAGTTAACTCTTCACCCGCCGCGTCCAGCATTTCGTACTCACCTTTGTGCGTGGTCAGGAAGAGTTCGTAGGGCTTCACGGGGATTCCAGAAACCGAGAGTGAGGTAAATCGCAGGGCGAAAGGGGCCACCCAAGAGACGAGTCTCGCGGCAGTTCGAATCGCTTCGGAAGAGCCTAGCACAGTCAACACCCGGGCCATAGGCGCTCTCGAATCTTTCTTCACAACCCGACTTGACTTCGTGCTTCCAGAGGGCTAAAAACATAGATGTCCCATCTCCTGCTCGTTGGACGTACGCGCTTCTGCATGTAAACTCTAGGGAACGAGTGCGCGGTCCGGCCGAGTGTAGCAATCCGATTGGATACAAGCCAAGTTGGCCAGCGCGACAGCGCAAGAGCATGAGTTGTAGTTGTGGCAGTCCGTCGAGACGGACAGTCGGAGGTGTTTGTGAGTCGAAAGTACAGCCACCGCGGTTACCGGGACGCGGAAAAAAACGAAAAAAAAGACAAATCCCACGACCGCAAGCCGCCTGCCGGCGGGCCGCGTGGCGCCGATCAATTCGGCCCCCGTACCCCCCGCATGGTCGGCACGGTCACGCGCGCACGATGTGCCAATTGTGGCGCCGTGTTGACCCCAGGGTTCGATCCCAATGGCACGTGTCCCAAGTGCCAGTTTGCATTGCACTGCTGCAAGCAGTGCCGCTTTTTCGATTCCGGCGCACAGTTTGAATGCACCCAGCCAATCCAGGAACGCATCTCTCCCAAAGACGCGAAGAACGCCTGCACCTTTTACGAATTCCGCATGACCATTGAAAAAGATACCGCGCCAACGTCCTATACGCAGCCGGCAGCACCCGGTTCCGCGCCCCCTACGGCACCTCCGCGGCATACGGACGCGCGCCAGGCCTTCGAAAACCTTTTCAAGAAGTAGTTGCTCGATGAAATCCTCGCGACGATCCTTTCTCGAAGCCGGTCTCGCCCTCCCCGTCCTCCTCGGTGCTTCCCCGTCGTTTCCCCTCACCTCGCAGACGTCTGAACCGGCTGGTTCCCAGGATTCCTCCTTCGATCCATGGGTGGAGATCCACCGTGAAAACCTGCGCCACAATGTGCAGGAAATCTCGCGGCGCGCCTCCTCGCGTCCCATCCTCGCGGTGATCAAGAACAACGGCTACGGCACGGGGGTCACCAACGTCGCCCAGCTGTTGGAGCCGCAGCCGGAAATCTTTGGATTCGCCGTGGTGAAATTCCACGAAGCTATCTCCTTGCGCGACGGTGGCATTCGCAAGCCCATCCTCCTGCTCGGCCCTTTCGACGAACAGAACCTCGAAGATGCCGTCGCCCGCGGCATCATGCCCATGATCTACACGCCGCTGGGCCCCGCGCTGGACAAGGTCTCCGGCAAAACGCAAAAGCCCGTCCCAATCCACCTTTGCATTGACACCGGCATCGGCCGCGTCGGTGTGCCGCACTACCTTGCCGCTCCGCTCGTCCGCAATCTCGCCGGCCGCAAGTCTGTCCAAATCCGGGGAACGATGATGACCTTCACCGAGGACCCCGAGTTTGACAAAGAACAGTTCCACCGCTTCCAGGACACCTGTGCTTCTCTCGAGAAGGAAGGCATCGCCTTCGGAAGGAAGCACGCCGCGTCCAGCTTCAGCCTCTTCCAGCATCCTGACGTCTTTCTCGACATGGTGCGGCCGGGCATGGCGATTTACGGCATCTACTCGGAAAACGAATTTCGCCACACCGCAATCATGGATCTCCGCCCCGCGATCAGCTTGAAGGCGCGTGTCATCTACGTGAAGAAATTGCGCAAAGGCGACAGCGCCGGCTACAATCGCGCCTACATCGCCAAGGAAGACGTGTGGGTGGTCACGCTGCCGGTGGGCCACGCCGACGGCTGGCCGCGCAGCGCTGCTCCCACGCGCGAGAAAGGCGCCAAGGTGCGCATCAACGGCGATCTTTTTCCAGTCATCGCTTCGGTCTCCGCCAGCCACTGCATCGTGGAAGTGGGTAGGGAAGAGCGCGTCAAGATCGGCGACACCGCCATCTTCTTTGATTGGCAGCCGGGCTCACGGCCCGAGGATGTCTCCGAAGCCTGCGGCGCCTCCGTCTACGATCTCACCATGCACCTCAATCCGCTCTTGCCCCGCCGCATCGTTTAGCATGGTGCTGGAGAGTCCCAGGTCTCATTCTGAGGCTTGCGACAAGGATGCCCCGACAGTGGCTGATCAACCCCAGTCCATCGCCAAAGAGCCGTGCCGCAAGGCCAAGCACGCCGCCGCGACCCAAGCACTGCAGCGAGCCCCCGGTAGCAAGGGCTAGCTTGCATGTGGCGGCAGCGTCCCGGACCTCTCTTCGAATTTCTCTGTGTAGGGACGCAACAGTTAAGCTAGGAATTTCTCGAGCGGCTCCCAATAGTTGGCTTTCCATCCCGCCGCTAGGTGTTCTCGCTGGCCGGCCATTGGGAAAGCCACGATGGAAATCCTCCCCGCCATGAATGGCAGGGATTCCTACGGAGTCCCCGCTGGTTTTGCGGGAATCTCTGGGTTCCTCCCACAACCGCCTTACTTCAGCCGAGGACTACGCTTGAGGCTTTACTTTCGGGCTATCCGCCCGCTCGTTGGGCACAAGTTCGATATACCGTCCGACGATATGGCCGCCGAAGAGTGAGAACGCGCCACCTGCCTCACGACTGATCTGCGTCACATTGTTGAACTGTTTCGGGTGGCTGAGTGCATCATTAGACACGTTTGCGGCTGGCTTTGAAAATCGGTTCTTGGTGAATGGATTCCGCCGGACAAGCAACCTCCTCGTCATTTCCTGCCCAAGCCCCCGTTGAGCTCAGAGCCAGGCCACCAAGCGACATGGTAACTCCAGCGAGCAATTTCCGCCGTGTCGGCGCTTGCACGACGATAGTCCTCCGAGTTCTGTTCCGCGACCGTCCGGTAGCCCATCCAACAGATAACCTAACTCCATCAGAATGTGTCCCTACGAGCGCTGAGCCAGGAAGGGAGTTCCCCTAGCGAGCTTCGAGGGGAGTCACCGTCCCGCCAGTGGAAACAGCGTCGGCTCGACAGGCGGAGTGTCGGCAATAGCCTCGAGTTGCCGATACTGCTGGCGAAGCGGCTCAGGAACCTTTACTTTCGATCCTTTCAGGATGCTGATGAGCTGCAGGGCGTTGACGACCGACTTTCCCTGAAAGTGATTGTTGGTGACCACAAACGTCTCGCGGGCCCGTTCGGCGATTTTGCGGACGCGCGTGATCCAGGGAGCCAGCTCGTCGGCGGAGTAAAGATAGTTGTAACGCTCGTGTGCGGGAATCGTTGCGTCATCAGTGAACCAGGTGTCGTAGCGGCGGCCGTGAAGCCGCACGTACCCGACGGCCGCGGTGGCTTGAACGGAGGGCGCAATCGATCGTCCGATGATGGGTTGGTCGATGTTGCAAAAACCGACGCCGCTGGCGTGCAGCAAATCCAACGTTTCAGGAGAATCCCACGAAGCGTGGCGAACTTCGACGACCAGAGGATAGTCGGCGAAGCGCCTGAGAACCGCCGACAGATACGCCACGGCCTCCCCAGTGCGATGAAACGAAAAAGGGAATTGCAGCAGAACTGCCCCAAGCTTGTTGGCCGCGCGAAGCACATCGAAGCCCGCGCGAACGGCGCGCTCGTCTGCCGCGCTGGCGCCCGAAATTGTAGATCTGATGTCGTGCGTGAAACGTTGCCACAGCTTGGCAGTGAAAACAAACCCCGGATTCGCCGCCACGCGATCGACCCATTGCGCCGCGTAGTCCGGACGCAGCGGCTGGTAAAACGAAGTGTTGATCTCGATGGTGTCAAAGAATTCCGCGAGATAGGTCGCCTGGTGGAATCCTTTGGCACGGCGAGAAGGATAAACGTACCCAGCCCAGTCGGGATATGACCAGCCCGCGGGGCCCACGCGGAGGATACCGATCGGCCCCGAATTGGCCGACGTATTGGTCTCGTTGAACCGAGGCTTGGTTTGTGAATTGCGCCGCGCCATGAAATGGCGCAGGTGTTTTGCGCCGACAGCAGGGTAGGGGAAGGGAGGAGAAGTGTCAACGCATGCGAGGTCAAAACGCGAGGTCAAAAACCTTGATCGTCGTTGCTCCCGGCGTCTCGGGCTGCTATGCTTTTCGGCGATGCGGTGCAATCAGGCGAACGTTGTCTCCCTCCCCTTTCTCAGCTTTTCCTACAGGTGCACATATGAAACTCTCCATCAGTCACAAAAATGTCGAGTCGTACAAACCGGTTGAGGCCGAAGTCGAGCGGCACATCAGTAAGCTGGGAAAACTGTTGCAGAGCTACTCGCCGGATCTCGTGCAATTGCACGGCGCATTTTCAAAGACCCCGCGCACTGACGAGAATTCCTGCTCGCTGAATTTGTCGTTGCCAACTGGAACGCTGCATGCCACAGGCACCGGCGTAACGGTACGGGCCAGTTGCAAGAAAGCCTTCAGCGAACTCGAAGGGCAAATCAAAAAACACCAGGCCAAGCTGCGCAAAGACTACGAATGGAAACGCAAGCGCCCTCTCCCACGGGCCGAAGCTCTTTCCTGAATCTGCGCCAGAACGCCTCAGGTGGTTGGCCGGCGCCCGGCAGCCCATCCTCTCGAACTACTCTCGCGGCTCGCACGGCGATGCGGCCGTGTGTCCTTTGTGACGGCTCCGGAGCGCGCCACAACAAGGAATTCTAGCCGTAGGGGCGTAACTGAGTGATAGAGCATCGGCCTTTTAAGCCCTCCAGCGTCCTGTCCTGATCGACCGTGATGTGTCAAACCATGTCAACGAGATGGAGAAAATCGTTTCTGCCACGGCGCGCCCGTTGAACATAGCAAGCCAAGTGACACCAGAACTGACACAACTCTGTCAAATTCGCTGCAGCAAACCTTGAAATGCCGGAAAGGTCCGCATGCGGACGCCAGGCGTGGGCGCGTAATGAAAAAATAAGAAGAAATGTTTGTCGTGGTGATAGTGTCAAGCTCCGCGGATCGCGGGTTGGGCAGGCAGTTTGGATGGGGCATAGCTCATCCAGCTAAAAGAGATTTAATACTGTTTTCAGGAATATGCCTTTGGTAGTGACATAGTCTCATCACCAGGATCGATCCTATTTGTGCGGCCACCTTGGAACAAGTTGAGGCCATTGCAGAGCGCCCCCAGGAAGGGGAAGGCATGAAAGATGAGCGAAGCAAATACCGGCCGGCAGAGAACGGCGGCGCAATTCTTTCCCGGCGCAGCTTGTTCGAACTTGCGGGCCTGGCTGTTGCAACTGCCGCGATTCCGCCTGGGGCTGTGATGGCCAAACCGTCTTCCAGCGGTGATTCGAATGGGCAAGGCGTGAGCCTGGTCACGGACAAGCTCGGCAGATACATGAGCGAAGCCAGCGGCCGCGCGCTGCCCGATGAAGTCACCGAGAAAACGAAGCAGCACATCCTGGACACTCTGGCGGCGATGATTTCGGGTTCGGACCTGACACCCGGGCGCGCAGCGCTCGAATTCGCTGGCGCCTATGGTGGAAAAGAGGTCGCGACCGTAGTTGCCTCGAAAATTGTATGCGGCCCGATCGAGGCGGCACTGACCAATGGAATGTTGGCCCACGCCGATGAAACCGACGATTCGCACGCCCCGTCGCAATCGCATCCTGGTTGCGCGGTAGTGCCTGCTGCGCTTGCGGCTGGAGAGCGGTTTGGCATCAACGGGACACACTTCCTGCGCGCCGTGGCGCTGGGCTACGACGTTGGACCGCGCTTCACGATGACCCTGGGAGGGCAGCAATTTGAAGCGGAGAGTCACTGGAGCACGCATAGCATCTCCCCGCTTTTCGGCGCGGCGGCAGCCGCCGGCTGCGCGGCGGGCTTGAGCGTAAAACAGATGCGATTCCTACTGGGATATACGGCCCATCAATCGTCCGGCCTTGGCGCATGGAACCGCGACACCGACCACATCCAGAAGGCATTCCACTTTGGCGGGATGACGGCGCGTAGCGGGGTCACATCTGCCTTGATCGTCCAAGCCGGATGGACCGGCGTTGAGGACATTTTTTCGGGAAGAGATAATTTCTTTCAGGCATACAACCCTCATGCTGATCCTCTCGGACTGACCGAACAGCTTGGCGAACGTTTTGAAATCATGCGTACGAACATCAAAAAATGGCCCGTGGGTTCGCCGATCCAGGCGGCTCTAGATGCCCTCGAGATCCTGCGAAAGCAGCGCCCCTTCAATGCGAATGAAGTGCAGCAGGTCTCCGTGCGGCTGGCGACAGATGAGGCGGCGATCGTGAACAACCGCGAGATCCCGGACATTTGCTTGCAGCATATGATGGCGGTGATGGTGATGGACAAGACGGTGACGTTCAGTTCGGCACATGACAAAGCGCGCATGAAGGATCCGGCGACGCTCCGGGAACGGGAAAAGGTGAAATTGACTGCGGATGAGCAGTTAGAACGCCTCATGCCTTTGCGCGTGGCGATCGTGGAGGTCCAACTGACGGAGGGCGGGCACCTCACACAGCGGGTTGATAGTGTTCGGGGCACTCCCAACAACCCCATGACCGGTGAGGAGATTGCTGCTAAATCTCGCGATTTGATAGCCCCGGTCCTCGGACCGGCCCAGTGCGCCAACCTCATTGAGAGAGTGCTAAACCTAGAACGAGTAAAAGATATCCGGGAACTGCGGCCCTTACTGCAGCGAGCCTGAGCAAAATAGATCTTCGTCGGAAAGGCGGAGTGGTGAGGATTGTAGATATCCGCGAGACCGTAGTGCCCATCAAATCGGAAATTCGAAACGCCTATGTTGATTTCAGCCAAATGACCGTGAGTGTCCTTGCGCTGGTAACGGACGTGGTACGCCAGGGCAAGCTAGTGGTCGGTTTCGGATTCAATTCGAACGGCAGATACGCGCCAAGCGGACTGCTGCGCGATCGCTTTGTTCCGCGGCTCAAGGCCGCAGACCCTGAAACGTTAGTCGACGAAAGCGGCGAAAACCTGGATCCGAAGCGAATCTGGGACGTGGTCATGCGGAATGAAAAACCTGGAGGACACGGCGAAAGATCGGTGGCGGTGGGTGTGCTGGACATGGCGGTGTGGGATGCGGTGGCGAAGATCGCCGGGGTGCCGCTTTTCCGGTTACTCGCAGACCGTTTTCGGGGAGGAGTCTTCGACGACCAAGTCTTCGTTTATGCGGCGGGCGGTTACTATTATCCGGAGAAAGACTTATCTGCGCTACAGCATGAGATGCGCGGGTATCTCGATCTCGGATACTCCGTGGTGAAGATGAAGATCGGTGGAGCGCCGCTTTCGGAAGACTTGCGGCGGATAGAAGCCGTACTAAAAGTCCTGAAGAGTTCCGACCAGTTGGCGGTGGATGCAAACGGCCGCTTTGATTTGGAGAATGCTATTGCCTATGCTCGCGCACTTGCCCCGTACCGGCTGCGTTGGTTTGAGGAGCCAGGCGACCCGCTGGACTTTGAACTGCAAGCCAAGGTCGCGAATCATTATGCGGGACCAATGGCCACGGGGGAAAATCTGTTCTCTATGCAGGATGCGCGAAATCTGATTCGCTACGCGCAACTGCGGCCGGATCGCGACATCTTGCAGTTCGATTGCGCTTTGAGCTACGGCCTGGTCGAATACCTTCGAATTCTGGGCATTCTAAAGGACTACGGGTGGTCGCCAATCCGCTGCATTCCGCACGGCGGTCACCAGATGTCGTTGAACATCGCTGCGGGTCTGGGGTTGGGGGGCAACGAATCCTATCCAGGGGTTTTTCAGCCGTTCGGTGGATTTGCTGATGGGATACCGGTCAAGAACGGCTACGTCAAGCTGCCGGAGATTCCGGGTGTCGGTTTCGAGGCGAAGGGAGATTTGTTCCTGGTTATGAAGATGCTGACGGAAGACTAGGTGAGTGTGCATGCGATTGGAACTAGAGGTGTTCCCTGTAGCTAAAAAAGAATTAATACTGTTTTCAGGTATTCAATTCGGTTAATGACATACCTTCAATGGGGCGGTCGGATCCGTTGTGCTCCCGCACTTCTTAGCAAATTCATTCTAGCGCAAGGTGCCCGGAGGGAAAGAACACGCATGGGACATAGCGGACGCACAGAGGAGCTGGCAGGGAGTGGCGGGGCAGTTTTGACCCGGCGGGACCTGCTTGAACTCGCCGGCTTGGCGTTCGCAACGACGGCCATCCCGCCTGTGGTAGCGTTCGCTGAGGCAGTCGGCGGCCAGGATGAGGCGGCGCACGGAGTGAGTCCAGTCATGGACAAGCTCAGCAGGTATATGAGCGAAGCGTGTGAGCGTGCGCTACCTGACGACGTGTTGGAGAAAGCAAAACATCACATTGTGGATACGCTCGCGGCGATGATTTCCGGCTCTGAGATTCGTCCGGGACACGCAGCGATAGAATTTGTGCGTGCCTATGGCGGTAAAGAGGTGGCGACGGTAGTCGCTTCAAACATCGTGTGCGGTCCCATCGAAGCGGCGCTGGCCAATGGAGTGCTGGCTCACGCTGACGAGACTGACGATTCGCACGGTCCGTCCCGCTCGCATCCCGGTGTCTCCGTGGTTCCCGCGGCATTGGCTGCCGGCGAGCAGTTTGGAATTTCCGGGAAACACTTCTTGCGGGCCGTGACGCTTGGTTATGATGTCGGGACGCGGATAACGATGAGCATGGGTGGGCCCGGTTACCAGATGGCGACACACAGGAGCACCCACGGCACGGTGGCTGCTTTTGGCGCTGGCGCGGCCGCTGGCTGCGCCGCAGGTCTGGGGGCCCAGCAGATGCGTTTGCTGCTGGATTACAGCGCTCAACAAACATCGGGAATGGGAGCCTGGAGCCGCGACACGGAGCACATGGAGAAGGCTTTCCTATTTGGGGGAAAACCCGCAGCCGGCGGAGTCACTGCCGCGATGCTGATCCGCTCGGGTTGGACAGGTGTTGACGACATTTTTTCCGGCCCTGACAATTTTTTTGAGGCCCTGGCGCCCAGAGAAAATGGCGTTGTCAAGGCCGATCCCACGCAACTCGTCGAGAAGCTCGGGGAACGCTACGAGATCACGCGGACGAACATCAAGAAATGGACGGTGGGTTCGCCAATTCAAGCTCCGCTCGATGCGCTTGCCGGTTTCTTCAATCGGCGCTCGTTTACCGCCGACGATGTAGAGAAGGTGGTAGTGCGAATCGCCAGCGACGAAGCCAACACGGTGAGCAATCGCGACATGCCGGACATCTGCATGCAGCATATGATGGCGTTGATGTTGCTGGACAAGACCGCGACGTTTCGATCGGCTCACGACAAAGCGCGCATGAAAGATCCTGCCGTGCTAAGGCAGCGCGCCAAAGTGGAGGTGGTTGCCGACCCACGGATCGACGCCCGCCGTCCGAGACGCGAAGCCATCGTTGAAGTGACGCTCGCCGACGGCACACAGATGAGCGAGTGGGTCCGGGACGTACGCGGGACAGCCGAGAATCCCATGCCGCGCGAGGAAGTCGTTGCCAAGGCACGTGACCTTATCGCGCCGGTGCTGGGAGACGCAACTTGCGCGTCCCTGATCGACAAAGTGTTGGCTCTCGAGAACGTGAAGGATATCCGCGAGCTTCGCCCTGTGCTTCAGCGAACCTGAAGGGCCGGCTTATTCGCGGTAGCAAAGCTTCAGCCCCTGCAAAGCAAATGCAGGGAAAGTTCAGTCGAGGAGCGAAAGAATGATGAGGCACACAGTAATTTTCTGGGCTTGGTGCGTGGTCTTGATTCCGGCAGCAAGGTGCCAGACCAGCGCGCCGCTGAAAGAGATCCAGAGCATCCCATTGCCGAATGTTGAGGGCTATTTCGACCACATGGCGGTGGACATCAAAGGTCAGCGCCTGTTCGTTCCCGGAGAGCACCAGAGGACCATTGAAGTTGTGGACCTGCGCGCCGGCAAGGTGATCCACACGATCACAGGCTTCGGAGGAGATCCCCGCAAGACAATCTATCTCCCTGAGACCAACGAAATCTGGGTGGACGACGGAGATGCCACGTGCAAAGCATTTAGCGGGGATACTTACGAGCTCGTCAAGAACATCCCGTTGACCGGACATGAACTGGACAAAGATTCGAGAAGGGTGCCAGACAACGGCGTTTATGATGCGGCCACCCATCTATTTTACCTGGGTGACAGGGCCGATGGCCTCAAGAAAGAGGGTGTTAAGGGTTCGATCGAAATCGTGGACCTGAAGAACGGCAACCTCGCGGGAAGCATCGAGGTCGACGGGCTGAATCCAGCAGGGCTGGCGTTGGATCCACGGTCGCCAAGAATGTTTGTGGTGATGGGTGACACCGGCCAGGTAGTGGTCATTGATCGAGAAAAACGCAAGGTGATCGCCACTTGGCCTATCACCGGGGGGCCGGAGCCACATGCCGTGGACATCGATGCGGCCCACCACCGGCTGTTTATCGGCAGCCGCGTGAAACGGTCACATATCTATAAGCCCGGTAAATTGGTGGTGATGGATTCGGACAGCGGGAAAGTGATCGATGCGATCGACACAGAGGGTGGTGTGGACGAACTCGTTTTTGATGTGCCAACCAAACGCATCTACTACACCGGAACAACCGGTTTTGTGGAAGTGTTCAAACAAGTCGACGCGGACCACTACGAACGACTGGGGAGAGCTGCGACCGGACCGATTGCGAAAACCACGCTGCTGGTGCCCGAACTCAAGCGGTTTTACGCGGCGATCCCGAGGCTGGTTATCCTCGTGCCTCCTATTCCTCAATCGAAGGAGGCCACCGTCGAAGAGGCCAAGATACTGGTTTACGATGTGGTTCCCTAAACCGTTGACCAGGATTTGGAATAGAGTCGCCTGCCGGGTGGAGGGAACGCAGGGTAGCGCGGGTCTTAGAATTTACCGGAATTGTGATGTCTGGCATAATGCCCAAATCGCCTGGCGATCTTCCTGGCTCTGACGTGGGGAAAAACTATCAGCAAGAATACATTCGCGGGGCATGTCTGCCCCATCCCGAATTGTTTAGAGCAAAACTAGTTCTTGCTCTAGCGCCCATCGCCTTCTTGCTGATATTTCTGACGCCATTGCGGGTTTTCTCGCAGGTGGCCGCGAGAACCCTTTCCGGGAAAGTAACAAGCGAATCCGGGTCTGGCATTCCAAGCGCGCATCTTTCCATACGCAATACATACAATGGCAGTAGCGTGTCAGCCACCGGAAAACAAGACTGCTCCTACCAGGTGTCAAACCTGGCGCCGGGAAACTACGAGGTTACCGCCAGTGCTCCGGGTTTCGAGCCAGCCAGCATGCGGGTAACGATTCGAGCTGACGCCGATGCAGTGGCCGACTTCGTGTTGCACTTGGAAAAAGGGCAAGCGGGCTCGTCGACCGTGAGCGGTGTGCTCAATTCACAAAATGTGACGGAGTTGCCGTTGAACGGGCGCTCGGCCTCCGATTTGGCGGCCCTTGAGCCTGGCGTGGCGACTGCGCGCACGCAGTCTTCAGGGCAGGGAAGATATGGCTTCGGAACGCAAATGACGATTTCTGGTGGAAGGCCGCGACAAAATGACGCGCGCCTTGACGGCCTGAGCGTAAACGACTATGCCAACGGCTCGCCCGGAAGCGCGCTGGGCGTAAACCTTGGAGTGGATGCGGTGGAGCGGTTCACGGTCCTGACCAGCAACTATCCGGCGCAGGTCGGCCGGTCCTCGGGCGGAGTGGTCGGTGCGTCTACGCGGCGGGGGACGAACAGCTTTCATGGCGACGTCTTTGAGTTCATTCGCAACAGCGCGCTGGACGCGAGGAATTTCTTCGATTCCGCCAAGCCGCCTTTCCGCCGCAATCAATTTGGAGCCTCGGCGGGCGGGCCCCTTTGGAAGAACCGCACTTTCCTTTTCGGCGATTATGAGGGGCTGCGAGCAAGCACCGGCATCACGCAGGTTGACACGGTGCCGTCGGCGGGAGCGAGGGCGGGGAACCTATCTACCGGGGCAGTTGCAGTTGATCCCCGCGTGCTGCGCTTTGTGAATGCATTTTTCCCGCTGCCCAACGGAAGTCTTCTAGGTTCGAGCGACACCGGGATTTATACGTTTTCGGGGCAGCAGGTCACACTCGAGAATTATTTTACGACGAGGATGGATCACAAATTCTCGGCAAGGGACGAAGTCTCGGGAACCTACATGTTTGACAGCGGAACGGTGCGACAGCCCGACGAACTAAACAACAAGCTGACGGGATACGATTCGCGGCGGCAATTCTTCACCGTGCGCGAAGGGCATACCTTAGGTCCACGGACGCTCAATTCTTTTCGGTTCGGGATATACCGCGTAGTGGCGACGACCGGGCTCACCTTCGCAATCGGCAATCCGTCCGCCGGCAATCCGTCCTTCGGTACCGTCCCCGGTCAAAATGCCGCGGAAGTGACCGTCCCCGGTATCACCGCGTTCACCGGCGGCTTGGGCGTTACCACGAATTTCCATTTCCATTGGACTTCGATGCAGGCTTATGACGACATTTCACTGGTGGGGGGAAATCATTCTTTCAAATTCGGCCTTGGGATCGAGCGAATTCGGGACAATAAGCTGGGCGTTTCCACACCTGGAGGTGAATTTCTTTTCAACTCAATTTCTGAATTTCTGACCAACCAGCCATTTTCGCTGGCAGCGGCGATTCCGAGCGCGGTCAGCCCGCGGGGATTTCGGCAGACCATCGCGGGGGCTTACGTTCAGGATGACTGGCGCTGGCGGCCGAACCTGACGATCAATTTGGGATTGCGCTATGAGATGAGCACGGTCATGACAGAGGCGCATGGCAAACTGACGGTGCTGCGCCAGATTACCGACAGAACGCCCCATCTTGGCGATCCGCTGATTTCGAATCCCACGCTTGGCAACTTTGAGCCGCGCGTGGGCTTTTCCTGGGACCCCATGCGCGATGGCAGGACGGCGATGAGCGGAGGCTTCGGGATCTTCGACGTATTGCCGCTGCCATATTTGTTTCAAATGAACGAACTGTTTTCGGCGCCATTCTTTGAGTCCGCAAGCGCCAGAGACTTGGGTGTAGGCACCTATCCGGTTGCCGCGTACGCGGCGCTTACCGCATCATCAAACACACTTCGCCAGGCATACTTCGAACCGCAACCCGGCAGGAACTACGTGATGCAGTGGAATCTCACGATTCAGCATGAGCTTCCGGAAGGCCTAAGCCTGCGGATTGGCTATGTGGGCTCCCGCGCTGTCCACCAGCCCTTCCGCACGGAGGATGCCGACATCGTTCTTCCAACTTTGACTCCACAAGGCTATCTGTGGCCTTCACCGGTGGGCAGCGGAATGCGCCTGAATCCAAATGCGGGCCGGATCACGGCCGGATTTTGGGATGGCCGCTCGTACTACGATGCGCTTCAAGTGCAGATCAAGAAGAAGATCGGGGGCTCTTCTCACTTGGCCGGTTCCTACACTTGGGGCAAGACCATAGACACGGGCTCAGGAAGCATGGTGGGCGATGAGTACACGAATTCCATTTCCAGTCCGCTATTCTTCAATCTCAAACTGAATCGCGGGCTTGCCGACTTTAATGTAAGTCACAACCTGAATTTGACCTACACCTGGGTGCTTGGGACGCCGAAGTGGAAAACGGGGATTGGCGTGTGGGCTCTGGGAGGATGGCAACTGGGCGGAGTGTTTGAAGCGAGTACAGGAGTTCCCTTTACCCCAGGATTTGCGGGAGATTCTCTCGGCGTTGGCAGTACCGAACCCAATGTCGATGTGCCAAATGTGCTGACGGGCCCTAACTGCGGTTCCTACGTCAACGCGGGCAATCCCAACCGTTACATTAGAACGCAGTGTTTCGAAGTGCCCAATCCGATTACGCTTCGCGGCAATCTTGGCCGCAACACACTGACCGGTCCTGGATTGTTGAACTTCGATCTCTCGGTGGCTAAAAACAATTACGTCAAGAGAGTCTCGGACGCGTTTAATGTGCAGTTCCGAACGGAGTACTTCAATGTGTTTAACCGCGCGAATTTTGCGCCGCCGCTTGACAACCGAAACATTTTCGACGCGACGGGGGCTGCGATTGCGAGCGCTGGGCTGATAACGTCCACGCAGACGCCGTCCAGACAGATTCAGTTGGCGTTGAAGATCATCTGGTGAGCTCAGAGGGGAGAGGAGAGCCTAGGGACCGCCACTTAGTGAAGGACCAAGGTGTTGATTCGTTTGGGCACTTCTCCTACCGGGATGACCGCCACGAGCTTCAAGGTTTTCGTGTCGATGGCGGACACCAACCGACTACCGGAGTTGGAAATATACACCAGCCTGCTGTCTGGGGTGAAAGTGATCCACTCGGGAACGGAGCCTGTGGGTACGTGCCCCAGCGGATAAACGAGCGGCAGCGAAGTGTGACCAACCAAGGTCAGATCCGGCAGCGAGTATTCGAATACGGCGTTGGCAAGAGTACTGTTCACCCACAACGATTTGCCGTCGGGGGCGACCCCAATGCCGTGGGCAGGTGTGTTTAGGCGCCCTTCGGCAATGCCGAATCCGCCGGGTTCACTGGGGAGCGTGATCCTGGCTACTTCGGAGCGCGTCGCAAAATCCACTACGGCAAATCCGTTGAAGTTGGAAAGCTGGACGAAAATACGACGCGTGGATCCGTCGGAATTTACCTCGAAGGCCATGGGGCGCACCGGGTGGTCGAAATTCAGTTTCCATGCGATTTGATCGGTCTGGAGATCGATGGCTGTGGCCGACTGGCCTTCCAGGGAACCGCTGACCCCATACTTGCCGTCAGGGGTGACATAGACATTGTGAACGCTGTCGACGGGGATGCTTTTGACGCGGGTCAGTGAAATTGTGTCGATCACATCGAGGGCGCCCTGCGGCGAGCGGATCCCGGCGAGGATGCGACGGCCATCCTTGGTGATGGCGATATTATTTGGCCGGCCGCTCAGAAGCACTTTTTTCAAAATCTTACTGCTCTTGCGGTCCACGACATCGAGGACGCTTTCCGATTCGTTGCTGACATAGACTCGTGCGCCATCGGGAGAAAAGGTGATTCCATGCGGAAGCTCTATGCCATGAATCACCTGTACGACAGTGTTGACGGTGGGGTCGATAACGTCGATCGTGTCTCCCGCGCTATTGGTGACATAGATGAGTGCCCCTGGTTTTAGCGACGAGGCGGGGTTAGCTTCTGTTCGCGCACTTCTCACCCATTCGGCAATCGTTAGCCAGTCGGGATCATTCTGGGACTGGAATTGGTAACCGCCGGAATGGAACGGATCACCTCCCGCGTCGGGCGCCAGCGGATGGATCAACAGCCTGCTTGAAGCGGGATCTCCAGGGGCGACCTGCTCGAGAATGTTTTGAAAATTGCGTTGAGATTGGCCCGCTGTCCAATTCGCGGCGCCGGGAGACAGCTTCTCCAGGTGAAAGTTCCTGTTGTATTCCGAATGACAGTCGTAGCAACGGGCGTGTCCCGGTCTATTCTTCAGGAAGATAGGTTCGATCCGCGATTTGAAGACCTGGAAACTAAGGGCATGCGCCGGAGGAGAAGGCGGTTGCATTACGGTGGTGTCACTGTGGCGAACCCAGGCAGCGAGTATTTGCCATTCAGGATCTTGTTGCGACTTCCAGAATTTACCGCCGGCGTGCTCCGGGTCGCCGCCCGACTCCTGTGCCAGAGGGTGAAGCAAGAGACGGCTGCTGAGCGGATCACCGGGAGCCACCAATTGGGACACGATTTCAAAATTTTGGCGCGACTGTGCTTCCGTCCAAGAAGAATCCCCAGGCAAGAAGGCCTGGAGTCGAAGGCGCGTAGTTAAAGTGGAATGACAATCATAGCAGCGCACTCCGCCGTCACGCCTCTTGAGAAAAATCGGCTCGACGCGAGTGCGATATTCCTCGAAGTTGAGGGGAGACCGCCGTTGCGCGCCTGTCGCCGGCTGCTGTGAATTCGATTGCGACTCTTGAATGGGGACTGCCAGAGAGCGCAAACTCAAAACCGTCGCACCCTGGATGCCGGTGTGCAGCCCGCAGATCCCCAAGGCAGCGAATACAATCAAGGTTCGTATGCGTCTATTTTGCGATGTCACATTCTTGATCCAGTAAAGCGGTCGCGAAGGCCGGCTCAGCGACCGTAGACTAACAATCGAAATGTCCCCGAAACGGGAATGGGTTGCGGCTTGGGTTGCTCGGCGGTGGGCGCTGCCGCAGGGGCAAAATCCGCGGTGTCAATGAAGAGTTGGTGCGACTTGGGGTCGAGTGCCATGTTGCGAGCCCCAAATTCAGTCTTGACGGTCTCTACCACGCTGAATTTGTCGGGAGTATCTTCATGGACGACGTGCAGAGTGCCTTCGCGCGTGGCGGTAAAGAGCAAACCAGTTTCGGGCTCATAGATGTTCGTGTCTACTCCATCACCGATGGGAAACGTCTGGAGAACCTTCCCGCTGTCGGCATCCATGATGGCCAGCACCTTGTTGCGCCAGCCGATAAAGAGGCGGCGATGTTGGACGTCCATATCCATGGCGGTGGCCCCTCCGGCGGGAGCGATGGGCCAGCGGGCTTTGACGGCATGCGCGCGGGAATCCAAGGCTACGACCTCGTCTTTATCCTCGATATTGTCGTAGATCATGCCCTTGCCATCAGCCACGGCGTACTCAGGACGGCCGCCCATAGGAATTGTCGCTACCACCATCCCGGTAGCCGGGTCGATTACAGAAGCGTCATTACTTTTCCCGTTCATGGTAAAGATGTGTTTGGAAGCCGGGTCGTACAAGATGCAATCCGGATTTCCACCGGTTTTGATGTGGCCGCTCACTTTCAAGGTCTTGAGGTCAAATATCACTGCTTCGTCCGCGCCACCGTCGCTGACGAATCCCCGGCCAAGATCCGGGACGAGCGCGATGCCATGGACTCTTTTCAAGTCAGGGATGCTGCCGATGATCGCGCCGGTGTCGGCATTCACGACTCTCACTTCGGTGTTGTGTGAGATAAAGAGACGCCGCGTGGAGGCATCGAATGTCATGTAGTCCCAGTATTCCTTGCCTCCCGGCGCAGGTCCGAGTTCATACTTCTTCAGCAGGTGATAGCCGCCCTTCGGGGGAGCTGCGAATACAAGACCGCCGAACAGCAGTGCGGCACCGCACATTCCCGGGCCGCTTAATCCAAAATATTTCATGTGGAAACCTCCGCAGAATTCTGAATGCGAACGTTTGACGGGCTCTAACACGGGGACGGCAACGGCGCGTATCTTTCATCCCGGTAATGCACCTGTAGATCGCTGCCCGCGAATTTCTGCCATCGATTGAAGGACTGAATCAGGGTTGCAGTTCGTAAACTTGGAGCGCGAGCTTGGCATCCGCCTTGCCCTTGCCTGAGACGGCTATATAAATCCGATTCAGTTCAGGCACCAGAATGGAAGTCTTGGCGCGAAACCCGGTCGGATCATCTGCCAGATGCGTGTAATGGTCCGCATCCTTTTGCTCCAGAACGGTGGTGGTTTCACTTCCGGTCACATAGATTCGCTTGCTAGCGCGATCGAACCACATATCGTCGTGCAGCGGTGCACAGGGGAGCGAGGTCACAACTTTTCCCGTGTCCGTGTCGAACACAAAGAATTTAGGTGGCTTTCGCGTGGCGATGAATACTCGATGGTTGGCCTCGTCAAGAACAAGGGAGTTTGCGGTACTTGCTCCTGGAATGGGCCAGCGCGCAACACCTTTGCGCGTCCCCAGATCGACGACGCCGACCTCGTTGGTGGCACGAAGACTCACGTACATCTTCTTTCCTTCTTTGTCGATCGCCATTGCTTCAGATTCGTTTCCCGGAAGCGCAATTTCACCGACTTGCTTGAACGTCTTGGTGTCAATGATGCTGACCACGTGCGTCTTGGCAGACTCTGCGCCGCCGCTGGCGACATAGTAATACTGGCTCGTGGGGTCAAATACTGCGCTATCCACACCATTGGGGAGTTTGATCGTGCTGAGGATCTTGTAATCCGTTCCGCTCACCATCTCCACGCGGCCGAAATCATCATCGCCATCCGTGACGATCAGCTTATTGGATTCCGGGAGGAAGAGCGCAGCATGTGGTTGGCCGAACCCGGTGATGCTGTGAAGGTGCTTGCCATCGAGATCGAACACCTCAACGGTCTTATGGTCCTCAGCGGTGAGAAATAGCCGCTGGCCCTTGAGATCCAATGCGAAATGGTCGAAGTCGCCCGAAAACCCCGGCAATGGGGTGGTGGTCACTAACTTTAGCGGATGCTTCACTTGCGCGCCGGTTGACAGTGCAATCACACCAATCGCGGGCATCAGCCGCAAGATCACTGCGAGCACATTTTTCACGTCTTCTCCTCCTTAAGGTGACAGTCCTTGACTTCGCTCGCCGGCACCCTGGCCCAACTTTTCTACAACGCGCCAAGCCAGCGCTTCAAACCTCGCGAGCCGCGGCTCACTTGGGCAGATCTTACGCGCTGGAGATGCATGGACTTGATTCGGGAATTGCTGCCTGGCAGTCAGCCGGGCGCGTTCACCGCCAAACGGCTCAGGAACGCGCCCATCGCTGCCTCCTTTACAATTAGAAAATGAACTTGATAGCAAACTGGATCTGCCGTTCCGGGATCGTCGTCCTTGTCAGCAAACCTGCCGACCCGCTTAGCGTCCCATCGAACAAAAAGATGTCACTATTGTCGGGGACCGTGGGAGGCGCGAAGTTGGGATGATTCAAGATGTTAAAAATTTCGGCGCGGAACTGCACGTTGAAATTTTCCGAGATTCGCTTGATGCGATTGTTCTTGAAAATGGAGAAGTCCAAGTTCGTGATGCCCGGACCGGTTAAGATGTTCCGGCCGGCGTTGCCTCGGAGGTTGAAGCACTGAAGGTTGGTCAGATCCCCACCTTGGCAATTATTTGCAGTAAAAAACGCAGCGTCGGGTGCAGTGGGGATAGCGAAGCACTGGGTCTTGACATAGTTGTTCGGATTTCCGGGATTTGTAAGGGTCTTGCACCCAGGGCCGCCAAGCCTGTTCGGGAACGCCCAATCGTCATTGTTCTGCGTAAGAGCGGGGTCATCGCCGGTACCCCATGTGGGGGTAAAAGGCACCCCGTCACTCACTGTGAGGATCAGACCGAGTTCCCAACCATCAGCGACCCACCTCGCCGGTCCGGAGAATGACTTGGCGGTGGGAATGTCCCACGTGCCGTTCACAACGAGAGTGCGCCCAACGTTGAAATCGGAGAGCCCACGATCCAATCTCATATCGAACCAATTAAGGCTCGAAATGGAGTTACCAAATGCGTCGCCTGCCACCGTGGCGGAACTAGTATCGATGCTCTTGCCCCAAGTGAAGGTCCCCTGTAGCTGAAAGCCGTGGCTCATCCGCTTCGCCAACTGTAGCTCGAGCGCGTTGAAGTAAGACCGTCCCTGGTAGAACATACCTCGAACAGAGCCGTAATTGTCGTTGAGCCGGCTCGCGTTAGGGTCCCACAAATAGCCTGCTGAAGTAACGGTTGGAAGAGCCATATCGGCGTCGTCCACGCGGAAGGGCTGGTGCAGGCCACGCGACCCAACGTAAGCAACCATGGCAGCCAAGCTCGGGGTGAGCTGGTACTGGACGTTCAGGTTCGCCTGCGTCACGTAGTTGCGCTTGGGGCTGGGGTCCGTGTACGTTTGGCGCAATTTGTTCGCCGGGAAGGGTGGCGAA
>MNIJ01000177.1 GCA_001919715.1 Acidobacteria bacterium 13_1_20CM_58_21
CCCCCAAGCCGGCCAAGAAAAAGGGGAAGGGATAAGCCATGTCGACGCCTCACTATCAGATCATTCGGCGGCCCATCATCACGGAAAAGGGTCTCGGCGTGAAAGAGATGCAGCACACCGTGGTTTTTGAAGTTTCCCCGAGCGCGACCAAGACGCAGATCAAGGAAGCCGTGCAGCAGATTTTCAAGGTGAAGGTCGCTCGGGTCCGCACCGCGAATTTTGTCGGCAAGATGCGCCGCCGCGGCCAAAACGAAGGATACCGGCGCGATTGGAAGAAGGCTTATGTGAAGCTCGCCGAGGGCGAAAAAATGATCGAGTACGCGGAGAACCTGTAAAGCGAGACAGTTGGAGACAGAAACGGCATTAAGCATCAAGAAGGTAAGAGGCAGCGATGGGACTGAAGAGCTTTAATCCATATACGGCCTCGCGGCGGTTCATCACCGTCGTGGACAAGAGCCACATCACCAAGCAGGAGCCCGAAAAGGCGCTGCTGGAGCCGAAGAAGCGTTCGGGCGGGCGGAACAACCAGGGCGAAATCGTGATCTGGCACCGCGGCGGCGGCCACAAGAAGGCCTACCGCAAGGTGGACTTCCGGCGCGACAAGCTCGGCGTGCCCGCAAAGGTGGCGGCGATCGAGTACGACCCGAATCGTAGCGCGAACCTGGCGCTGCTCCACTACGCCGACGGCGAGAAACGCTACATCCTCCATCCCGTGGGATTGGAAGTGGGCGCAACGGTTTCAACCGGCGAGGGCTCGGATATTCTTCCGGGCAATGCGCTGCAGTTCAAGCACATCCCCCCCGGCACGATGGTTCACAACCTCGAGCTGTATCCCGGGCGCGGCGGGCAAGTGGTGCGTTCTGCGGGCGGCTCGGCGCAGTTGCTGAGCAAGGAAGGCGATCTCGCACTGGTGAAACTGCCTTCCGGCGAAGTGCGCAAGTTTTCCGTGGAGTGCATGGCCACGGTTGGCCAGGTAGGCAACCTCGACCATGAGAACGAAACCTACGGAAAAGCCGGGCGCACGCGGTGGCACGGGAAAAAACCCACCGTGCGCGGCGTGGCCATGAACCCCGTGGATCATCCGCACGGCGGCGGCGAAGGCAAGGTAAAGGGCAATCATCCGCAGACGCCGTGGGCTTTCCCGACACTGGGGAAGAAGACGCGAAACAACAAGCGCACCGACAAGCACATTGTCGAGCGCAGGAAGTAAGTACCAGAAGTGCTGAAGTGAGAAACCCGGCGGCGAACTAAGAGGCGCCTGGTGAGAGCAAAAGCGATGCGAGCGACACACACAACACGATCAGCAGGGCGGCGCAGCCGGTCGGTAAAACGCGCGGCCAAGCGCGTAACCGCGAAGAGCACCAAGCCGGTGCGTCCGTTGGTCAAAGTCGTAGTGGCTCCGCCCGAGCCGGTGCTGTACAAGCTGTGCAAGCCGGGCTGGGCGGTCATTGTGGAACGGATTGCCAATGCCCAGGGCACGCGGTTTGTCTGCCCGTTCTGCCCGAAGTCGCACCGTGTTCCCGGGCCGGTACGAGGATTCAAGAAGATGCGACGGGCCCAATGGGGCCGCTTGCGGCGAGTGGAGGAATAGGTAATCGATGGCACGCTCACTGAAAAAAGGGCCGTTTGTGGATGGCCACCTGCGCGTAAAAGTCGAAGGACTGAACACTCGCAACGAAAAGAAAGTGATCAAGACTTGGTCGCGGCGTTCGACGATTGTGCCGGAAATGATCGGGCACACCATCGCCGTGCACAACGGGAAGAAATTCATCCCCGTGTATGTGACCGAACAGATGATCGGACACAAGCTGGGCGAATTCGCACCGACGCGTTCGTTCAAGGGCCACGGCGTGAAGGCGGCGCTCGAGAAGGCTGCGGGCCCGGCACCAGCAGGAGGCGGCGCAGCACCAGCAGCAGCACCCGCGGCGCCGAAGGCATAAATCATGGCTGACGTCGAGACACAGAGTGCATTGATTGAAGCGCACGCGCTGGCGCGGCACGTAAAAATGTCGCCGCAGAAGGCGCGGCTGGTGATGGATCTGATCCGCGGGCAGAAGGCGCAGGACGCTTTGCAGACGCTGAAGTACACGCCGAAGCGCTCCGCCAAGCACATCGAGAAGGTGCTGCGCAGCGCGATCGCTAATGCGGAGCGCAAAGCAGAAGACTCCGGCGCACCGCTCGACGTGGACATGTTGTTCGTGGCCCAGTGTTTTGTGAACGAAGGGCCGCGCTGGAAGCGGCTACGCCCCGCGCCGATGGGCCGGGCGTTTCGCTATCAGAAGCGTACCGCGCACTTGTGGGTGGGCGTGGCCGAGCATCATGTGGCGGCTGCGGAACGGGTGGCGGCCAACGTTGCGGAAGCCGAAGCGCAGAAGGGCGTGCGCGGTACGGCGCGCCGTGTTCGCAAGGCCTTGACCGGGAAGCAAGGGCCCTCGAAAAAGGGCAAGAAGTAGTCGGCCGTTTTACGGCCGCCGAAGAAGTAAGGAGAGTCATGGGACAGAAGACGCACCCGTACGGATTCCGGCTGGGCTACAACAAACCGTGGAAGTCGCGGTGGTACGCCGACAAGGACTACGCCGATCTCCTTCACGAAGACGTCAAGCTGCGCAAGGAGCTGAAGGAAAAGCTGAAGAGCGCGGGCATCAGCTCGATCGACATCGAACGTGCGGCCAACAAGCTGGTGGTGCGCATTTACACCGCGCGACCGGGCATCATCATCGGGCGCAAAGGCGCGGAGATCGACAAGCTCAAGCAAGATGTGCAGAAGCGCACCAAGCGCGAAGTGCACATCGACATCCAGGAAGTGCACCGTCCGGAGCTGGATGCCACGCTGGTGGCGGAGTCGATCGCGCTGCAGCTTGAAAAGCGCGTGGCCTTTCGCCGCGCGATGCGCAAGGCCGTGGATTCGGCGCTGCGCTTCGGCTGCAAGGGCATCAAGGTGCGCGTGGCAGGCCGGCTGAACGGCGCGGAAATCGCGCGCAAGGAATGGTACCTGCAGGGGCGGCTGCCGCTGCAGACGCTGCGCGCGGACATCGATTTCGGGACCGCGGAAGCCAACACGACTTATGGCGTGATTGGCGTGAAGTGCTGGGTCTATCAGGGCGAAAATGTCCCCAAGAAGGCTTCGAAGATTCAGAAGGAACGCGAAACCGCGGCGGTGGTGTAAACGAAAAAGAGCAGCGCGTTGAGCTGTAACCGGGAAGCGGTTAACGAGATCAGGGAAGCGAGAACACAGCGATGTTGATGCCCAAGAAGGTGAAATACCGAAAGCAGATGCGCGGCCGCCGAAACGGCAAGGCCTGGCGCGGCGGAGATTTGGCGTTCGGCGAGTACGGTTTGAAAGCCATGGAATGCGCATGGATCACCGACCGGCAGATCGAAGCGTCGCGCGTGGCGATTACGCGGTTCATCAAGCGCGGCGGGAAATTGTGGATCCGGATTTTCCCGGACAAGCCGTTCACCAAGAAGCCGGCCGAAACGCGCATGGGCAAGGGCAAAGGCGCGCCGGAAAAGTGGGTGTCGGTGGTGAAACCGGGACGCATCATGTTCGAGATGGCGGGAGTGGATGAAGCGACGGCTAAGGAAGCCCTGGGGCTGGCGGCGCACAAGCTGCCGATTCCCACGAAATTCGTCTCCCGTGCAGGAGGGTTTTAGCCATGCCGCGGCGTATTGAAAAAATCCGCGAAGCGGGCGTGGACGAACTGCTGGCGCAGGAGAAGGATCTGACGGAGACAATTTTCCGGCTGCGCTTCCAGCTTTCGACGGGACAAGCGGAAGCGCTCAAGCGGCTCCGCGAAGCGAAAAAAGATCTGGCGCGGGTGAAAACACTCGTTCGCGCACAGGAGCTGAAAGCAGGGAAGGACTAATGACCACCGAAACACAAAGCGCCCCGGTTGCCGAGCGCGGCGAGCGCACCGTTCTCACCGGCAAAGTGACCAGCGCGAAAATGGCGAAGACCATTGTGGTTGAGGTGCAACGGCTCGTGCAGCACCCCAAGTACCGCCGCGTGGTGCGCATCTCGAAAAAGTTCTACGCGCACGACGAAAATCGCCAGGCCAAGACCGGCGACACGGTGCGCATCGTGGCCTCGCGGCCGCTTTCGAAGTTGAAGCGCTGGCGGTTGAAGGAAGTGCTGGCGCGGAACGCGTCGGGCTCGTAAGAAAGACAGGGGAACAAACCAATGATTCAGATGCGAACCTGGCTGACGGTGGCCGACAATTCCGGCGCGCGCAAGCTGACATGCATTATGCCGGTGGGCGGCGACGCGGGATTGCAGGCCGGCCTCGGGGATGTCATCACTGCCGCGGTGAAGGAAGCAACACCGGAAAGCCAGGTTAAAAAAGGAACCGTAGTGAAAGCGGTTGTGGTGCGCATGCGGAAAGAACGGCGGCGTAAGGATGGCACGTACATCCGGTTTGACGATAATGCCGCGGTGCTGATCAATGATGCGGGCGAGCCCGTCGGAACGCGCGTGTTCGGCCCGGTGGCGCGCGAGCTGCGCGAGAAGAAATTCACGAAAATTGTTTCGCTGGCCCCGGAGGTTTGGTAGGCCATGACCCTCCGACACGAAAGAGCCGAGCGGCACAGCATTCAGATTCGCAAGGGTGATAACGTCAAGGTGATGGCTGGGAAAGACGCCGGCAAAAGCGGACGCGTGCTCTCGATCAACGCGAAGAAGAACACCGTAGTGGTCGAGCACGTCGGGATCATCAAGCGGCACACACGCCCCAACCCTTCGAAGAACATCAAGGGTGGGATTGTGGAGAAAGAAGCGGGAATCAACGTCTCGAACGTGATGGTCGTCTGCGGAAGCTGCGGCAAGCACACGCGGATTGGCCACACCGCCTTGCCGGACGGCACGAAAGTGCGCAGCTGCCGCCATTGCAACACGACGTTGGACAAATAAAGGGCAAGGTAGAAGAAGGCATGAAGAGTCGATTGCAGGAAAAATACCGGATGGAGACGGTTCCCGCGCTGATGAAGCGCTTTGGCTGGAAGAACATGATGGCCGTGCCCAAGCTGAAGAAAATCACGGTCAACATCGGTCTTGGCGAAGCAAGTCAGAACGCCAAGCTCCTGGACACCGCGGCGGTTGAGCTCGGCCAGATCACCGGTCAGAAAGCGGTGATCACGCGGGCGAAGAAGTCCATCGCGAATTTCAAGATTCGCAAGGGGATGCCCATCGGCTGTGCGGTGACTCTGCGCGGCGATATGATGTACGAATTTCTCGATCGCCTGTGCAACGTGGTGCTCCCGCGTGTGCGCGACTTTCGTGGTTTGCCCCAGAATTCTTTTGACGGCCGCGGGAATTACACGTTGGGATTGAAAGACCAGCTGGTCTTTCCGGAGATCGATTACACGCGTGTGGACAAGATCAAGGGCATGAACATCACCATGACGACCAGCGCTAAGAATGATGAGCAGGGCCGCGAGCTGCTGAAGGGGCTCGGGTTTCCGTTTCGCGAAAAAGGAGTGGCGCAATAATGGCACGCACAGCAAAGATCGCCAAGTCGCTCAAGAAACCGAAATTCAAGGTGCGCATACGCAACCGCTGCCGCTGTTGCGGCCGCGCACGCGGGTATATTCGCAAGTTCCAGATGTGCCGAATCTGTTTTCGCGGTATGGCGCTGAAGGGAGAAATTCCCGGCGTCGTGAAAGCCAGCTGGTAGGAGAACTATGCAGACGGATCCCATTGCCGATTTTTTGACGTGCCTCCGCAACGCGGCGGCCGCTAAGCACCAGCGCGTCGATGTTCCGGTCTCGAAGCTGAAGACCGAGATCGCGCGCATTCTCAAGGAAGAGGGTTATATCTCGACCTACAAGCTGGTGGACGAGAACAAGACGCGCAAGCTGTTGCGCGTTTTCCTGAAGTACACCCCGGACCGCCGCAGCGTGATTACCGGTCTGAAGCGCATTTCGCGCCCGGGAGCGCGCGCCTATCTCGGCGCGACCGATATTCGTCCCGTCGTGGGCGGCCTGGGCATCAGTATCATGACCACGCCGAGAGGGCTGATGAGCGGCCGCTCGGCGCGCAAGGCCAAAGTGGGCGGTGAGATACTTTGTGAAGTCTGGTAGCCGGTATTTCTAGTCAAGGAAAATAGAGAAGATGTCACGTATCGGACGCAAACCAATTCCAGTGCCAGCGGGCGTAAAGATCGCCATCGAGAGCGGCAAGATCGACGTGCAGGGGCCGAAGGGCAAGCTCTGTGTGCCGGTGCCGCAGGGCATCAGCTTTGAGCAGAAAGACGGCGTGCTGACTGCCCTTCGCGCGACCGAAGATCACCGCGCTCTTCACGGCCTAGCTCGCGCGCTGGTGGCCAACGCCGTACTCGGCGTGACCTCGGGCTTCAAGAAAGAACTCGACATCGTCGGCGTCGGCTATCGCGCCGAGTTGAAGGGTAAAATGGTTTCCTTCGCGCTCGGCAAGTCGCACGCGATCGAATTTCCGATTCCGGAAGGCATTCAAGTGGCCGTGGAAAAGCAGACGCACGTCGTGGTGAGCGGCGCAGACAAGGGCAAGGTTGGCCAGGTTGCCGCGGACATGCGCTCGCTGCGTCCGCCCGATCCGTACAAGCAGAAGGGCGTGCGCATCACCGGTGAGCGGCTAAAGAAGAAGGCCGGCAAGGCTGGCGCAAAGGCCGGCGGCGCGGCGTAATTGGTTGCGGCACAAAATTTAACTTCGTGCGAGCGGGCTGGCCCCGCCGTTCAATCGATCTTGGCAAGTTTTTTGGTGATTAGGAGAAACGACAGTGGCGTCAGCAAGAGTTCGCAAGCTATCGCGGGATTTGCACCGTCAGCGTGTTCACGAGCGCGTGCGCACCAGAGTCGAGGGCACGCCAGAGCGCCCGCGTCTGTCGGTGTACCGTTCGCTGGGACACATTTACGCGCAGGTGATCGACGACCGTTCGGGCAAGACGCTGGTTTCCGCTAGTTCGGTTGACGGCGAAACGAAAAAGAGTTTGCAGGGCGGGGGCAACATCGCGGCAGCGAAAGTGATCGGCAAGATCGTTGCCGTGCGCGCCAAGGCTGCCGGCGTAAATAAAGTGGTGTTCGACCGCGGCGGATACAAGTATCACGGCCGCGTCAAGGCGCTCGCAGATGCGGCGCGGGAAGCGGGGTTACAGTTCTAAGCCTATGTCGAAGCAAATTCTGCGAGACAGTCTAGCGGTACGCCGGCTCCTAGAAGTAAATCCTTCGGAGCTGAAGGATGACGTGATCGCCATCAACCGCGTCACCAAAGTCGTCAAGGGCGGTAAGAACCTGAGTTTCTCTGCGCTGGTGGTCGTCGGCGACAGCCGTGGTCATGCGGGATTCGGCATGGGCAAGGCGCGCGAAGTGCCCATGGCCATCAAGAAGGGCATCGAGCAGGCGAAAAAGAATCTGATCAAGCTGAACCTGAAGGGCGCGACGATTCCACACCAGGTTTTGGGGCGTTATGGCTCGGCTCAGGTGCTGCTCAAGCCCGCGTCGGAAGGTACGGGCGTCATCGCCGGCGGTCCGGTGCGCAAGGTGATGCAAGTTGCGGGGATTCACAACGTGCTGACGAAATCAATCGGCACCTCGAACCCCCACAACGTCGTCAAGGCTACCTTCGCGGCGCTCCTGGGCTTGAAGGATATAGCGCACGTGGCCGAAACGCGCTCGAAGACGGTGGAAGAAATCAGCGGCAAGCCACCCAGGGAAAAGGCCGTTGCGAGTGAGGGCGACTAGTGACCGGGAAAAAAGTGGCGAGCGCAAAGACTTCCGTCAAGGCGTACAACCGGACCGAGCACGACGGCAAGAAATCCGGTGGCACGGTGAAGATCAAGTGGGTGGTCAGCTTCATCAGCTGTACCGATGACATGCGTCAAACCATCCGCGGCCTCGGCCTGCGGAGGATGCATCAGGTGGTGGAGCGCCAGGACACGCCGGCGGTGCGCGGCATGATCCACAAGGTGCGGCATCTCGTGGCCGTGGTGGAGTAGCACGATGGCGAAGAAAAAATCAAGCGGCCCGAGAGGGACCCGCAAGCGTGGTCAGCACAAGCCGGCGAAGCCGGCGTCGAAGGCGCGTCGCTCCTTTACGCTTGCGAATTTGCAGCCTCCTGCGGGCTCGCGCAAGAAGAAGGTTCGTGTTGGCCGCGGCATGGGTTCAAAGCTCGGCAGGACCGCCGGCGCCGGCAACAAGGGGCAGAAGTCGCGCCGCGGCTATTCGCGCCGCCGCGGCTTTGAAGGCGGACAGATGCCGCTGCACCGGCGCATGCCGAAGCGCGGTTTTCACAACCCCTTTGGCGTGACGTACGAAGTTGTAAACCTGGCGGAATTGAATGTTTTTCCGGCCGGCGAAACGGTAACTCCTGAGTTGCTCCGGGCGCACGGTTTTGTGCGCCGCGCCACTGACCCCATCAAAGTTCTGGGCGATGGCGAGCTGACGACCAAGCTGGCGATTCACGCGCAGGCGTTTAGCGCATCGGCCAAAGAAAAGATTACCAAGGCGGGTGGTACGTTCGAGGTTGTAGCATAAAGAGGACTCGCAGGAAACTGGCATGAACCGATTCATCGAAGCTGTGAAGAACATGTTCCGCATCGAGGACTTGCGGAACCGTGTGCTGTTCACGCTGACCCTTTTGGCGGTCTATCGCCTCGGCGCGCACATTTTCACGCCGGGAATCAACAACGCGGTGCTGGAGCAGCTCTTCGCGCAGTCTGCGGGATCGGTGCTGGGCATTTTCGACCTCTTCAGCGGCGGCAACTTCCGGCGATTGACGATTTTCGCGCTCGGCATCATGCCGTACATCACCTCTTCGATCATCCTGCAGCTAATGACCGTGGTGTTTCCCTATCTTGAGCGCTTGCAGAAAGAAGGCGAACTCGGCCGCCGCAAGATTACACAGTATACGCGCTACCTGACGATCGTCTTGAGCATCATCCAGTCGTTCACGATCGCGCAGACCTTGCAGGTGGCGTCTGGCCCCGGTGGGCAGTCCATGGTCTATCACCCTGGAATTGGCTTTACGCTGATGACCATTCTGACCTTGACCACCGGTTCGGCCTTCATCATGTGGCTGGGCGAGCAGATCAGCGAGCGAGGTATCGGCAACGGGATGTCGTTGATCATCTTTGTCGGTATCGTCGTCGGTCTGCCTCGCGCCGTGGTGGACTTGTATGAAAAAGCCAAGACGCAGGCTTGGGGGCCGTTTACACCGCTGGCGCTGATTCTGCTGATCGCGCTAATGATCGCGGTGGTCGCTTTCATCGTCTTCGTGGAAGGCGGGCAGCGCCGCATTCCCGTGCAGTATGCCAAGCGCGTTGTGGGGCGTCGCGTCATGGGAGGGCAGTCATCCTACCTGCCGCTGCGCGTCAACTCCGGCGGCGTGATTCCGCCGATTTTTGCCAGCTCGCTGCTGGCGTTTCCGGCCACCGCCGCGCTGATTTTTGGAACGCGCTGGCCGTTCGTGAAAAATATCGCGGACGCGCTGAAGTGGGGCGAGCCGCTGTACACCTTGATTTATGTGACGCTGATTTTGGTGTTCGCGTTCTTCTATGTGGGCATCGTGTTCAACCCTACGGAACTCGCCGACAACATGCGGAAAAACGGCGGGTTCATTCCGGGCATCCGGCCCGGACGCACCACTTCCGAGCATGTCAGCAAGATTCTGAAGAGGTTGACGTTCATCGGTGCGGTTTACCTGGCGCTGGTCTGCTTGCTTCCGGAATGGATGATCGCCGGTATTCACCTCGACCATTTGGGCTGGGGAATCGGATCGTGGTTTGACCGCCACTTTCCGGTCTGGTTCCTGAAAGGTTTGCAGGTTAATTTTTATTTTGGTGGAACGTCGCTCCTGATCGTCGTGGGCGTGGCCATGGATACGGTGCAGCAGTTGGAGGCCCAATTGGTCATGCGCAACTACGAAGGGTTTGCGCGGAAGGGCCGGTTGCGCAGCCGGCGGTAATGGAGAAAACCAGGGTAGCTCCGGATACACGGAACCCGGATAAGTTAGACCGCGCAGTGATCTTTCTCGGGCCTCCGGGCGCCGGGAAAGGCACGCAGGCAAAGGAATTGGCCGAGAAATATGGTGTGCCGCATCTTTCGACCGGTGACATGCTTCGCGAGCATGTCAGCAAGGGCACACCGCTCGGAGTGAAGGCCAAGCCGATCATGGAACGGGGCGACCTGGTTCCCGATTCCCTGGTGCTGCAAATGATCAGGGAACGCATTGAGCGGCCGGATTGCTCGCACGGTTTTGTGTTTGATGGATTTCCGCGAACGGTGGCTCAGGCGAAATACCTGGGCGAGTTGTTAAAGCATCATGGTTACAAGCGGCCGTTCGTGATTCACCTGGCCATCGATCCCTCGGTGTTGTTGCGAAGATTGACCGGGCGAAGGACCTGCAAAGTGGGCGGTGAGATTTACAATATTTACGAGCGCCCGCCCAAGGTCCAAGGAATTTGCGATGCCGACGGCGGCGAGTTGGCGCAGAGGCCGGACGATCGCGAAGAAGTTATCGGCCCTCGTTTGCAGGCATATGAGAAGCAAACGGCGCCGCTGGCGGCGTATTACGGACGCCTAGGTTTGCTGCACTCGATCGAAGCTTCAAAGAGCGTCGAAGAAGTCGGACGCCAGGTGCTCGAAAGCGTGCAGGGCGTGCACGGGGCGCGATAACGTCGGTCGAATCGGCCCCGTCGGGCTGCGGAATTGAGTCCGGAAAGGGCCGCGGAAGAGGATCGATGGCGATTCACCTCCGGAGCGCGGAAGAGCTGGAAAAGATGCACCGCGCCGGGCTTTCCGTGCACGAAGTCTTGGCCACGCTGCGCAGTGTGGTAAAGCCGGGAATATCGACGATGGACCTGGAGAAGCTTGCCGAGGAAAAAATCGCCGGACGACCGGGCAAGGCGGCATTCAAGGGATATCGCGGTTATCCCTGTGTGCTGTGCACCTCGGTGAACAGCGAGATCGTTCACGGGATTCCGTCGCCCAAGCGGAAACTGCGCGAAGGCGATATCGTCTCGATCGATTTCGGGATGGAGCTGGAAGGATACTACGCGGATTCGGCGGTCACTGTCCCGGTGGGGCAAATTCAGCCGGAATTGCGGAAGCTGCTGGATGTGACCAGGGAATCGCTGGATCGCGCGATCGACAAGATGCGCGCGGGCAACCGCCTCGGCGATGTCGGCCACGCCGTGCAGAGCTGGGTGGAACAGAACGGTTTCTCGGTGGTGCGCGAGTTCGTGGGGCACGGGATTGGCACGAAAATGCACGACGAGCCCAATCTGCCGAACTACGGTGACGAGGGACGCGGCGCGCGGTTGCAAGAGGGCATGGTCATCGCCGTCGAGCCGATGGTCAACGCGGGCCGCCCGGAAGTGCGGATGCGGGACGAGTGGGTGGCGGAAACTGCCGACGGTAGCCCCTCGGCCCATTTCGAGCACACCGTGGCAGTTACCGCCAACGGGCCGTGGATCCTGACGCGGCCGAAAGAGATGACCGGGCCGTCGTGGTAATAAACGCAGCAGCCGGCTTTAGACCGGCTGGTAACTCGGGAGATTATGGCCAGACCCATTCGCGAGGAAAAGAAGAAAGGCGACTCCGGAAACTCGAAGGAGGACGCCATTGAAGTCATGGCCACGGTGATCGAGCCGCTGCCGAACGCGATGTTCCGCGTTGAGCTGGAAAACAAGCACCAGGTCCTGGCGCACGTTTCCGGCAAGATGCGCAAGAATTTCATCCGGATTCTGGCGGGAGACAAGGTTGCCGTGGAGCTTTCGCCTTACGATTTGACGCGCGGCCGGATTGTGTATCGCTACAAGTAAAAACCGCAGTGTCGGCCTTTCGGCCGGCGCAACTGGGCAGTATCGGAGAGCCAAGAGATGAAAGTTCGGGCATCGGTCAAAAAGATTTGTGACAAGTGCAAAGTGATCCACCGGCGCGGGGTGGTGCGGGTAATTTGCGTCAACCCCAAGCACAAGCAACGCCAGGGATAAAGACCCTCGTTAGGAGAATGGCATGGCACGCATCGCAGGTGTAGATCTTCCGCCGCAGAAGCGCCTTTGGGTCGGGCTAACCTCGATCTATGGCATCGGGCAGGAGCGCGCGAAGACGCTCGCGGAAAAGGCGGGCGTCGATCACCAGAAAAAGATTCGCGACCTGACCGAAGATGAAATCAACCATCTTCGCCAGGAAATCGAAAAGGAAGGCCGCGTGGAAGGCGATCTCCGTAAGGAGATTCAGATGAACATCCGCCGGCTGATCGAAATTCAGGCCTATCGCGGTATCCGGCACCGCCGCAATCTGCCGGTGCGAGGCCAGCGAACGCACACTAACGCGCGCACGCGCAAGGGTCCGCGGCGCGGCGCGGTGGCGGCGAAGAAGAAGGTTCTCGGTAAGAAGGGTTAGTTTTTTCGCGGCGCTTTGCTCGGAGTGCGGGAGCCTTGCGCCCGCTTTTACGGTCGTAAGAGTTTTCAAGCATGCAGATGAATGGAGTCAATCGTGGCAAAAGAGCAGAAAAACGCAACGCCGGACGCTGCCGTAGCACCGGGAAAGCCGACGGCGGCAGCGAAGCGCAAGAAAGAATTCAAGAAGAAGCGCGAACGCCGCATCATTCCGCACGGCGTGGTATACGTCGCCGC